>NZ_JBBGZC010000019.1:0-80981 GCF_037479395.1 Comamonas sp. MYb21 | reverse complement strand
GTGCAGCGCTTTATGTACGAGCAGTTCCAGGAGCTGGAGCAGACGGTGACCAGCCAGCGCGAGGAAGCGGCGCAAAGCATCGAGATACGGCATTACCTGTGTGACCACTTGGGCACGCCCCATGCCTTGATCGGAGAAGACACCCAGCTGGAGTGGGCGGTGCAATTGGATGCCTGGGGCAATGTGCGGGCGGAGCATAACCCCAGCGGGGAGTACCAGCCGATCAGGCTGCCTGGGCAGCATGCGGATGAGGATACGGGGCTTTATTACAACCGGTATCGGTATTATGAGCCGGATATAGCCGGATTTATTAATCAGGATCCTCTAGGGATAAATGCCAGTATTAACTTGGATAAATATGTAAAAAATCCACTCCAATGGGTAGACGTATTAGGTCTTGAAGGATGGGCAAGTATACCGATTTTCAACGGAAATCTTCCCGGAAATCAAGCGGCACTAACTAATGCAATGAATTTGACAAACTGCGGGCAATGTTTATCTGATAAAGAATCAGTATTTTCTCGGGAAAACTTAAGAAAATTTGGAATTCCAACAAGCAAACTTGAGGCAGCTGATTATTTGGCTAAGCAATCAGATTATTTTGGAGCCGCATCTATTGCATTAGCTTATTTCCCTCCTTTGGCAGCTGCTGCACCGGTTGCCGGAGCGATTGGTGCAGCAGCTGACGCTGGTTCCAAAATTCTTAAGCCAACACCGAATATTATTCATCTGAATGATGCCGTATTGGACATAGCTGGTGCACATGCCCCAGGAGGCTTTATTAAAGATATAGGATTTATCGTTTTGAAAAAAATAATGACTACTGCTGTGGAGATGGCTCCGTCTGCGGTCGCAGGTCCGAGCGAAAAGTCATGCGGAACATCCAATTTATAATTGAATAATATGAAAAAAATTGAAGCTATAAAAAACAATATAAAGCAGTCAAGGTATGCATCTTTAATTATGTCAATTGCGATTGGCGTATACATGTATTTGTTTGATGAGTTTTTGTTTTTTAATTTTTCAATAATTGGCGGGATATTTATAATTGGCTTGATACTGAATAATTACATTTCCGAAAAAAACGAAGGTCATATAGCAATATTTCAAATGATTCTAATCATTATGATGATTGGTTCGTATGATTTTTTGTCGGGGACAAATGAAAGGCTAAGCAATTTTTTGAATTTTGTATTGCCTATTTTTGTATTGGCCACACTTTATGGATTTTATCTGAAGTATTATAAAAAATAAATGTGATTTTGGCGGTTTTTTTGCTTCAGTAGATAGTTGCAGAGGGTACTTTCGGGTATCTTTGCATCTACTGTAATACTATGGACTGCAGCGCATGCATTAGGTGCGGTGAGCATAATTGCTGGCACTGGATCAAAAATGTTGAAGCCCCAGCCAACAGTTGTTCTTCTCTCAGATACAACATTAGATCTAGCTGCAGGATACTCCCCTGGAGGGCCGCTTAAGGATGCAGTTTTTGCCGGTGTTAAAAAGTATATTCCATTTAGAGTAAACAACAAAACATCAGTGGTTGAGGATATGGGGGGTGAGATGTGCAAGAAATCCGATTACTAGAGATTATTGAAATGGATGATCTAAAAAAATTTAACGATTCAATGAAAAAATTAAAATACTTTCATTTTTTTATTTTTTTATTTTTAAGTGCATATTTCCTATTTGTTGGGGATTTTAATTTATATATGGCATTGGTTGTGGGTTTCATCACTGTTGTCATATTGGCATCAAATGAAAAAATTGCAAAAGATGTTAGATTTGTTATAGTTCACGTTGTGCTTTCAATTGTGGCTGTTGGATTTTTTGATTATTTTTCAAAAATTGGCAGTCGTCTTGATAATATAGCTAGTTTTATGACGCCAATAGCATTTTTTTTGTCTCTATACGGATTTTATTTGAAGAAATAAAATCAATTTAATGATTAGAAGGTTTGTTTTAGATATTTTGATTTAAAACTGAAAATATTTAGAAGAATTTGCAGAGTCAATTACTGAAGTCCCTTGTTTGACATGTCAGGTGAAATGTGAATAAATACAATGATTCCATTGATCTCTTGGCGCTATATCTATGGCCAAGAAATACCATCGCCTGGATTGCTTTTTCTTTAGCTATGTCGATGAGTTGTATTTTGTTTGAGGATGTCTTTAGATACGTTTCGGGTTATGCGAAAATAAACGACTGGAAACGCTATTCCGCACAAATTGAAGATATTGATTATAAGGGGGCGTTGGTCGGTGTTCGGTATTCATATTTGATAAATGGAGTGAGGTTTAATGGTCGGAATATTGGCGTTGAATTAAAAGAATACATGAATATTCCGTCGAGAAAAATGCAAGAAATAAAAAACAATCTAAAATTTTCAAACCAAATAGAAATA
Source organism: Comamonas sp. MYb21 (assembly GCF_037479395.1). Lineage (NCBI taxonomy): Bacteria > Pseudomonadati > Pseudomonadota > Betaproteobacteria > Burkholderiales > Comamonadaceae > Comamonas > Comamonas sp. MYb21. The sequence goes on along the minus strand of NZ_JBBGZC010000019.1, from coordinate 78,577 downwards.
AGAGTTGATCCAAAAAATCATCAGTTATCCACATACATAATTTCCCCTAATGAGATATATATCATTCCCTTAGTGATTTTTTTTCCTTTGTCACTACAATTTCTATACATTTTGATTTTTTATGAAAAATTAAAACGTTATAAATTCTAATCTCAAAGTCAGTGCTAAATGTGTCCCCCAAAAATTTCAGAGTCCCGCTCATGAAATGATCCACTAATGAGCTCTAGACTAAGATGGATTTAGTCGTCATCGGAGATAAGTTGGTAAGAGTCATCGAGTCAGATACGTCTCCCAAAGCTACCTGCAGGCCTGCTTTTGCAGCTAACTCCATGCCGCGCAAAAGCCCGAAGTCCCCACCTCTGTGATCACCTGGGAACGTCTCATGCCTTGATCCGGGAAGACACCCGGGTGGATTGGGCGGTGCAATTGGATGCCTGGGGCAATGTGCGGGTGGAGCATAACCCCAGCGGGCTGTACCAGCCGATCAGGCTACCAGGTCAGCATGCGGATGAGGATACGGGGCTTTATTACAACCGGTATCGGTATTATGAATCTGATATTGCTCTATACATAAATTCAGACCCAATTAAGTTGCACGGAGGGTGGAACTCGTTTGAATATGTAAATAAGCCACTGCAGAATTTAGATCCATTGGGTTTGCAAGGATGGAGTTCTATACCGATCTTCAATGGAAGTTTAGCCGGAAATCAAAGTGCACTCTCTGACGCGATGAAGGGTCCTGCCCCACCAATAGTTGAATCACCTGCGCTTCCCTTCTCCATATTCATAGACACCAATGCAAGTGCACAAGGTTTATATGGAAGAGCCACGTCAACGGGTAAAGCATTCGGTATAAGAAGAAATTTATCAATTATTAATTGCAATTATTCGGCCTCATGTAACTTACTGGGATTAGGAGCCATGTACGGTGTAGGCGTAGCAGTAGGAATTTCAGACAGTGCACCATCAGCTGGAGTCTCGGAATCATCAGGAGGCTATCTAGGTGGGGGTGCAATGGGTTCTGTCGGAGCACAAGGCACACAAGACTCAAAAACAAATTCAACCTCAATATCTATCGGAGTCTCAAAAGGAGACGGTTTTAGCGTTAGTGCATTAGATTGCACCCAAAATACAAACTGCTAATATGAAATACTTTAAATATCTCTTGCCTATTTTTATAATTTTCTTTTCCGCAGGATGCAATCAACCAAGTAGCAAAGAGCTATACACCAATTATGCAAATAGGTTTCATCTTAATTTCAACTCAGGAAACTATAAAGCAAATTACGAATGGATATTGAAATACAGCAAAATGAATACATCGCTTGATCAATACACAAGCGATTTTGAATATATTAAATTAAAGATGGGTAACTTTAAAGAGCTAAAGATTAAAAACATAAATTATGAGCAAATTACTTCTGCGGGGCAAAAACTAATTCAAGTAAGGTTTGAGAGTAAATTTGAAAAGGGGGATGCAAGAGAATTTTTTACTTCGGTGAGGAAAATCAATTTTACAGATATGAGCTTTTCTCCAAAAATCTCCTTCAATAGAATATCTGGCATTAACCTTTGGTAAAATTTCCAAGTCAATATAATTTACTTTGGCTCAGTAAATTTTCGATGTTATAGATGATCATATCAAGATCCCGATGGCATAGCTGGCGATTTTAATATTTATGTATATCCTGTAAATCCAATATCTAATTTACTAATTTAAAAATGCCAAGCAGCGTTGATTCATTTAATACTTCAAATGTTTATATTCACTATAATATTTACCGTAATAGTTTATTTATTTATTTTCAATAAATCTATTAGTTTGATTTATGGAAAAACATATATTAAAAAATATTTGCAGCTAAATATTTTGTCTGTTGTTGTGTTTTTTTTGGCTGCATCCACTGATGTTTTTGCAACTCCCTCAAGATTTTTAATGCAGCTGTTCAGTGATAATTTGAATAATTTCTTGGGAAATACTCCGCTTTACATCAAATTCCCAATATCAGTAATGGTAATATATTCGCCTTTGTTATTTGTGACGATAGGCATAATATCTTTATTGATTTCTTTTCAAATAAATCTTCGTCAACTTATAAATATATTCCGATCAATAAACACCATAGATTTGAAATACAACTTGATTAATTCTAGATATGAGGCGCTTATCATTGCGACTGCATGTATTTTTTACTGCTATTTATTCGGTAGTCTTTCATTGGTGGGAATTCTTGTAAATGGTGTTTTATTTTCTGCAATAATATTAATTACCATATCCTATCCTGCAGATGATAGTCTATTAAAGGTGCTTGCTCGATTTCTTGCAATGCTGTTAATGGTGTTTTCAACTAGCTTCTTTGTATCTAATGGAAATAGGCTGGATTACTATATGAATTTTGTGATTCCAATATTTTATGTTTCATGCGCATACGGCTTTTATTTAAATTCCAAAGCGGAATAAAAATCTATTAATTTATTTTCTATTTCATTATTCCAGTAACTTTGTATTGATAATTTACACTTTTAAGCTTTATTAGATATTTTACCTATGCACCACAATCCAATCACTCCTTGTCTTCCCCGTATGGCGGCCATCACGCTGGTCAGTGCATGCCTAATCTCTAATACTTACGCGGCCAATTGCTCTCTTATTCCAGAAGACTCGGCAACCTTGGAGGATGTCGAACGAGCAGAACTGTTAAACGGCTTTAAGTTTAAAGAGCTTGAAAAAGAACTTAGCAAGCAGCACCGGAAAAATCTCAAATCCGAGGGGGGTGACCTGCTGACACTTCGCGATTTGGTGGCATTGCAACAGATGGGCGCCCGCGAAGAAAAGCTTACCAAGATGTGGGCTGACCAAAGCCCCACATCATTTTTTGCCCAGCTCAATGCTGGCATGTTCTATTCTGATAAAGCTTTTGCCGCGCGAGGCAGCAGAGCGACAGCTAATGTGAAGAACAGCCAGTGGGTCGACGCCAATAAGATGAGTGTCGTTGCTCAGGGTTATCTGCGAAAAGCCATACAGCTCGATCCGAGATCCGCCTTACCCCACAGTACCTTCATTGGCTTAGCTGCCATGTTGAATCAGATAGAGGGAAAAACTCCTGAGCAGTGGCTGCGTACAGCCGAACAGGTTGATCCCAAAGGAATGGCGGCTTCCATCAGTGCGATAAATTATCTGTCTCCACGCTGGGGCGGATCATATGAATTTCTTGATAGCTTTACAGCCCAGAAAGGGAAATCTGTATCCAAGGCGTCCACACACTACTTGCAGTACAATCTTGTATTAAATAAAGCGAGTCATTACGAGGTAATAGAGAGAGATGCAGCGAAAGCTCAGGCCTTGTTCAAGCAAGCACATGCTATGTGCGATAACTCCGAGACAGCTCGCGAAGGTATTCTGAGAACTTATTAATTAAGGCTGATTTACCGTTGAGTGAACAAGGTTACCCTGAGGGGAGATTGAAATAGCCGGATCAGGAAATTGCCTGATCCATTCCTACTTTGGTATGCATTAGGGCACCTCTCAAAACCTCCAAAATTTCAAAAAATCGTCTCCTAACCCTTTGCTTTATTTGATGCCAATTTTTCAAAAAATCAGGTTTTGAGAGGTCCCCTATAGGTTGTTGGGCTGAATTCCCGCCGTTGGCCAGACGTGCGCACAGCACGCGGTCGAACTGCGCAGACCGGTCGGTGCAATTGACGAGTTCCACCATCTGCGGTGGTCGTTTCATCGCCCAAGCGATGGCGCGGATGAGAGGCCCAAGCGTGGACTGCGAGTTGCTGACGTAGCACACCTCTGCACCCCGGCAGCAACGCCGTCTGTCTCCAATAGGTTGAATTCTGGCAACAATTCATCCGTTTTTGCGCCATGTTCCCCACGAGTGACACAGGCGCTGGCACAATAGTGATTGTCTATAGAGTTAATAAAATTCATAGAAAAATCACGATGAAAAGTCTCATTGCACTTATCGCGGCTTGGATGTTGTCTGGCTGTGCGGGGCCGGCGCCAGTGTTGCCCGCGCCTTACACCGTGGTCATCACTGCCGACGACCAGCTCAACCTTGACCGAAATGGCCAGCCCACGCCAGTGCAGGTCAAGATCTACCGGCTCAAAGGGGTGACGGCTTTCAACAGCAGTGATTTCTTCAGCATGTACGAGAAGGATGAGCAGATTCTGTCCTCTGACTTGGTGTCCAAGGAGAGCTTTATCTTGCAGCCTGGCGAAGCGAAGGTGTTGCTAGGAAAAGCGTTGGCCGAGGAGCGTGTGCTTGGTGTGTTTGTGGCTTACCGCGATTTGGACAGGGCGGTATGGCGCGGTATTGCACCGCTGCCTGCGCCCAAGGAGGCAGGGCGTTTTTCGGTCTTTCATCCGTCGTTTGAATCCTCCTACGTCAAGGTTTACGTTGGGACCAACAAGGTTTCCGTGAGTTCCAACGTGACCGAGGTGCCTGTGCCCACCAGTGGGTCGGTGCCCAGTATGCCGGGCGGCATGCGGCTGCCGTTTTAACCAAGTCGGGTGCAACCATGTTTATGCGCAAGGTCGTTTGGTCGGAGGGCATGTTTTTGCGCCCTCAGCACTTTCAGCAGCAAGAGCGGTATCTGGAGTTTTTCTCGCATGCCAGGTCGCTCGCTGCTGAACCTTATTTCTGGGGGTTCCGCGAGTTGGTGCTGGATGTCGAAGCCCTGGCACTCGGAAAACTGGCCTTGCTCAAAGCGGTTGGGGTGTTCCCGGATGGCACGCCTTTCAGTTTTCCAGGGCAGGACTCGATGGTCGAGCCGCTGGAGATTGACAAGACATGCAAGGACGAGCGTATCTATCTGGCTTTGCCGATGCGCCGCCCTTTGGCGACGGAATTGAGCTTTGCCGACACCGGCACATTGGCCCGCTATCTGGCAGAGGATGCGGAACTGGCCGACTCCAACGAGGGCGCGGGTGAGCCGGCATTGGCGCAGGTGGCGCATATGCGTGCCCGCTTGATCGCCGAGTCAGAGATGTCGGACAGCTGGTTGCGTTTGGGTGTGGTGCATGTCGCTGAAAGGCGCAACGATGGCGCGGTGGTGCTGGACGAGCGCTTTATCCAGCCATCGATCGCCTACGGACAGAGCCGATTGCTGCATGCCATGGTGGACGATATTGCCGGCTTGCTGCAGCAGCGCGGTGAGGCCTTGGCGCAGCGCGTTTTGCAGCCCGGGCGGGGAGGCATTGCCGAGGTGGGTGATTTCATGATGCTGAACATCATCAACCGCTGGCAGCCCAAGATCACCCATCTGCGTGACCACAAGATATTGCATCCCGAGCGGGTGTATGGCCATTTGCTGGAGCTGGCCGGTGAGCTGTCTACTTTCACGCGCGACGATCGCCGGCCAATGGCATACCCGGTCTATGACCATGATGCGCCGAGCCCGCCCTTCACCACGGTGGTGAATGACATTCGCCGCTCGCTGTCCATGGTGTTGGAGCAGAACGCCATACCGATTGAATTGCACGAGCGCCAGTACGGGGTGCGGGTCGGGGTGATTCCGGACCTGGGTCTGGTCAAGCAGGCCAATTTTGTGCTCGCTGTATTTGCCGAGTTGCCCACCGATGTGGTGCGAACCCGCTTTCCCACGCAAGTCAAGATCGGCCCGGTCGAAAAGATTCGCGACCTGGTCAATCTGCATCTGCCGGGGGTGCGCCTGCATCCCATGCCCATCGCTCCGCGCGAGCTGCCATACCACGCGAACTACAACTACTTCCAGCTCGATACCACCAATGAGCTTTGGGAACAGCTGGAGCGCTCGGGCGGTGTTGCGATGCATGTGGCGGGTGATTTTCCAGGGTTGCGTCTGGAGTTCTGGGCCATCAAGCCCTGATGGGCCGCAACGCAGGCAGCCGTGGCGCGCTGCAGCCAGCCTGGTGGCCAAGTATTTAACAAAGGGAAGCAGTGTCCAATCCCACTTCGTCCAATATCAACCAGATGTTTTCCGAGACAGGGGAGGCCGGTGCCAAGCCGTCTTCTCCCCATCCCCTGGCGGGCGACGCTCCGCTGGTGCTGGACTTGCCTGACGTGGTCAGTGGCTCCAACCCTTTGGTGGTCGCCGCCAATCCGGTCCTCAATCTGGTGCCGCAGATTAGAAACACGGCGCAGCTGAGCGATATCGCCAGCTTGCGGGAGTTCCTGATCAGCAAGGTGCACGATTTCGAGCGCAAAGCCCGAGAGCTTGGCGTTTTGCCGGAGACCATTGTCGGCGCGCGCTACTGCCTTTGCACGCTGATCGATGAATCGGCTGCGCAAACGCCCTGGGGCGGATCGGGGATTTGGGCGCGCCATAGTTTGCTGGTCACGTTCCACAACGAGACCTGGGGCGGGGAGAAGTTCTTTCAACTGCTCTCCAAGCTCGCGCAGAACCCGCAGCATTACCGCGAGCTGCTCGAGCTGATGTATTACTGCATTTCGCTGGGGCTCGAGGGCCGGTTTCGTGTGGTCGATAACGGCCGCGCGCAGTTGGAAACCTTGCGTCAGCGCCTCTGGACCATTCTGCGCGACCTGGGTGTAGGCAGCGATGATCAACTCTCGCCGCACTGGCGCGGCGCCCTCGGTGGCGGCCCGCAGCGTTGGCGGCTGATGCCCGTCTGGGTAGTGGCCTGTCTTGCTGCGCTGATCGGCTTGGGCTGTTACTTCTGGTTTTCGTTCGCCTTGGCGGGGCGCTCGGATGCGCTCTTCAACAAAATCAGCGGTTTGCAGCTGAACCGGCCTGTGGCCGCCACCCCCCGTCCGGGGCCTGCGAGATTCAGCAAGTTCCTGGAGCCAGAGATCCGCGAAGGCCTGGTCAGCGTGCATGACGAGGCCGATCGCAGCACGGTTGTGCTGCGTGGGGATGGGCTGTTTGCATCGGGCTCCAACACCGTGCTGCCCGCCTACCTGCCTGTTTTGCAGCGCGTAGCGGATGCCCTGGTGGCCGAGCGCGGCCATGTAACGGTCACAGGCTATACCGACAACGTACCCATCCGGACTGCGCGCTACCCCTCCAACTATGAGCTGTCGAAGGACCGCGCAGAGCAAGTCGTGGCGTTGTTGCGCAGCCGTGGCGTGGTGGCACAACGTGTGCAAGCGCAAGGCATGGGTGATGCACAGCCGGTTGCCGATAACAAAACCGCAGAAGGACGCGCCCGCAACAGGCGGGTGGAGGTCGTTCTTTTTGCGGCACCAACTGCAGGTGACCAGCAATGATGTACTGGATACGACGGTTTTTCGGCTTCTTGGCAAGCCGCACATTTTGGGTGCTGGTGGGCCTTGTTGCGCTGTCATTTTTTATCTGGTTTGCCGGGCCATTGTTCGCCTTTGCAGATTACCGGCCCTTGGATCCCGAGCGCATGCGCTGGTGGTGCATCGGCATTGTGGCTGCGCTGTATGTGCTGTGGCTGCTGGTGTCGTTCTGGCGCCGGCGCAATATCAACAGCTTGCTGCTTGACCGCATTGGCCAGGTTCGTGATGCCGTGGACGCGCAGCGCAAAAACGGTGATACCAGCGATGAGGTGGTGGAGCTGCAAGGGCGTTTTTCAGAGGCGGCCAAAACACTCAAGTCGCTGCGGGTCGAGGGCCAGTCGCGCAGCGGCATGGGCAGCAAGTTCATCTATGAGTTGCCCTGGTATGTGATCGTCGGTGCGCCGGGTTCTGGCAAGACCACCGCCTTGGTCAACTCAGGCCTGGACTTCCCGCTTGCAGGCCAGTACGGCAAGGCGGCGCTGCAAGGCGTTGGCGGCACACGCAACTGTGACTGGTGGTTCACGGACCAGGCGGTGGTCATTGATACCGCTGGGCGCTACACCACGCAGGACAGTGATGAATCCGTGGACAAACGGGAGTGGGAGGGCTTTCTGGGCCTTCTGAAAAAATACCGCCCCCGGCAACCCATCAATGGCGTGATGCTGACGCTGAGCGCCTCGGATCTGCTGACCCATTCGGAAGATGAACTCATCATTCACCTGACTGCACTGCGCGAACGCTTGAATGAGTTGCAGAATGCGCTGGCCATCGAGTTGCCCGTGTATGTATGGGTCACCAAAGTCGATTTGCTGGCGGGCTTCCATGAGTTTTTTGGGGGCTTCAGCAAAGACCAGCGCAACCAGGTCTGGGGTTTTACCTTTCCATACTCGGAAAAAGCCAAGAGCAACCGCCCCACGCCCGCGCTATTTGGCGAGGAATGGGCTGCGCTGGAAAAAGCGCTGTTCAGCGTGCAAGATGCGCATCTGGCCCAGGAGATGGACCAGCGCCGGCGCAACTACATCTATGCTTTTCCGCAGCAGTTTGCGGGTTTGCGCGGCAGGGTTGCCAAGGCCGTGGACTTTGTTTTTGCCGAATCGCGAATCATGCACCAGCCCCTGCTGCGTGGTGTGTACTTCAGCAGCGGAACCCAGGAGGGGACGGTCTTTGACCGGGTACTGGGCAGTTTGCGCAAAGCCTTTTCTTCGGCCGGCAGCGTGCCCGTGGCCCGCGCCCAGGATGGGGGCAAAAGCTATTTTCTGTACGACCTGCTGGTGAAGGTGATTTTTGCCGAATCCCATCTGGCCGGGCGCAACCTGATCTGGGAGCGCCGGGCCAAGTTTCTCAACTATGTAGGCTATGGCGCGTCGGTGGTGCTGCTGGTCGTTGCGCTGTCTGCATGGCTGATCAGCTATGGCAACAACAACGCCTATATCGACCATGTCAGCCTGAAGGCAGATGAGGTCTCCCAATCGGTGGATGCTTACAACAGCAACGCGGGCGATCTGGCGGGACTGATGGCGCTACTGGGCCAGGTGAAGGAAATAGGGGACATGCCCGCGTTTCCCATCACGCAGCCGCCGCTGGATTACCGCTATGGCCTTTTTCAAGGCGAGAAGGTGGCCGCTGCATCGCAGCTGGCATACCAACGCATGCTCGATAACGGCCTGCTACCGGTGGTCGCCAAACGCCTGGAGGCGCAGCTTCAGCATCCCCCGGTCGATTCGCTGGAGTACCTGTATGAGGCGCTCAAGGCCTATTTGATGCTGCAGCAAAGTGCGCATTACTCGCCTGGCTTTTTGCAGCAATGGATGAGCAGCGACTTCAAGCGCTTTGTACTGCCCGATGCCGACCCGAAGACAGCTGCGAGCATCGACCGGCATTTGAGCGCTTTGTTTTCGAGCGACAAGGTGGTCAGCTCGCCATACCCGTTGAACGACGCATTGGTCAGCCAGGTGCGTGGCAGGCTTTCCACCTTGTCTACCGCGCAGCGTGCCTACTACCGTTTGCGCAGCCGCCTGCAACGCAATGAGCTCAGGGAGTTCAACATCCTGGATGTGGCGGGGCCCCAGGCCGCGAATGTATTTATTCGCAAAGGGGGCCAGCCGCTGAACCGTGGTGTTCCCGGTCTGTTTACCTACCAGGGCTACTGGGATCTGTTTGACAAGTCCGTTGGCAGCGTGGTCACCGAGGTGGCAGGCGACGAAGGCTGGGTGCTGGGGTTGCCCGCGCCAAGCATCAAGACGCAGCTTGGCGATGCGGCCCGCGGCAAGCTGGTCCGAGAGGTGCGCATGCTCTATCTGCGCGAGTACCAGCAGACCTGGGCACAGTACATCCAGGATGTGCAGCTGATTCCAAGCGGTTCATTGCAAGCGTCGATTCAGCGCTTGAGCGTGCTGTCTGCACCCGATTCTCCGCTGCCTCTTTTCTTGCGTGGGGTCGTGCGAGAGACCACCTTGCTGCGTGAGGCCGAACGGGGGCAGCAGACCGTGGTGGACAGGGTCACGAAGGGCATCAAAAACACCCGTGACGACATCGAGCGCGTCATTGGCCCCGTTCCCGCCGCGCATAGCCGCAAGGAAGACAAAGACGAGCTGATCGTCGACCACTACTTTGAGCCCTTGCGCCGCCTGGTCGGTGCCCCAGGCGCGCAGACCCCTGGCAGCATGCCGATCGATGCCATTATGAAGACCTTGGACGAGTACTACGGAACCTTGATGGCGACGGACGCTGCCGTGCGCTCCGGCGGCATGCCACCACCGCCGGATGCGGCCATTCGGCTGAGGACGGAAGCATCGCGGCTACCTGCTCCATTGGCACAGATGCTAGGGGGCATTGCCACGGCGAGCAGCCAGCAGACCTCGAGTCTTGTGCGCAGCCAGATTGGCGCGAACCTCAATGCCACCGTGGGGGATTTTTGCCGCAAGGCAGTGGCCGGGCGCTATCCCCTCAACCGGGGCGCATCGGAGGATGTGACGCCCCAGGACTTTGCCCGGTTGTTTGGGCCGGGCGGTCTGATGGACGATTTCTTCAACCGAACCCTGGCCCCGATGGTCGATACCACCACCTGGACCTTCAAGAAAAACATGGATGGAAGCCATACCGGTGGACATGGCTCGCTCAGCGCCTTCCAAAAAGCCAGTGTGATCCGGAATGTGTTTTTCGCAAGCGGGGACGCGATCCCCAGATTGCGCCTGGAGATCAAGGTGGTCGAGTTGGATCCTTCTGTGTCGAGCATGGCGCTGGATGTGGATGGAACGGTGATTCGCTATGCCCACGGGCCACAGATCAGCCAGAGCGTGGTGTGGCCGGGCCCCCGGGGACGGCAGCAGGTGTCACTGCAGATTTCAGACAAATCGGGAGGCCAAAGTGCGCTGAGCACCGATGGCAGCTGGGCATTGCATCGGTTTTTCGACAAGCTGACGCTCGCGTCGGGTCTGAGGGCCGACTCCTTCACGGCGACCGCCACCGTCAGTGGCAAAAAAGTGGTGTTTGAAGTCCACACCAGCAGCGTACAAAACCCTTTCCGGCTGACCCAGATGCAGACATTTGCCTGCCCAAGCCAGTTCTGAACAACGTCATATTCGAGGAGTGCAGAAAAGTGAGCTTCATAGGCACAGCATCCATCGACGTGGTTTGGGGCGGAAAGCTCCCAAGCCATGGTGATTTTGTGTGGAGCAATCCAAGGAGCCGCACCAGAGTGGCGCTGGAGGACTGGTTGCAGGCCGGGATGCTGCAAGGCCGCTCGCAGTTGGGAGACGCCTGGGTGGCGCAGCTGGCACAGGCACCCACCTGGAATCTGCTGCTCCCCCGCGCGATAGCAGGAGGTGACAAAGTGATTGTGGGCTGCATGGCACCGAGCGTGGACCGCGTAGGGCGCCGCTACCCCTTTGTGGTGGCCTATGCGCTTTCTGCGTCTGAGCTGATGACGTCAACAGCGGTGCTGATGGAGCTGCCAACACTGCTGAACATGACGGGGCATCAGCTGCATTCCGCGATCCAGCGAGCCTTGCCCCGAAGCGGCATGGACGAGCTCTGGGGCCATGTCATTGCGCAATGGCGTTCCGTATTTCCAGTGGGGGGAGATGCCGTCCCGGCCGCCGGGTCCGAGATCCTGGAGCTTCTGGCGGGTGACATCCATGTCGATAGTGAGGAGCTGCGAACTCGACCGGTGGTGCGAGGCACCTCGTATCCCTGGCCGGACATGGCCAAGTCACTGCGGGAGAAGGACTGCCCCTCATTTTGGTGGACCCACCCTGCAGGAGGCGCCCCGCTCAAAGCATTTTCTTATGAGTCCGGACTGGATGGAACCCTGATGACCTGGCTCGTTGGCCGCAATGTCCGCTGATCAAACCAGGCTTGATCGTCAACCCTTGACAGAAGTACATGGAACCAGAAATGAATGAAGGCCTGCCGACGGCAGGTACGGCGATGAGCCTTCCGGTAGGAACCCGGATGGGCGAGTTTGAGCTCCTGGGCGTGGTCGGCGAAGGAGGATTCTCGATCGTCTATCTGGCTTACGACCATTCCTTGCAGCGCACCGTTGCCATCAAGGAGTACCTGCCCGGTGCGATTGCCTTTCGGGATGGGGCGGGCACCGTTCGCCCTCGCTTTGAAAAATACGACGCCACCTTCGGGACCGGCCTGCAGAGCTTTCTCAACGAGGCACGCATATTGGCCCAGTTTGAGCACCCCGCGCTGATCCGCATTCACCGCTTCTGGGAGCAGAACGGCACGGCCTACATGGTCATGCAGTACTGCAAGGGCAGAACGCTGCGCAAGGTACTGCAGGACGAGCCAGAAAGGCGCAGCCAGGAGCCATGGATTAAGCAGCAGGTGATAGCGCCGGTTCTGGATGCGCTGCGCCTTTTGCATGCCCAAAACTATTACCACCGTGATCTGTCGCCCGACAACATCATGGTGCTCGACACGGGTGCGCCAATGCTGCTCGATTTTGGCGCTGCAAGGCAGGTCATTGGGGATATGACGCAGGCGCTCACGGTGATCCTCAAGCCGGGATTTGCACCGATTGAGCAGTATGCAGATGATGAATCCATGCGCCAGGGCCCCTGGACCGACATCTACGGTGTTGGTGCAGTCCTGTATTTTGTGGTGACGGGGAAGGCGCCGGTGGCGTCTGTGGCGCGGCTGGTAAAAGACCCGCTCAAAAGGCTCCATCTTTCGGCGGATTACCCCATCTCTGCCCCGTTTGCACAGGCCATCGACCACGCGCTGGCTGTATTCCCCAACCACCGCCCGCAATCCATCGACGATTTCCAGGTGGCGCTGAACCCAACATCAGGCAATTTGGATGCATTGCCCGCTGAGCCCCCGCTTGCGGGGGTGAGCGAGGTTATGGATGCAGTTGCTGCTGACCCGCCGGCGCAGCCCGGAGATGCTCTGGTAGGTACGGACCTCAGCACATCAGGCGCCCATGCGCATGCTGATGCAGCAGCCGGCGATACGCTTCTGGGCAAGGATGCATCCAAGGGTAATGCTGGCTTGCCAACAATGGCCACAGCCCCAAGCCCAGGGGCGGTAGGCAAGCCTGCAAGCATGCGAACCACTCGCCGCTGGCCCTGGATCGTCGCCAGTGCTGCTGGACTGTTGGTGGTCGGCGCTTTTGTGTCGTGGTGGACGACCCAAGAAGGCGATCCAAAAACCTATGCGGACACCGGCCAGGCCACGCTAAAAACAGATGAGGCTGTGCAGACCGATCCTTATAACAGCCAGCAGCAGGCCCTATCTGTGGCCCCAGAAATGGGCAGTGCGGATGGGGCAGGCAGTGCACATGGCGCAATGGCTGCCCACGCATCCCACCTGGATGAACAAGTGGCACCAGGCGCTTGGGCGGACACGCAGGCCATCGCAGTGAACCGGCAGCCAGTGGCTGGCGTGGAGCTGAGGAACCAAGACGTTCTTCAGAACCCGCAAGAGGCGGCAGATGCCGAAAGGGCGAACTCCGTAAAACCAGTTGAAATCGCTTTGTCTCCCGCAGTGCCCAAAGTCTCGGAGGGCACCAGTGCTGTGGCACTGCCGGTATCAGCCAACAGGACCGCTGAAACCCCGAATAGCCAAAATGCGGTAGTGCAGCTTTTGAATGAAACGAGGCCCAACACAGCAAAGGGCGCACCCACGCATCCGGCTGTGGATGTTGAGAGAAAAACTACGACAGAAGCGAAACAGGATAAACCTGGGGCTTACATCAAGCTTTCAGTGCGGCCCTGGGGACGTGTCATTATCGATGGGCAGGACAAGGGTATTTCCCCGCCAGTGGTGCGTATCTGGCTTGCTGAAGGAGAGCACCATATAAGCATTGAGAATGGTGAATTTGCCAAGTTCTCTCAATCAATCAAAGTGTCTGATAAAAAAGATATAACAATTTCTCATAAATTTTGAGTTCGTGAAGCTAGATAGGAGTTGATATGTCTATAGTTAAATATGTCTCAAGTGCTGGCGTGATCACAGGAATCGCGTTGGCGTTGACTGCATGCGGAACCACCGAGGTACAACAGAACACCGAGCCGCAACCTGTTGTGGAAACTTCGCCGGTGGAAATGGCTCCCGCAAAGCCCCCTGAGTCGCGTGCCGCCCAAATCTCCAGCGACACCGATACAGCCAACACTGGCGTCACTGCGGTAGAGCGCCGCTTTGCCGAAGGTTTATCGAGATACAATGATGGCCAGTATTTTGATGCCATCAAGATTTTCAGGGAACCGATTTTTAAAAGGGCATGGCCTGAACTGCAGGTGCGATCTTTGAAATATTTGGCGTTTAGTTACTGTGTCAATAACAATGCCAACCAATGCAAGAGAACATTTGCCGAACTCATCAAAATTGAGCCTCATTTTGATTTGAATGATGCAGAGCGCGGTCATCCATTGTGGGGTCCGGTTTTTCAGCAAGCCAAAGCTGAATCGGGAAAGTTCAAGAAATAAAACCATAGGCCTTGATGGCGAAATCTCGGAGGGCTAGCCATCGCCTGTACTGAGAAATCGTTATCAATGCTTTGAATTAAAAGCGGAATCACAAAAGAAAAAGGCTGCAAACCGAAGCTTGCAGCCTTTTTTGATTCATCAGCCTTTGCAGGCTATTGAATCGGTCATCTGTGGCGGAGAAGGCGGCCGCCGCAGTATGGCTAAAAATAAGGCTTCTGCTAAACCTTCAAGTGCTACAGGCCAACAAACAGGCCAATATTCGACGGTCTCGGCGAGTACCAATTTCCTAGCATTTGTTGTATAAAAAGCACAGGTAGCTGAGAGAGTCTAGGCATTCTTTGAACTTGCAAGTTTTCTCGGTGATTTTTGAAATCCCAGACGTCTTGAGAGGGATTGGAAGGGGTTCCGAGGCTGCCGCTGGCTTGTTGCCGCGCTCTGGGATGACCGTTACAGGCCTTTGGTAGTTCCAAGTTATGACGAGGGCATACCGTCAGAAGCCACCGTTTGTGAGGAACCGCAATAAGTCAAGTGAGTACCTGTTGATCCCCCTAGGATTGAATTAGTTCTAAGGGCCGCTATCATGTGAATGCCTAGGCTAATTCTAGGTGAGGCCCTATATGCCTAGAATAAATCTCAACGGAGAATATCGTGGATTTTGAACGACTGACTTTGAATGATTGGCAACAGTTCGCTGAGATAGATATCAACTTTCATCCACGAGCAACCATAATTACCGGTGCAAATGGAAGCGGCAAGACAACGATACTCTCCATCTTGGCGAGGCACCGAGGGTGGCATCCGGTATCGCTTGCCACTCCGAAGAGTGACTTAAAAACTAAAGCCCTAAAATACTTCTCCCTGTTTAGGTCTCCGAGCAAAGAGAAAGTCAATGATCGTTCAATAGGTGAAATAACTTACAGCGATAAGTCTTCGGGGGTGCTCATAGTGCCAGAAACGGATGCAGCTCAGTATCAATTGCATGTATCCAATCAGCAGTATGTGAGATTCTTTTACATTCCGTCTCATCGACAAATATTTTCTTATAGGCGCGTAGGCCAGATCAACACCACTCGCAAGGAGCGACAAGCCGCGTTTGATGAAATTCAGCACAATCAAATGAGCAGGCACTCGGGAAGCTATTCTCAGGAGCCCAGTAGCTTTCTCATGAAGAATACGCTGCTTGGATGGATTATCAACGGTTATGGTGTACGCAGTCCGACAAAAGCCATCATGCCTCCAGATCCTCAGCAAATAAGAAACTTCGAGGGCTTTCGGGATATTCTTAGGGCAATATTGCCTCAATCCCTTGGATTCGAAGATCTTGAAGTTCGTGACTATGAGATAGTATTTACTTGCAATGGCGGCGCTGATGAGTTTCTATTTGAAACCGCCTCTGGTGGGATTTCTGCCTTGATAGACATAGCATGGCAAATCTTCATGTTTGATAATGACGCGAAGGAATCCTTCACTGTAGTAATCGACGAAGTTGAGAACCACCTTCACCCAAGCATGCAGCGGACGCTGCTTCCCAATCTGCTGTTGGCGTTTCCTCATGTAAAATTCATCGTCACAACTCATAGTCCGCTGATAGTAACCTCCGTTGAAGATGCGAATGTTTATGCACTTCGTTATGGTGATTCAAAGAAAGTGTGTTCCCACTTATTAGACTTCAGGGCTGAGGTAAAGAATGCAGTTGACGTGCTCGACGAGGTTCTCGGAGTGTCCACAACATTACCTCCGTGGGCAGTGAAGAAACTTTCTGAAATTCTCGAAAGACATTCACAGGTTGACCCGACTTCTGATTCGCTGAGAGCATTGCGTGTTGAGCTTAGTAACGCCGGTCTTGCTCGAATGTTTCCCGAGGCAGTGGGAAGGATTGCTGAGGCTCAAAAATGAGGCGTCTCCATCGTCCAATATGCCCAAACCCCGAAGCGCTAAAGTCAAACTACAAGCATCCTGATAATAAAGGCGCATTGTTACGTGCTTCGCATGGGAAATGTATGTATTGTGAAAGCCAGGTTTCACATGTCTATTTCGGAGATGTTGAGCATATTCGCCCCAAAGCGGCAAATATGTATCCAGAACTTGAGTTCGAATGGAGTAATCTTGGTTATTGCTGTGCACGTTGCAATAATGCAAAAAAAGATCAGTTCGATGCGGTATGCCCACTAGTCGATCCTTATAGCGAAGACCCGAGTATGCACCTTATTGCATTTGGGTCATCCGTTAGGCATAAGACTGGAAGTGAGCGCGGAGCAAACACCATCGCGACTATCGACCTAAATCGTGCTGAGCTTATCGAAAAGCGAGCTATTCGTCTGTCGCAATTGCAAAATGCGTTGGATGCTTGCTATAGAACGGTAAACGGAAATGTTCGAGCAACGCTGCTTGCCGCGCTTAATGAAGAAGGCGATGCCGACAAGGAGTTCTCGATGTTTGCTGCTGCATTGATTGATGCAAACAGACCAACCACTGCAAATTAGTTGCTGGAGTCAGTCCCGTGACGGTTTGTGCGCGTGACTGTTTTGCGGCGCTGCCGACGCATCGTTTGAAGTCCGCGATTAGCATGCCGGCTGACATGCTGACATGCTGACATGCTGACATGCTGACATGCTGACATGCTGGCATCGCTGGAAGATGAGATGCGTCTTTAGTCCGCGCGGCACCGTTCTTCCCACATTGCTAAACCCGACGTTTCCCGACACTTATATAGGAGGTGAGAATTCCCTGCTAGGCCCCGCCAGTGTTGGATTGCAGCATGGTCGGCGGTGCCGACGATTGCGACCTATTAAGCGAGCGGGCGCGGCGGGGTCTCGACCGCGCGCAGCGGGGGTATGCAGGGGGTGGGCCTGGCGCGGGGTAGGGGGGGGGGTGCCCCCTGGGCTTGCGCAGGGGCCTGTGGCTGTGCCTGCGGGCCGTGGTGCGGGCGCAGGGCGTGGGCAAGGGAGTGCGCTGCCCATGCAAAAGGCCCGCGCTGTGGCGGGCCTGTGGGGCTGGGTGCGTGGCTGGCGGCGCGTGCGGCGCGGGCTGGGCCTGCTGTGGGTGTGCTGGGGCGCCGACCTAGGCCGGGCTGGCCGTAGTGCCCGGCTGGCAGACGGCGGGTAGCGCTACTCGGCGGCCTGGCCCTCGCTCAGCTGGTAGGGCTTGAAGCGCACCACCTCGCGGCCGGCTTGTGCGTTGATCGACCCGGCTATGTCGCTCTGCAGGGTGGTGATCTCATTGCGCGCAAAAACCATCGCAGCCTTTTCAACATCACCGAAGCCGCCCGTATTGTTTGGAAGCATGCCAATCAGCTGCGGCGGCACGCGGTGCGCGGCCAGAACATCGTCGCGGCTGCTGTTCTTGATGTTCAAGAAGTCATCTTTGGCCGCCACTTCGCTGATTGGGATCAGCTGCAGGCCGTCCTTCTTGCCGCCTGGCGCATAGAAGAAGACGTTGCGGAAGTTACCGCCGTTCTTCGTCTGGGTCAGCTGCTTGCGCAGGGCGTCAATGTCGCCCTGGCTTTGTGCTGGGTCAGTCGCATACAGGATGAAGCCAGCGTGCGAACCGTTGTTGTAATAGCGGCGCCGGAACAGCGTTGCGCTTTCGTTGAGCTGGGCCGACTGCATGGCGCCCAAGTAGCCGGGGACACCATAAATTTCCTGATGCAGATCGGGCTCGCGCAGGTGCAGGATAGACCCGGCTTTGAATTCATGCGGCGATTGCAGATCCGTCACGAAAAAGAATCGCCCAGGCTCGATGCCCACCCGCATGTACTTGGCCAGGGCGTGGCGCAGTACCAGCTTGTCCCCCAGCTGGTTTTCGCGCCACTCCAGATAGCCGTTGCCCAGCACACAGAAATTAAAGGCCATGGCCTTGAAGTCCGCGGCATTCAGCCACTGGGTGGGGATGAACGTGCTGGCCAGGATGTTGACCTTGCAGCGCAGGGCTGATTCATGGTGCGCGCCCACGCGCAGCAGGCGGGCCAGGGCGGCCAGGCTGACTGGTGGCTCGTACCATTCACCGTTCTGCACACACTCGGCATACTCCATCAGTGCGCTGCGCCCGCCTATCACGGGCTCGGGTTCGCCGAAGCTGAATGCCTGCACATTGGACGGCTCGCCCGCCACTGGTGCAGGTGCGGGCGATGGGGCGGCCATTGCTGCCGTGCGCTGGGGCTGCGCGGGTTTGCGTTTTCTCATGACGGATAGACCTCGATAAAGGAATGCGTTTGCGTTGTGGCCAGGCCGGTGCCCACTTCCAGTGCTTCATTGCTGAGCGCATTCATGCAGGCCCATGCCAAATCAGAGTGGCCGGTGTCTTTGCTACGGCCTGCCGCGTAAGTCACGCTGCGACCACTGGCGGTCATCTCGCGTTTGATGGCCATGAATGAGGCGGCCAGTTCTTTGTTGCCAGCGTCCCACTGCAAGCGCTTGGACTTGATGACCTGCAGGGCTTTCATCACCAGCATGGTTTTGCTTTCCACGCTGTAGTTGATGCCTCGGGCAGCGGGGTAGAACTTGACCACCAGCTGGTAGACGGCATTGCCGATGCTGGTTTGGTCAATCGTGAGCTGCTGCACGTTGTAGGTGTCGCACACCTTTTTGATCTCGGCCGCCTGCGCTTCAAAGTCCAGGCCGCGCAGCTGGCGGGTGTACAGCACGCGCAGGGGGCCGCCCGGCGTCTCAGGCGGGGCCAGCACCACCAAGCCCGCGCTGTCACCGTTTAGGCTGGGGTCATAGCCCACCCATACCGGCTGCCAGCCAAAGGGCCGCTGAGTGAATGGCTTGAAGTCCTTCCAGACCTCCCAGCTGTCCACCAAGCAGGGCTGCAGGTTGGTCAGTGGGAAGACGCTAAAGGAGTCATCCACAAAGCCGCACATCAGCAGGTTTTCAAACTCGGGGTCGGAATACTCCAGCCGCAGCTCGTCAATGTCGAAAAGATCGCAGCCACCGGCCTCTGCGTCCAAGATGTTGACGATGTGGCGCCACACCTTGTCCTCGCCCGTGAAGCCGCCCGCCAGCTTGCCGTGGGTGATATCGATATCGGTTTTGAACCGGCGCGCAAACTTCTTGGCGCTCCACAGCACATAGGCGGCGTGCTGGATGCTCGATGGCGTGCTGAAATAGGTTTTGCGCCATTTCTTGTGCATGGCCATGCCGCTGGCCACCTTGTTCAGGCGCTCAAAGTCAGCTGTCCAGAAGTACTCATCAAAGTAGAAATTTCCGTGATAGCCCTGCGCGGTGCGCGCATTGCTGCCCAAGAAGTAGAGGGTTGCGCCGTTGCCCAAAACGATGGGATCGCCCTTTAGCTCCACCTGGCAGACCTCAAAGACAAACGCCTGGATGTACTGCTTGAAGATGTGCGCCTGCGCCTTGCTGGCTGACAAGAAGATCTGATTGCGCCCCGTCTCCAGCGCATCAATCAGCGCTTCGCGGGCAAAGTACCAAGTGGCGCCGATCTGGCGGCTTTTAAGGATCTGTCGTGTGCGCTGGTGGCTGTTCTGCCACCAAGTGAGCTGGTACTTGAAGCACGATTCAATGAATGCATCGTGCAGCTGCTCGATCTGCTCTTGCGTCAGGAAGTTTTTGACGGGCTGCTTTTTGGCGACTGCATTGCGCGCATCGATATTGGGATTTAGATCGCGCTCGCGGCCCGACTGGCGATAGTTGCTGATGCGCGCGAAGCGCTCCATTTGCCGCCCGAGCAAGTCAATTTCTTTGTAGTCGCTGCCCGTCTTCTCATCTTTGGCCACCAGCTGGGCGTAGCGCGTCTCCGTCACGCCCTCGGCGCGCTGGGTGGGGCTGGCATCGGCCCAGCGCTCGGCCTTGTGCCAGCCGTGAAGCGTGGCGCGGGGCACGCCCAGCTTTTCGGCGATGTGGGTCAGCTTCCAGCCCTGCCAATAAAGGTCACGGGCGTGGCGGCGCTGGCCGGCGCCGCCATCTGTGATCGCGCTGCACTTGCCAGCGGGCAGGGCGTCAAGTTCAAACGGCAGCCCCTTGCCCTCGGGCGAAATGTCTTTGAGGACGGCAGCAGTAAACGCCTGCTCGGGCGTCACCGTGGTGATGTGTGGCCAGAATTTGCCGCTCAACTTGGACTTGGCCAAGCGCTTGACGGCACGCGCAGGAGCGCTGCTGCTGGCGGTGTCGGCAGGGGCTGGGCTGGCGTCTGGCTTTTGCGGTGCTACTTTCATTCAGCCAGTGTCTGCCGCGCGCGCGCGGAAATCGACAAGTGCAAATTGTCTGAGACGCAGCCACAGCGCGCGGAGATTGCTACAAAAACAGGGTGCGCGGAACATAGCGATAGATCAACAACCGCTTATCAGCCGCACCATGAAAACAGCCAAATTCCGCGTGGCCACCGCTGGCCCAACCGTCGATGGCCGCGTCATCAAGCCCGAATGGCTGCATGACATCGCTGAAACCTACAACCGCGACCTTATGTATGGCGCCCGTGTCTGGATGGAACATGAGCGTGGCTCTACCGACACCAGCGCATTCAATGCCCTGGGCGATGTGCAGAGCGTGGAGCTGCAAACCAACAATGGCCGCCTGGAACTGTTCGCAACGGTAGAGGCACTGCCTGCGCTGGTGGACATGAACAAGCGCGGCCAGAAGATCTATCCGAGCATTGAAGTGCGGCCGAACTTTGCGCAGACGGGCAAAGCCTATCTCACGGGTCTGGGTGTCACTGATTCCCCCTCCAGCGTGGGCACGCAGGCCTTGAAGTTCAGCCGCAATGACAAGGGAGGCGGAGCGCTTTTCTTCACGGCAAACGAAGAAGCCAAGCTCCAGATCGAAGGCGAAGACGAACCCAGCGACGACAAGCCAGCGGTCGACGACGGCAAGGGTGACGGCTTGAGCGCGAAATTCAAGAGCTTGCTGGCTAAGTTTTCGGACAACAGCAAGAAATCCGATGCCAAGCACAACGCCATGAGCGGCCAGGTGCTGGAGGTGATGACCGCTGCGCAAGAGGCCATTGAGCATGGCGCCAAGGTGCAGGCTGACCTTGACGAAAAGTTCAGCAAACAAGGCACCGAGCTGGCAGACCTCAAAAAGGACTTCGCCACCCTGAAAACCAAGCTCGAAGGCACCGAGAACCACAGCGGACAGCGCCCACCTGCCACCGGCAAGGATGCCTCAGAGCTGGCCGACTGCTAAGCAAGTTACAGCCGCTCAATAGACGCTCTCACCAACAACCGACACCAGTTTTTATAGGGACGCAATCATGCGCAACGAAACCCGCCTGAAATTCACCGCCTACGTGGCACAGCAAGCCGCGCTGTCCAACGTGGCAAACGCCGCCGTCAAGTTCGCCATCGCGCCCAGCGTGCAGCAAACATTGGAGCAGCGCATTCAAGAGTCCAGCTCGTTCCTGGGCAAGATCAACATCGCCCCCGTGGATGAAATGATGGGCGAGCGCCTGGGCCTGGGCGTGAATGGCCCCATTGCGAGCCGCACCGACACCAGCGGCAACGATGAGCGCAAGCCTACCGATGTGTCGGACATGAACAGCCACAAGTACCTGGCTGTGCAGACCAACTACGACACCGCTATCCGCTACGCCAAGCTGGACATGTGGGCCAAGTTCCCGAACTTCCAAAAGCTGCTTTCGGGCGCCATCATCCAGCAGTGTGCGCTCGACCGCATCATGATCGGATTCAACGGCACCAGCGCGGCGGCGACCACCAACCGCGTGGCCAACCCGCTGCTGCAGGACGTTAACAAGGGCTGGCTGCAAGACCTGCGCGAGAACCGCCCAGCCGGTGTGATGACGGGCGGCCAGACGGCGGGCACGGTCAAGGTGGGGGTCGATGCCGCTGGCAAGAAGCTGGCCGACGCCGACTATGCAAGCCTGGACGGGCTGGTGTACGACGCTCGCCATTCGCTGATCGGCGCCATGTTCTCGGAAAACGCCGATCTGGTGGCCATCGTGGGCCGCGACCTGATGCATGACAAGCTGTTTCCCATCGTTGACGGCCAGAACGCCCCCACCGAGATGCTGGCCGGCAGCCTGGTGGTCAGCCAAAAGCGCCTGGGCGGCCTGCAGGCTGTCACCGTGCCTTACTTCCCGCCCAAGGCCGTGCTGATCACCAGCCTGGACAACCTGTCGATCTACTACCAGGCCAGCGCACGCCGGCGCATGGTCAAAGACCAGCCCGAGAAAGACCGCATCGCCACGTTTGAATCGTCCAACGACGCATTCGTGATCGAGAACCTGGAAAAGGCCTGCCTGGTCGAAAACATCGAACTGGCCTAAGCCCAGCGCACCGGCCTGCCATCGGCGGCTAAAAAAATAGGCCGCTCTTTAGCGGGCCGGTGCCCACCAACACCAAGCGGGGAACATCCACATGCGACAGACACCAGCCCAAGCGCACTACATGCGCACCATGGCTGCCCTGGCGGCCAGCGCTGGCAGTGCCGCCGACGCCTACGGCCAGACCATCGGCACCGCCTACGAACTGCAGCTTGTCCAGTTGCACCAACACCGCATTGCGCTGAAAGACCTCAAGAGCAATGAGCGCAAGGCCGAAGCCAAGCGCGCCATGCTGCCCGAATATGACGCCTACCTGGCCGGGGTGTTTGACACCAAGCCAGGCACGCAAGACGAAGTGGTGGCCACCATCCTGATCTGGGCCATTGACGCGGGCGACTATTCGCGCGCCATGCTCCTGGCCGAATACGCTCTGGCCAGCGGCATCAACCCGCCCGACAACTACAACCGCGACATGGCCAGCGTAGTGGCCGAGGAAATCGCCGAAGCCGTACTGGCTGGCCGTCTTGCTGGTGCCGATGCCGTTGCAGTCACCCAGCGCGTGCTGGAGCTGACCGCCGAAACCGACATGCACGACCAGATCAAGGCCAAGCTGAACAAGGCCGCAGGCTGGGCGCTGCTGGGCAAGACCAACAGCCAGGACATTGCCATGGATGCCAAGGGCCGCACGCTGCAGGTGTGCGGCGCGGCCCTCCCGTACCTGCAACGCGCCATGGAGCTTGATCCATTGCGTGCAGGCGTCAAAAAAGACATTGAGCGATTGGAAGCGCGCCTTAAAAAGTAGCGCCCCAACCGCCATACCGTTCGCACCCCGCGACCGTGGCGGCCCCAGGGCAAAGGCAGCATTGATTTGCCACCGCCTGATGCCCTGGGCCACCGCCACACCTCTTAACCCTGAAAGCCTGAGACCGTGAATTCGCCCTTTGTCGCTGTCGCCAACCCGCCTATCAAGGGCGCCGAGCCATCGGTGGCCAATGACGGCTGGTGGCCCGATGTGGAGTGCGAGAAGCTGCGCGAAGACGCCCGGCTCGATGGCACCGTGACGCCGGCCCGCCTGCTGCTGGCCGTTGAAGACGCCATGCTCAGTGTCAACAGAGAGCTGGCCGACTGGCGGGCCGCGCAGCTAGAGCTGGGCTACGCCAGCCTGGCCGATGTGCCCGCCACCAAGCTGGGCGGCCACAGCGTGAAGCTAAAGCACTACCTGAGGGCGATTCAGTCGCATGTGCAGTCGCAGCTGGCCAGCGCCTACCGCGACATTGACACCCTGCCAGACGGCGCGGGCAAGGAAAGCCGGGTGCGCAGCGCGCTGGAGATCCGGCAAGACAGCCTCGACACCCGCACCCGCCACGCCATTGCCGACCTGCAGGGCTTGCCCCGCGTGATTGCCGAGCTGCTATGACCGGCGCGCAAAACACCATCACCGTGCGGGCGCTGCAAAACGATGTGCTCGATGCCCTGGTAAATCGCCACCTGGGCAGCACAGCGGGCCACGTAGAGGCCACGCTTGCCGCCAACCCAGGGCTGGCCAAGGTGGCCATGGATATCCCCATGGGCATGCCCGTGCGCCTGGTCAAGGCCCCGCAGCCCGTGCAAGACCGCATCAACCTTTGGGACTGAAACCACGATGAACAAGCTGCAAACCTATTTGACCGAAGCCGGTGTGCCCGCTGAGCTGCACGCCCAGGCCCTGGCCAGCCTGCAAAGCGCGCGCAAGCCTGCATTGATCCGCTTTTGGCTGGGCCTCACCGCGCCCATCGTGTGGCTGTTTATCGCCGCGCTGCTGCCCCGCAAGGCTGAGCAATTGCCCCGCTGGCTGCGCTGGTACGACAACAACATCAGCCTGAACGGCGACCGCACTGATTGGGCACTGATTGACGGGCGGCATGTGCGTATGCCTGCCCCAGACGAAGACATCGTGCGCGAGGATGGCACGCACCTGAGCTACTGGCCGCCCCACAGCCCGCGCAGTTTTCTGCCGCGCTGGAGCTTCAACGGCATCCGCAACCGCTGCGCCTGGCTGGCCAAGAAGTGGGGCAGGCCGCTGGAGAGCATCGCCTACAGCGATGGCCTGCCCGTGCTGGATGGCGAATGGGGCAACCCCGAAATCGGCCGCCAGGTGATGGGCATCCGCGTGGCCTGCGCCGGTGGCGTCTGGCAGCTGGTGCGCACCAGCAAGCTGTGGGGCGGCACCAAGACCGAAAACTATGGATTTGAAGTCCTGAACGCCAACACCATCGACCGCTTTGCTACCTGCACATGGACTGCATGGAGCTGGAAGGGGCCTAAGAAATGAACATCGAAGAAGCCGCACGCGATGCGGCCATTGCATCGGCGGGCGGAAAAACCGCGCTGACCAGCGGCGGCGCGCTGGTGGGCTGGGGCCTGCTTAGCAGCGAATGGGTGTTTGGGATCATCGGCGCCTGCATCGGCATTGCAGGCCTGGCCGTGCAGTACTACTTTCAAAAGCGCCGGCGCGACGATGACCGCAAGCAAGCCGCCGACGAGAACCGCCGCGCCGAGGAAATCCACAAGCTGAAAATCCAGCTTTACAACAAGCAGCTGAACGGCGTGCCCAGCCCTGATGCATCGGTGATCGTCAGCCCGCCGCCCACGCGCAGCAAGCAGACCGATCTGCCAGTTACCGACTTCGGAGGGCTGGCCGATGACTAGACCCCTGCCATACGTGCCCAAGGGCACCATCATTGCCAAGGGTGCCACCGCCGTGGCGGGCGCCGTTGCGGCCATCCTGCTCACCACCTTGCCGGTGGACGAGGGCCGGGTGCTGCCTGCCTATCTCGACCCGGTGGCCATCCCCACCATTTGCGAGGGCTGGACGCGCGGCGTAAAGCTGGGCGATGTGGCCACGAATGCCGAATGCGATGCACTCACCCTGCAGGGGATACAGGAGGCCTGGCAGATCTTTGAGCGCTGGGTGCCCGCTGAGGTGCGCGACAGCATGCCGGCCACCAGCGTAGCCGCGTTCCTCTCATTCATCTACAACAACGGCCCCGGTGCGCCAGGCGTAAAGGATGGCTTTGTGTACCTGAAAAGCGGCAACCACAGCACCATGCTGCTCCTGCTGCGCGGCGGCGATGTGGCGGCGGCCTGCCGCCAACTGTCGAACTGGGCAATGGCAAAGGGGCGCAAGCTGCGCGGCCTTGCCTTGCGCCGTGATCGAGAAATGGCCATGTGCCTGAAAGACCTCAAGCTATGAAGCAACAACGCGGAATGCTGGATCTATCCATGGCGGCCATCGTGGCCGGGCTGGTAGTGCTGGTCCTGGTGGTGGGCCTGGTGCAGCAAAACCGCATCAGCAAGCTGCGGCTGCAGCACGCCGACACGCTGACCGGCATCGCGCAGGCCAATGCCAAGGCCTATGAAGCGCTCGACCGCTACCGCGCAGCCGTGGACACTGCGGGCCGCGCGCTTGCGCAACAGATTCAAACGCAAGAAGGGGAAACCAATGCAAAGATTGAGGCGCTGTCTGATCTTGCTGGCCGCGAGCGCACTAGCCGCTTGCGCGACCAGCGAACCTACACCGACAGCATCGGTTATTGGCAAGGTGTGGCCAGGCGTGCCAGCACTGACGGCGAGCGCCAAGCAACTGCCGCCGCCATCGGAGTGCTTGCCGACCTGCACGCAAGACTTGATGAACGAGCGGGAATCTACGCGGGCCAAGCTGACCAGTGCCGAGTCCGAGGCCTGGCCTGCGAAAGAGCCTACCAAACGGTAGCGGACATGATCAACGCCGGCCCACCTAAGGACGAATAGCATGTGGAAGCTGCAAAGCCTGCGCAATCTCATTGAGGCCGCAGTCCCTGACCTCAAGGCCAACCCTGAAAACCTCATAGTCCTGGCCAGCTCGGGCCAGGCCGTGACGACGATGGCTAAGAGCCTATCGTTTGAGTACGCCTACACCATTGAAGTTACGGTGCTGGACTTCACCGGGCACACCGATGCACTGTTTGTGCCGCTGATCGCCTGGCTGCGCGTCCACCAGCCCGAGCTGCTGCTCAACCCCACCAGCCAGGCCGCCGGCCTGCAGTTCCAGGTGGAGCCGCTCAACACTGCCGGCGCCGATATCGGCATTCGTGTGCCCGTCACCGAGCGCGTGATTGTCACCGCCGACCCCATCCACCCCACGCGCCTGATTTGCGACCACCCCGCCGAGCCCCAGGTGGTGGGCACCAACCGCCTGCCCGAGCATTGGGAGCTGTGGCTTAAAGACCAGCTGCTGGCCGAATGGGACATTCCCGCCCCGCCCGAAGAAGCGCGGTTTGTGCTGTAGCCCATGGCAGACTTTCGCGCCATTGAAGACTGGGCCGGCCACCTGCTGGCCAAGCTCGACGGCACCGCACGCCGGCGCCTGGCGGTGGACATTGCGCGCAAGCTGCGCACGGCCAACACCCAGCGCATGCGCGCCCAGACTGACCCCGATGGCAACGCCTGGACACCGCGCAAGGCCCCCAGCGGCGCATTGCGCAGCAAGCGCGCCCAGGTGCGCCAACAGGCCCAGCAGCGCAAGCCCATGTTTGCCAAGCTGCGCATGCAGCGCAACATCAGGGCGCGCAGCGAGGGCGGCAACGCGGCGGTGGTGGAGTTCGTGGGCCGCGCCCAGCGCATTGCCCGCGTGCATCACTACGGCGAAACCGATCTGGTGAACCCTGGCGGCCCAAGCTACGACTACCCAGCCCGCGAGCTGATCGGCATCAGCAAAGATGACACCGATTGGCTGCGCGAATACCTGCTGGACTACCTGAGCAAGTAGCGGCCACCCGCTGCAAAAAATGTGCGAGGCGCAGCCACAGCGCCCGCTGCTGGCCTTCCGCGCGCGCGCGGCCGACACTGGCCGCATGCCCCCAAACACCAGCCCAGACACCAACCCGCTAGAGCTTGCCCGCCAACTCGCCAACGTGGCGCGCCTGGGCACGATTGCGGCTGTTGACCTGGGCGCCGCGCGCTGCCGCGTCAAGACCGGCGACAACGAAACCGATTGGCTGCCATGGTTTACGGGCCGTGCCGCAGGCGAGAAGGGCAGCCAGTGGTGGCCGCCTGTCAAGGGCGAGCAGTGCATGGTGCTGGCCACGGGCGGCGACATGGGCCAGGGCTGCGTGCTGCTGGGCGTGTACAGCGACCGCATGGCCGCGCCCAGCAAGCAGGCTGACACCTGCCGCACCCAGTTCAGCAAACAGGACTACAGCGAAACCGCCAAGGGCGAACACCTGTTGCACATGGACAAGCGCGTGCGCTTTGAAGTGGCAGAGGACAGCAGCATCACCATCGGGCAGGGCAACATTACCTTGCAGGCCGGTGGCGCCACGCTCAGCATTGGCCCTGACAAGATCACTGCCAACGTCGATGTGATCGCCCAGGGCATCAGCCTGGTGAACCACCCGCACAAGGGCGTCCAAAAGGGCCAAGCATTGACGGAAGGGCCGGTGCCAGCATGATGAACGCCCAGACCGGCACCCGCATGGATGCCATCAGCCACCTGCGCCAATCGGTGATGGACATCCTGACCACGCCCATTGGCAGCCGGGTGATGCGCCGCGACTATGGCAGCCTGCTGCAGGCGCTGGTCGACCAGCCCGACAACCTGCTTGCGCAGACCCGCGTTTTCTCTGCCATCCAATCGGCGCTGATGCGATGGGAGCCGCGCATTGAGGTCAAGCAGATCAAAAGCCTGCGTGACCCAAGCCGCCCCGGCTATGCCGAGTATCAAATTTTGGGCGCCTACAACAGCGACTTTGGCGCAAGCCAGCCGCTGCGCCTGTCGGTGCCCATTGCCTGGGGGGCGTCCGCATGATCGATCTCGCCACGCTGCCCGCGCCCGCCGTAGTTGAAGCCCTCAACTACGAAACGATTCTGGCCACCAGCAAAGCCGACCTGGCCAACCTGCTGCGCCCGCACCTGCCCGCTGTAGACGATGTGCTGGCCCTGGAGAGCGAGCCGCTGACCAAGCTGCTGGAATCCTTTGCCATGCGAGAAATGGCCTACCGTGCGCGCGTCAACGATGCCGCCCGTGCCCACCTGCTGGCCTTTGCCAGGGGCGCCGACCTCGACCACATCGCGGCCCTGGTGGGCGTCACGCGCATGGATGGCGAGGCAGACGCCCGGCTGCGCACCCGTGTGCAGCTGCGCATTGCGGCGCTGGCCAGCCAGGGCACGCGGGAGTACTACGAGTTTCAGGCGATGACCGCCAGCCTGAACGTTCGCGCCGCCATGGCCAACAGCCCGCTGGCTGGCAAGGTGCTGCTGCAGCTGTGGTGCCAAGACCAGGCGCAGGCCGCTGCCACGCTGGCGGCTGTCACTGCTGTGCTTAACAGCGACAGCGGGCGCATGCTGGGTGTGCCCATCACGGTGGCCGTGGCCCAGCCAAAGGCCGTCAACATCACCGCCAACATCTACCGCACCCGCAATGCCCCGGCCAACCTGCAGCAACTGCTGCAGACCCGGCTGCAGGATGCCTTTGCCAACATGGCCGACCTGGGCACCACCGTGGCGCGCAGCTACATCACCACGCTGCTGCATGTGGATGGCGTGGCGCGGGTTGAATATCCAGACAGCACCGCGCCTGCCGAGGTAACCGTCATTCCCGTGGGCTATTTCCCGACCCTGGGCCAGGTGCTGCTCGTGGATATGGGAGTGGCATAACCATGGCCGGCCCCAAAGTCGTCCAGCGGCACCGCAGCGTGCTGCCACCAAACGCCAGCCTGCTGGAGCGGGCTATTGATGGCAACCTGCCTGCAGATTGGGGCAGCCTGGCCGACCAAGCCGAGCCCGCCGCCGATCCTGATGCGCTGCTGCCCTGGGTGGCGGCGCAATGGCAGCTGGGTCAGTTTGACCGCTACTTTTCCGACCCGCGCGAGCTGCTGGCCAAGGGCCTGCCCTGGCTGCGTGAGCGTGGCAGCGCTGCCGCCGTCAAGCGGGCCATGGGCTGGCTGGGCTACTCCGGCGTGCGGATTGAAGAAGACGGCGCGCGCCTGCACATCAGCCCGGGCCGCGAAGTCTCCATTGCCGATATGCAGCACATCGCCTACATGGTGCGGGCCAGCATCCCGCTGCATGTGAAGTTTTACCGCCTGTTCCACCGCTATGACCTGCGCCGCATCCGGCTGGACAATCGCCCGCGCCTGGACAGCGGCATGCTCGACAGCGACAGCGGTGTGCCCATCGATCTGGGCGGCGAGATTGTCTTGGGCAGCCAGGGCCAGTATTTCAACGCCGTGGGGCAGCGCCCCAAGAACGGCCAGGTGCGTGCGCTGTGCACCATTGGCTGGAGCCTGCGAACCCGCCGAAGGGATGTGCTTCGCCTGGACTCTTGGCGGCTCGACAGCCGCTTGCGCAAGGCGCCGCGCCTGATACCCACCATCGTGGAAGCCCCAAACACGCCGGCCTATGTCCGGCTGCTTCCAAAAACAGGCTTTGGCCCGGCCTATGCAATTACCGCCGCTGCCCGCAACGCGCAACCCCAGCAGATGCGGGCCGAAACCTATTGCGCCGTGGTACCACGCACCGTCAGTGCCCGCACTTGGACGGGTTATTGGGATGGCCACGCCTGGCAAGAGTCTGAAATCGCAACCAAATTCACCGAGGAAAACACACCATGACAGTCGCTGTCCTGCAAGACGCTGGCCGCATCGCACTGGCCAAGTCCCTGGCCGCCATGACCGCCCACTTTGCGTGGGGCCGGGGCGATGGCGCTTGGCCGGTGCCGCCCGCCGTGCCCAGCAATCGCACCACCTTGCTGGCCGAGGTGGGCCGGCGCCTGGCCACCATCGTGCGCTATGTGGTGCCCGCCACCGAGGTGGACTTTGATGTGGAGATGGACGACAAGCAGTTTTACAAGTTCAGCGCCGACCCCACGCCTTACCTGTACCTGCGCGCCGAGTTTTCCACCGATGACGCCCTGAACGAAGAGATCCGCGAATGCGGCCTGTTCTTTGGCACCGTGGCCAAGGCTGGCGTGCCAGCGGGTCAGCGCTACCTGAAACCCGAGCAGGTGCAGGACGCTGGCTTTATCTACCACCTGACCTACCGCAGCAAAGCAACGCGCGAGGGCCAAAAGGCCTACGAAGAAGCGGTGCTGCCCCTGTAATCCAAAGGCCTTGCAATGACCATTTACAAAACCTTTGATCCGGCTGACGGCTTTGTGAGCGTGGAATACCACGCTGACCGCATTTTGCAATCCCGTGAGCTGAATGATGACCAAGCCATTCAGCAGCATGAGCTGCGCAAACTGTCCGACAGCATGTATGCCGATGGGGACATCATCGGCCCAGGTGCGCGCTGCTCTATGGATGCTGTCACCGGCATTGCTAGCTTGGAGGCGGGCCGCATCTACATCGCAGGCCGCATGCTCGATGTGCCTGCCGCCGCCATTGCCGTGCCGCTGGTGGGCTTGCAATACGTAGGCACCTTCCGCAAGACGGAGACGATGACAGCGGTGGATGATCCGCGCCTCTACAACCCGGCGACTGAGGGCGAAGGCCAAAACGAAGCGGGCGCCGACCGGATCAAACAGACTGCCCGCTGGGGCCTGGCCGGCAGTGGCCAGGATGGTGATTTTTTCCCGGTCTGGACGATTGAAGACGGGGTGGTCAAGCCACGCGAAGCGCTGAGCGCGAACAACCCCATTACCCTGGCCATCCGCGACTATGACAAGGCCAGCACGGGCACCGGCACCTACGTGGTGAGCGGCATGATGGTTTACATGCAAGACGATGATGCTGAGGGTAATCAGGTCTACAACGTCAAGGCGGGCGTGGCGCATGTGGGCGGCCTGTCGGTGAATCGCCCAAGCGACCGCACCGTGGTGTATACCGCTGTGCCCAACACCCAGCTGGTGCAGAACGAGCCCCACGCCGCCAGCGGCGAGGAGCTGCAGACGATTGCCTTTGACCGCTCCCCTGTGCTGCAGCCTGCTACGGTGGAGGTACAGCGCAAAAAGGTGCAGCAGGTAAACCGTGGCCCGATTGTGGGCGGCGCCGACCCGTTGAATGAAAACAGCGTGGTCAAGGTCAACAGCGTGAAGCTGGGCGCCACGGTTTACAAGTTCGATATCGATTACAAGCTGACGGCGGGCCAGATCGATTGGAGCCCTTCGGGCGCTGAGCCGCCTACGGGCAACCTGTACGAGGTTGAATTTGAGTTCATCAGCACCGAGCCAGCACTGAATCAGACGCCCACCACCTTCCAGATTGCCAACCCCATCAACGGCACGGTGCACCGCGTCAACTATGAATTCGCCATGCGCCGCTATGACCGCCTGGTTATGGACGAAAACGGCGTGTTCAACATCATCAAGGGGGTGCCAGCCACCTGGCAGCCCGTTGCACCCGATGTGCCAGAAGGCCAGCTGCTGCTGGCCAGCATCTATCAAAGCTGGGTGAGCGGTACGCGCCGCCTTAGCCAGGATGGCGCGCGCATCGTTACGGTGGATGCGCAAATGGCCCAGGGCCGGCGCATTGATGCCATTGAATTCGACCTGGCAGAGCTGCGCCTAGCCACCGATGTGAACGGGCGCTACAGCGGTTTGAAAAAAGGCTATTTTGCTGACCCCATGCTCGATGACAGCATGCGCGACCAAGGGCTGGAGCAGACCGCCCACATCAGCGGCGGTGCGCTGCAGCTGTTTGAAGACTTCGGCGCGTACCTGCTCGATGACGGCAAGAGCAGCTACTCCATGGACTTTGACACTGTGGTGGGCGTGCGCCAGTCGGCCTACAGCCGCTCCATGGCCATCAATCCCAGCATCGCGCCGGGCCAACTGCCGGCCACCGTCACGCTGGCCCCGCCCATCGACCGCTGGGCCGTGGCCAGCACGATGCAGTATCCGCGCAGCATTCCTGAGTTCTTTTACTCGGAGTCCACCTATTACGAGAAGCGGCCCAGCGTGGCCGAGTTGGTGCAGCAGGGCTTTGACAAGATCGTAGATCCGTCCCTGGTGGACACCAGCGGCATCTACCTGCGCGAAATCGATGTGTCGATGACGGTAGCGGGCTTTGATGCGCTGGAGCCGGTCAAGTCCTGCACCTTTGACGGTAAGCCAGTGGCACTCAAAAACGCCATGGGCCAGACGCCGATTGCGAATGCGCAAGGTGTGGTGCAGGGCACTTTCAAAGTGCCGCCAGGGATCAATGTGGGCACCAAAAGCGTGCGGATTGATGGCGAGAACGGATCGTTTGGCATGGCCAGCTTTACCGGGTCAGCCACCATCCAGCTAAAGGTCAGTTACCTCTATCGGGCCAGCTTTATCACAGCGGCCATGGGCTATGGAACGGTGAACTATGTCGTATAACGCACTTACTCAAATCATCACCCAGCCAAGCACCGAGCAGTATTCGGGCGCCAATCTGTTCTTTGCCAAAAAGGGCGGGGCGGTGTTGGTGAGCATTGGCCCTGCCGATGAAGACGGCCTGCCAAAAACTGAGTTGGCTTCGCTGCGATTGGATGCGGCCCAGATCAACATCAATGCCGCCACGCTGGTGACCTGGCCCGCGCCGGTTCTGCTGCAGGCAGGCGCCCGCTACGCGCTGACCATCAGCGCAGCCGATACCGACACCGCGCCCTATGTGGCCCAGGTGGGCGACGTAAATCTGGGAGGTGGCTATGTCACCCAGCCACCGGCTGAAATCGGCGCCTTGCTGCACACCAGCGAATCAGGGGTGACGACCAAATACCCCAACCGCTTTTTGCGCTTTGAGCTGCTGGCCGTGCAGTACAAGCAAACCGCGCAGACCTTCGTTATCGGCAAGCAGGATGTGGTGAACGCCACCAATTTGACGGTGAACGCGGGGGCGATTCAGCCTGCGCCAGAAGCGCGGGTCAGCTACCAATTGAAGCTGCTCGATGCGGCCGGCAAGCTCTTGAATACCCACGGTGTGGATGTGGCCCAGCCGATCCAGCTTGCTGCCCCCCATACCGGTAGCGTGCAGGTTGAGGCCACTCTACGCCGCGCAGAAACTGGCCTGGCACCCGTGCTGGAGGAAGGCACTGTGCTGGTGATGGGGAGCCTTTTGACCACGGGCACCTACGTTACGCCGGCCATCTCGTTGGACGGTGGCTCTGCAGTCACTGTGATCTATGAAGCTGACCTGCCGGGCGGCTCGGGCGTGCTGGTGGACTACAGCCAGGACAACGGCGCCACCTGGGTGCAGGTGCCCTTTGACAGCAGCAGCCCGCAAACGGCTGGCACGGTGGAGATGACGCACAAGAAGACTGCCCTAGGCGGCGCGTCCCTGCGCTTGCGCCTTCGCCTGTCTGGCACGACCAGTGCCCGGCCCCGTGTGCGCAATCTGCGCGCTGTGATTCTGTAAGGGGGAGTCATGGAATTCCAAGAAGACACTACAGATTTTTTCGGGCTGGAGCTGCCCTATGCGGGCAACCCGCTGTCGGTGGATGTGGAGCGCTTGCGGGCGCTGGGCCGCGCCGTAGACAACGCGCTTAACGGGCTGCGCGAACTGATCGACAACAAGGCCGGAGCGCAGGAGGTAGACGGGGCGCTTGATGCGCTCCAGCTGGCCATCAATGAAATGGGTGCCGCGCGCGTGCAGTCTGTAAATGGCAAATCCGGCGTCAGCATCACCCTGGCGCGGGCCGATATGAAGCTGGGGCCGGCCAATGGCCCAAGCACCACCAGCATCGCCTATGACCCAAGCGGGCGCGTTTCTGTGGTCACCGAGATGCTGGACGCAAAACAAGCGGTCACCACCATCAGCTACGACGCGGCCGGGAACGTCAAAACCGTGGTTACCACCTACGACGGGCGCAAGCGCACCGAGACCATGACCTACAACAATGGGCGGCTGGAAAGCACTGCCGCAACAGAGGAGGCAGCATGAGCACTTCTTTATTGGTTCAAGCCCTTGCAAAGCTGGGAGAACTTGCCACCAGCCTGGGCGCGGCAATTACCAACATCGCAGGGGTACAGGGGACGGCCAATGCCATCCGAACGGACGTTACCAACGCGCGGGATAACGTCAACGCAACGACCAACGCAGCGCGGGATAACGTCAAGGCGCACGTTTCAGCGGCTGTTGGCGGCATCAATGCTGTGGCCATAAAGAGCGTGCAGAACATCGCAGTTACTGCCGCGTTCAATTTAGGTAATGGTGGGTTGGGCAGCTCAGGGTGGTGCGATGTGACCATTTCACCTGTGAATCCAGCGAAGGCTTTCGTTATCCAGGGGCGTGCAACATACGGTGGTTCCAACTATCAGGCTGTCTATCGATTAATTAGCGCCAACGTTGTACGGGTCGAAGCGTTCATGGGTAATCCTGGCTCGGGACAAAACGTTTTCTTTGTTGTTGTTGAAAGCAACTGATGCAGAAATATGCTTTTATAAATACTGCAGGTATTTGTGACGTAGAGGGCCTGTACAGTCCAGCGCTCACCCCGCAACCAGCCAACGCCGTCCTTTTGGAGGCAAACGAATCCCGCCTGGGCCAAAAGTGGACGGGTAGCAAGTGGATGCTGGTGGTGGCCCAGGCCGACCAGCGCCCCGCCATCGTGGTGGAGAACATCACCGCCGATGCTGGCAGCAACCCGCACACGATCATTGCGGATAACTTCGCGGAGGTGCGCACCGTAGTGGGCGCCGTGCTGGCAATCACCGTGCGCATGGAGGTGGGCGGCCAGCTCTACCCGGTGAACGAAGCATTTGATTTGCCCATTACCAGCGTGGATGGCCGTGTGTACCCCAAACGGGTGCTTTTTGAAGCGGGCCGCGCCACGTTCACCATCACGATGACCGAGCCCCGCATTTGGATCGTGACGTCGGAAATGATCAACAGCAGCTTGCCCCCTGAAAAGCACATGCGCTTTGCTGGCCTGCGCGTGGTGGCCGCCGAGATTTAGGCGCGCTTCCCACCCCATACACACAACCCGCCCAGGCGGGTTTTTTTGTGCCTGGCGCAGCCACAGCGCCCGCTGCTGGAGTTTCACGCGCGCGCGGCAGACACTGACGGCTACAGAGAAATCAAGCGCGCCCATGCACCGGCTTGCGCACCCATCCACCCTTTGGAGTATCCGAATATGGCAACAGGAAACCTGGCCAATTACCACCACGGCGTGCGCGTTGTCGAAGTCTCGGGCGGCACCGCTGAGCTGCGCATTCCATCGACCGCGGTCATTGGCTTGGTGGCCACCGGCCCCGATGCAGACCCGGCAGTTTTCCCGCTGGACAAGCCCGTGCTGTTCAGCAGCATCAGCAAGGCCCAGGCAGCAGCGGGCAGCACTGGCACCTTGTCCCAGGCGCTGGCCATCATCGCTGACCAAGTGCGCCCCATCATCATCGTGGTGCGCGTGGCAGAGGGCGAGGGCGATACCGAAGAAGAAAAGGCCGCCGACCAGACCAGCAAGGTGGTGGGCGACTACATCGGCGGCAAGCGCACCGGCATCCAAGCGCTGCTCGATGCGCAATCGCAGCTGAAGGTAAAGCCCCGCATCCTGGGTGCCCCGGGCCTGGACACCAAGCCTGTAGCCGAGGCGCTAACCGCAGCCGCTGAAAAGCTTCGCGCCATGGCCTATGTGTATTGCGATGGCTGCGAGGATGTGAGCGAGGCCATTGCCTACGCGGAGGGCTTCGGCAAGCGCGAAACCATGCTGATCTGGCCCAACGTGATGCGCTGGAATACTGCTGCCAAAGCCAATGTGGTGGTGCCTGCCGTGGCCTTTGCGATGGGCGCCCGCGCCAAGATCGACACCGAGCAAGGCTGGCAAAAAACCGTTTCTAATGTGCCGCTCAACGGCATCGCTGGCCTGGAGCATGCTGTTTTCTTTGATCTGCAAAGCACGGCCACCGATACCGACCTGCTCAACGAAGGCAAGGTGACCACCTGGATCGCGCAGGATGGCTACCGCCTGTGGGGTAGCCGTACCTGCTCGATTGAACCCGAGTTCACCTTTGAAAGCGCTGTGCGTACCGCGCATGTGCTGGCCGACACCATGGCCGAGGGCCACTTCTGGGCGGTGGACAAGCCCATGCACCCGAGCTTGGCCAAAGACATTCTCGAAGGCATCAACAGCCGACTGCGCAGCCTCAAGAGCATGGGCTACATCCTGGGCGGATCTGCGTGGCTCGATATGGAGGTCAACACCACCGAGACTTTGAAGGTGGGCAAGCTGATCATTGACTACGACTACACGCCTATCCCGCCGCTGGAGGACTTGGGCTTTACCCAGCGCCACACCGACAAGTATTGGGGCGACTTTGCCCAGCGCGTGGCCACCGGTCTGTAAGCGCACCCACTACGCCACAACGCCACCACGCATAAGGACGCAACACCATGGCATTGCCACGCAAACTCAAAAACTTTGCTGTTTTCAAAGACGGTATCAGC
The DNA here is from genome assembly GCF_037479395.1 of Comamonas sp. MYb21. Taxonomy (NCBI): domain Bacteria; kingdom Pseudomonadati; phylum Pseudomonadota; class Betaproteobacteria; order Burkholderiales; family Comamonadaceae; genus Comamonas; species Comamonas sp. MYb21. The sequence goes on along the minus strand of NZ_JBBGZC010000019.1, from coordinate 41,797 downwards.
TACCTGGGCCAGGTGCCCGAGCTAACCCCGGCTGTTCTCACGCGCAAGATGGAGGCTTACCAAGCTGGCGGTATGGGCGGCCCGGTGAAACAGGACTTTGGCATGGACGCCCTGTCCATGGAATACAAGATGGCCGGCTGGGCTGACGGCAGCCATAGCGGCTTTGGCGCCGGCCGCCATGACGCCACCATGCTGCGCTTTGCCGGCGCCATCGACAACGAAGACACCGGCCAGGTGGATGTGGTGGAAATCGTCGCACGCGGCCGCATCAGCGAAATCGACAAGGGATCGGCCAAGGTGGGCGAAGCCACCGAACACACCTACAAGATGGAGCTGAGCTACTACAAGGAAGTGCTGAATGGCCAGACCATTGTCGAAATCGATTTTGTGAACATGATCGAATTAATTGATGGTGTAGACAACCAGGCCGCCGTGCGCGCGGCGCTGGGTATCTAAGCCTGCAACCCAACGCAGCTTTGCCAAGCTTCTGGGCGTGCCTCGGGACAGGGCCGCCCAGTTCCTACAGCGGGCCGCGCATCACACCGTGCGCCCGCTGTCTTTTTGATACCCCGGAGATAGAACATGCAAACAGCTGAGCAAACCGATACCGCCGTCAATGGCCGCAAGTGCGCCACCGTCATGCTGCAAGAACCTGTGAAGCGCGGCGATACCCTCATTGCGAGCATTCAGCTGATGAAGCCCCGCACCGCTGATTTGCGTGGCCTGCTCATCCCTGATGTGCTGCAGATGGATGTGGACACGCTTGCCAAATTGCTGCCACGCATTACGGTGCCCACCCTCACCAAACCTGATATCGACAACCTCGATCCGGCTGACTTGGTTGCTTGCGCCATGGGGGTGGCCGGTTTTTTGGTGCCGACGTCGGTCATGGATCAAGCCCAAGCGTAGAGGACGCCATTGCCGACATAGCGTTTTTATTTAACTGGCCGCTTGACCAGTTGGAGCGAATGGAGCTGGGCGAGCTGCTGAGCTGGCGGCGCCTTGCGGTGGAGCGGCACAACGCCATTAACGCGCCGCCAGAGAGAAAGGGTTAAGATGCCACGCTATGAGCGGATTCATCATATTTACATTGGCAGTACTGGGCATCTTGATATTGCTCGGTGGTGCTTTCATGTTTATGTACTTTTCGGGCTTGGCTGGCGGGGCGGTGATGAATCGCGTAATGCGAGCCAATGGCTACCAGGCAGACAGCCATTCCAATGCCTCTGCGCCTTCGGCTGCGCAGTTGCGCGATCTTGCCGAAGCCGAGCGCATCGACGCGCTGGTGCGCGACTACGACCGCGCAGTTCAAAACAAGCAATAACTACCGGCATGGCGCCCAGGGGGCGTCATGGTTGATAAGCTGCGTCTCGAAGTTCTGCTGGCCGCAGTTGACAAGGTCACCGGGCCATTGCGAAAAATGGCGGTGGGTAGTAAAGCTACCTCCAGCGCAATCGGCGAAACGGAAGCCGCTCTAAAGCGACTTCAATCGCAGCAGCGCCTGCTTCAAAAGTTAGAAAACTCCAAGCCCGCGCTCATTCAAGAGCGCGACAAACTGCGCGTCCTCAATGAGCAGATGGCTGCTATGCGTGCGCAGGGGACTGCCAGCAAAAAGCAGATGGCGGACAAGCAGCGCGAGATTGCCCAGCAAGCCACTGCCTACGAGCGCCAACGCGCCGCTGTCATGCGGTTGCGCACTGAGGTAAATGCATTGGGCTTGGGGAAGGTGTCACTCGCCCAAACCAAGCTGGCCAGCGACATCGCGGCCACCAACACCCAGCTCGATGCACAAAAGCGCAAGTTTGAGCAGCAGCGCCAAGTCGAAGAACGGCTGGCAGCGCTTCGGGATAAGCACGCCACGACTATGACCAAACTAGGCATGTGGGGCGCCACAGCTGCAGGCGGAATGATGGCGGGCCAAAAGATCAAGTCCACCCTGATGCCAGCGGTAAACACCTATGCCGATGCAGAGGATGCGCAGTCGCAGCTGAAAGTCTCTTTTATGCAGGCTGACGGCAGCGTGGTGCCTGAATACGAGCACATTCTGGCGTTGGCTAACAAGCTGGGTGACAGGTTGCCGGGCACGACGGCAGACTTCACCAAGATGTTCACTGTGCTGCGCAAAGAAGGTATGACAGCCCAGGCAGTGCTGGGCGGTTTGGGCGTATCCGCCGCGAACCTGGGTGTGCTGCTGAAAGTGGCGCCTGACGAGGCAGCGGCCAAGATGGCCAAGATGCAAGATTCTTTGCGCGCAACAGAAAAGGAAATGCCCGAGGTTGCCGATCTTATGCAGCGCGCCAACTATCTGGGCGCCGACATGGCGTTTATGCAGTCGGCGATGGGTAATGCAGCGCCCGTGATGGATGTGATGAAAGTGCAGGGCGCCGAAGCCATGCGCGTGCTGGCCCCTATGGCGGTGATGATGAATCAGGCTGGCATGGAGGATGGTGGGTCAGTCGGCAACGCCGTGCGCAAGATCTACGACCGCGCCATGAGCAAGAAGAAAGTCGGCAAGGCCAACGAAGCCTTGAAGAAAGCTAAGGCCGGTTTCAATCTGGACTTCACAGATGGCAAAGGTGAGTTCGGCGGTATGGCGAAGCTGTTTAAGCAGCTCGACAAGCTGCGGGCGCTTTCTACTCAAACGCGCGGGGCGGTCATCAATGAGCTTTGGGGTGACGACGCAGAGACCAACCGTGTGTTGACCAAATGGATCAATGACAACCTCGCAGGCTACGAGCAAACGGTGCAGAAAATGCAGGAGCAAGCTGACCTGCAAACCCGTGTCAATGAGCAGCTGTCCACTCTTAATAATGTGGCTGATGCCGCTGGTGGTGCCTACAGCAACCTGCTCAAAGAGCTAGGCGCGAGCATTGCCCCCGAAATCAAGCAAATGCTGAATTTGCTGGGTGACCTTGCTGCTGCAACCAAAGAATGGGTTGTGGAGAATCCGCGTCTCGTTAAAACATTGATGTTGATTGCAGCCGGACTGGCGGCGGTTTTAACGATTGGGGGTGCATTAGGAATGGGTCTCATAGCGCTGCTCGGGCCAATGCTGATGCTGCGTTTCCTGTCCGCCCGGTTTGCTCTCAATCTGCTAGGGATCGCTGCCGCTGGTGGCAAGGCTGGTGCGGGCGCTGGAGTTGCAGCGCGCGGTGTTGCGTGGCTTGTTGCAGGTTGGCAGGCTTTCCGAAAAATGGGTGTTGCCGGCATGCTCACCACCATGAGCGCGCGCGCTGTGGCCGCGTTCAGCTCCCTGCGCACGATGGGCGGCATTGTGGCCGTCTTCAAGACTGGGTTGATCGGCCTATTCAAGCTGGTGTTTGCCTTTGCCAGAGCCAACCCATTGACTGCAATTGTTCTGGGTATCGCTGGTGTAGCAGCGGGCGTGTACGCGCATTGGGACAAGATAAAAGAGTATTTCAAGGCTGGCGAATGGTGGAGCCTTGCAAAGGAGATTGGTGCAGCGCTGGAGTGGGGCTTGAATGCTGCCACCTTGGGCATGTATGAGTTTGTCAAAACCATGGTGCTCAAGGCATACCACGCAGCCAAATCTGCCGTGGTGGGGTTGTTCAGTAGTGAAGAAAGCTCGGAGCCGAGTTATCGCAAATGGACACCGCAGGACGCCCTGGGCAAGCCTGGCATGGATACGCTGCGCCCAGGTGCAGGCGATGCAACGATGGCCCCCATGTTGGCGATGGCGCCTGCTGCGTCCGCTGCCGGCCCGACCATCACCACCACCAACAACATCAGCGTAACGGCAGCGCCAGGAATGGACGAAAAGGCCGTGGCCCGGGCTGTGAGCTTTGAAATCGACCGCCAAAACCGCGCGAAGGCAGCACGCATGGGTAGCGCGCTCTATGACACCAACTAGGAGCGATGAACCATGATGGCAGCCCTGGGCCAATTTGTGTTTGGCCTCTCAACTCTTGCCTACAACGAACTGCAACGCAGTCAGGAATGGCGCCACCCCACCAGCAGCCGGGTGGGCGACCGCCCAGCGCGCCAGTATTTGGGGCCGGGCGATGACAAGATCACGTTGACCGGCCTGCAGGTGCCCGAGTTCATGGGCGACCGCAAGTCGCTCGACCGCCTGGCTGATATGGCCGATGCGGGCAAGGCCTACAACCTATGTACCGGCACGGGTGAGGCGTTGGGAGCCTGGGTGATTGAAAGCCTCAACACCACGCGAAGCGTGTTCATCCGCGAAGGGGCCGCGCGCAAGGTGGAATTTACGCTGTCCCTGGCGCGGGTGGATGCGCAGCAGGTAGACCCGTCTGGCGGCCTGGACACCGGCCCCGATAACAGTGCTGGCGATGACGATTGGTATGGCGGCGACCCTTGGGACTGGTGGCTAAATGGCGATGATTACGATAAATGGTGATGGCAATGGCAGAGACAAACCCACAACCTGAAGCACTGGATGCCGGCAGCGACTACCGCCAGCCCACCTACCTGCTGACCATCAACGGCAAAGACATTACGCCCAAGATCAATGGCCGCTTGATCCGTATCGCGTTGACGGAGAGCCGCGGCGAAGAGGCCGACCAGCTCGATGTGGAGCTGAGTGACCACGACGGCAAGCTGGCCATCCCACCCAAGGGCGCCATCGTGGCATTGCGCTGGGGATGGGTGGGCCATGACTTGGTGGACAAGGGCGAGTTTACGGTGGACGAAATCAGCCACAACGGCACCCCCGACACGCTCAACATTCGGGCGCGCAGTGCCAACCTGGGCAAAGGCCTGCGCAGCCGCACCAGCAGCAGCTGGCACGGCACCACCCTGGGCCAGATCGTGCAGGACGTTGCCAAGGCCAATGGCCTGGAAGCCAAGGTGGGCGCAAGCCTGGCCAACAAGCGAGTGCAGCACATTGACCAGACCAACGAAAGCCCGGTGCATTTTTTGACGCGCATTGGCCGCCAGCATGACGCCGTGGCCACGGTCAAAAAGGGCGTGCTGCTGTTCCTGCCGATCAACGGCGCAGCAACCGCCAGCGGCAAGGCCATGCCCGCTGTGGTGCTGACCCGCCGCGCCGGCGACCAGCACAGCTACAACAGCTCGGAGCGAGACAGTTACAGCGGAGTGCGGGCGTATTGGGGGGACACCAACAAAAGCCAGCGCCGGGCATCCATCGCGGGCACCGAGACCAACCTGAAAACGCTCAAAGACACCTATGCCACAGAGGCCGACGCGCTGGCGGCAGCGCAGGCCGAGATGGGCCGCATTGTGCGCGGCCAGGCCACGCTACAAATCAGCCTGGCCATGGGCCAGCCGGCGCTGGCGGTGCAAACGCCGGTCAAGGTCAGCGGCTTCAAGGCCGAGATAGATGGCGAGGATTGGTTGATAAAAACGGTCACCAGTGAGCTGGCTGGTGATGGCGGCTTTACCACCAAGCTGGAGATGGAGCGGAACGGCGAGGATGACGCGCCCACGAAAACAGCCGACGCTGATGATGACGATAATGAATGAAAGTTGATGCGACTTTAAAGTTGCGCAGAAACAGAAAAGCCACTTCTGAGTGGCTTTTCTTTGGACTGCTAAGGCGCTATGGGATAGATCGTGACAAGTGAGTTTCCCTTGTTCGGCATAACGTCCACCTTGTATCTGCCTTGCTGAAAGGACAGGGGCTTTTCAGCGCTCATGATGCGATTGCTGCTCTCGGCCCCGAGGGCGTAGGTAAGAACGTTGGAGGCCCATCGATTATTTTCGTCGTTAACGGTCTTGAACTCCGGCATGTCGTAGAAGCGGGTCCAAGCGACATTTATGCGTTCACGGTTTTTGCGAAATTCCAGTTTGAATGGTGGTTGGCCATCTTTCGCGCGAAAGTTCACACCTTGACCATCATCAAGTTGGTACTCATAGACAACTGGGCTGCCGACGGCGGTAATCCAACCCGGAGCATCGAAACGCACTTCGGTAGAGGGAGTTTGAGGGCTGGTTGTTTTAGTAACGCTGGAGTCGGAGTCACTGCAACCGACAAGGGCAGAGAAAAGAGCGGTTGCCAATGCAAAGGCAATGATGTTTGTCTTGGGCATGGCTCGACTTATTTCAGATCCTTGCAGGATGAGAGGCTTTCAGACTCTAGGCTGCCTGCAGGCTTCACCTTCTTGGCCTTCATGCTGTCGCCCGCGCGGTTCAAAAACTCACTAGCCGCGGCTACGCAATTCACCAGCTCCATGCGGCGAGGCTGCGGCAATGCATGGATTTTTTCCAGCTGCACTTCCACAGGACCGCTGATAAATTTTCGGTAGTCCTTCATATCGCCCTGGCGCACAGCGGTAGGCAGGGACATGGCGGCCAGATCGACGGTGCTGGTCAGCTTCTTGGCAACGGCAAGGTCATCCGGGTGGACGGCTGCGATAACGCTGGTGCAGCCAAACATGGCGGAGGTCACAATGGTCTTTATCGAGTTCATCTGTCTACTGTCTTTCATTCTCAAAACCTGCGCCCATTCCAACCATACACCACCATGCCGCAGATCCGCACCTCGTGGCCGCCGTTCAGAATATCGGTTTGCTTGATTGCCGGGTTGTCGCTGCTGATCTCATATCTTCCATCCATACGCTGCCGCACGCGTTTGATAAATAGGCGCTGGTGCGCTTCCAGCACATACACCCCATCGATATCGACCGAGTGAATGTCGGTATCCACCAAGGCAAAGTCGCCGCTTTCCAGGGTGCCGCGCATGCTGTCGCCGTATGCATGAACCAGGCGCAACGCCTCGGGCCGGCTGCGCGGTAGGTTCATCTGCACCCAGGTAAGGGAGATGGGAACATCACCCATGACGACATCAGCCGCAAGTGCTTCGCTGCCTGGGCCCATGCTGCCGGTTGCACTGAGAAGCGGGATGTAGAGCGTATCGTCTGAATGGGATGGAGTGGGCGCCGGGCCGGTGAGTGCTTGACGAGAAGGGGCTAAAACATCTTGGCCTTCGGCTGAGCGCTTGCCGGTGATGATGAATTGAACATCCATCCCAGCGTCAGCTGCATGAGACAGAAACGCAGCAGGGGGCGAGTTGTCTCCACGCGCCCAAGCATAGATCGTTCCTTTGGCGTAGCCCTTGCCAATGTCAGAAAAATAATCGGCCTTGAGGCTAAGTCGCTCAAGTTCGGTTCGTAATCTTGAACCAATTCCCTTTGAGAGGCCGGAATCCTCAAGCGATTCAGTTTCTTTTTTTGAACTCATTGTTGCTTTGTTTAGAATTCTGAACTATCATCCATCCGTAACACCAAATTACGTCCCTTTTAGGGATGGTACACGACACCGCCCTAGGCGGGGAGGCTTGGCAAATGGCATACAAGAACCCGGATCACGCACGCACGGCCAAGAAGACCGTGCGATTCCGCCCAGAGGACTGGGCCATGTTGGAAGCGATGGCCCAGCGCCTGAAAACTGAACCGGCAACGCTGGTTTACGACATGACGATGCGCCGGGTGGATAACGAGCTTGAGGCTTTGGGCCTGGGTGACCTTCCACACCAACACAGCGCCGGCGCCGCCTGCTAATTGGCGGCACCCGCACAACACAAGCGGCAATGACTCATGCAGCTTTCCATCGAGCAGATCGGCTACAGCAAGGACCAGCTGGCAAAGCTGGAGCTGTACCGCCAGGCGATGCAGCTGCCAAGCATTGAAGCGGCTATCGAGCAGCTCAACCGCAGGCAGTTAGACGCCATGGTGGCGGCAATGACCGGCAAGCGGCCGGGCCCGCAGCTGGCAATCAACAACATTACGGCACAAGCCGGGAGCGCAGATGACAACAGCAACAAACCAACGTGAGCGCCTGACCCAACTGGCGCGCGGCCGCAATCCTGGCGCCTTGGTGGCCAAAGCGGAGCGGGCCACCAAGAAGCTGGCCAGCATGCGCCTGTTTGAAGTGGAAATGAAGGAGGCCGACACCCTGGCCGGTGCCAAGTGCTGGAACCGGGGCTTTTTCCTACGCACCGTGTTTCTGATGGGATGGCAGCAACTGCAGGCCCAAGAGGATCAGTTGCAGTACTTCTTTGGCAGCGGCGTGGACGCGAAGCCTGCTGGCGAGGCGGCAAAGTACCCCAATGTGCTGGCGGGCCTTCGCATCTTCCCGTCCGAGCAGCACAAGGCCATGCAGATGGCCAACAGCTTGGGCCTGGAGCATGCCGCGCCGTTCCTGCGCTTTGTCTACCTGCTGGGCCTCCAGCAGTACAAGCAGCAGCGCGGCCAGGTGCAGTTCTTTGCCAAGCAGTGAGCGGCTTTTGAGCGGCTCAAAAGTGGCTATATCGACGGCACAGAGGCACACCATGATGCACACAACTGCAGAACAAAAGGCATTGCACAAAGCAGTGCTGAAAACAGCCGAGCTGCGCAAGCCGCGCGGCAACCACACGGGCCGCCGCCTGCGCATGGAGGGCACCCGTATGGAATGCCCACACTGCAAGGCGACGTGCGAGATCCGCACCAGCAAGCCTGTCAGCGCCACGATGCGCGAAACCATTTACCAATGCACCAACGTGGAATGCGGCCACACCTTTGTGGCCACCACCGAGATTGTGCGCACGCTGAGCCCCAGCGCCACACCTGATCCCACCGTGAATCTGCCGCTGTCCACGCATGTGCGCCGCGACATGATGCGGGTGGTACTCGACAACGCGGGCGAAGCGGACCATGACGCCCAATTCACTCCGCCCATCACGGGCGACCTCTTTGCCGGCGACAAGCCCACGGGCGCAAGCAGCTAGCGCCCGAGCCGCTCTGTAGCGGCAACCACACCACCTACACCGATCAATTTTTTTTGCAAGGCCTGCGGGCCTGGCAGGGGCTTTCTTTGCCCAAAAAACGGAGTTTTAGAGATGAGCATGTACGCAATGCACTACCTGGCCGCCAGCGGCACGCGCCACACCCATCACATTCTGGCCAGCTGCATGCGGTCAGCATGGGATGCAGCCTGCGATATTGCCGAGCAAGCCGGTGTGCGCATCGGTGGCTTTGCAGTTGAGGGGCTGGCCCGCGCATGAAGCAAGACAAAGCCGAAGCCAACGCAGTGGCAGCCGCTTTGCCCTATGGCCTGCGCATGCTGCCGGTGCGCGATGTGCCGCAGCTGCAATGCCTGGCGCCTGACTTTGAGATTGCTACGCGAAAGCCTTCGCGCCCTGCACCCATAGTGCCGCCGCTCAAGAATCAAGGTGTCACTGTCGAGGAAGCCAAGGCCATGCTCGATGGCCTGCGCGATGAGTTTGCAAAAAAGGCCAGCGGTGGTCTTTACCGCGATGCGGCCGATGCCGAATGGCGCAGCCTGCCCATTGAAATGCGCGAATGCCTGCTGCGCGTGGCTGGCGTGCGGGCCAAGAGCAAGCCCGAGCTGCACAGCCTGGCCAGCCGCGCCTGGCAAGAAATGCCGGACACCGAGCGCGAAGCCATCAAGCGTGTGGTGCGCTTGTTCAAACGCTATGTGCTGCCGCTGACGGCCCTGGCCACCAAGGTCTAAACCATGGTCAGCCCCATCCCCCGACAAGAACCCAAGCGCAATAGCGTGCATGAGTGGTTGCAAAACCGCCCAACCCACGCACTGGCTGACGCCCATCTGGAACGGATCGTGGAATCTGCGCCCGTGGAGTGGCAGCAGGCCTTGCGCACGCGCTATGCCTATGTGGAGCTGACCCCACAGAACGACCCCAAGCGCCAGGGGGATAAATCGGCGCGCTACATCAAGCGCGGCACGGTGGCTTATGACAAATGGGAACTGCAGCAAGCACCCGAGAGCTTCCGCGCCTGGGATCGCATGCAGGCTATGGCCGACTTTGAAGACAAGTTCGGTGCAGCCTTGCGGTTTAACTTGAGCGACGAAGAGATCTGCGACTGGGCTAAAAAGCTGGTGTTTGATGTAGAGGAGCTGGACGCTTGGGCCACTGTGGCAGGCGTACCGCTGCATGCCCGTGTGGATATGGTGCGCAAGATCGCCCGCGTGATCGGCATCACCGAAGAGCAGCCTATCAAGGGTGAGCCCGCTATCAAGCGGGCCAAAGACCCAAAGTGGTGGCGCAAGCGCCTGCGCAGTCATGTAGCCCGCGTGGTTGAAGCTGGCTTTATCAGCATGGGCCAAGTGCATTTGCGTGAGGGCAAATACGTCAGCAACGCCGGTATGACTCGCCGCCGCCAGCAGGTGGCACGCAACGCCGCCACGCTGCAGCAAACTTTGTTCACCAACGAAGCGGGCCAGGTCTACAATCTGGGCGAGCTGGCGGCCCTGGGCACCAGCAACCCGCTGGTGCGTGGTGGCGAGTTGATGACCCGTATCCGGGGCGCCGAAGAGTATGCAGACCAGCGGGCGCATGTTGGCTTGTTTGTCACCCTGACAGCGCCAAGCCGCTTCCATCCCATCACGGTGGGCGGGGGCAAGCCGGTGCGCAATAAGAACTACAGGGGCGCGACACCGCGCGATGCGCAGCTGTGGTTGCGTGACAAATGGACCAAAACCCGCGCAAGCCTTAACCGCCAAAACGTTCGCCCCTACGGCCTACGCGTGGCCGAACCCCACCACGACGGCACCCCACACTGGCATGCCTTGTTTTGGGTGGAGACGGAAGCCCAAGCTGAGCAGCTGGAAGAAACCATTCGGCACTACTGGCTGAGTGATGGCGGCGATGAGCCTGGCGCCAAGCAGAACCGCGTCAACATCAAACGGATGGTGTCCGGTGGTGCTGCTGGCTACGTGGCCAAGTACATATCCAAATCCGTCGGCCACCATGCGCTGGCTGAGCATTACGACTTGGTGGACGGTGAGCTGATCGAAATGCGGATGACTGCCCCAGCTCTTGAGGGCGAGGCAGGGCAAGCCACGGCTATCGACGGTGCCACGCCAGCGAAGAAGGCCAAGCCGGAAATCGTCAACGGCCATTTGCGTGTTGATGCCTGGGCCGCTACTTGGGGCATTCGCCAATTCCAAACCATCGGCATGCCATCGGTCACGGTGTGGCGTGAGCTGCGCCGGGTGACGCATGACCAGCTGGAGCTGTTTGACCGTGAGGGTGACAGCCAAACCGTGCAGGCCTTCCGCGCCTGCCATCGCAATGGCGAGATCAAAGCCAACTGGTGCGAGTTTATGGATGCAATGGGCGGCCATGCACGCAAGCGCACTGACTGGCACCTGGCCCCCGTGCGCCGCCATGTGGAAGAGGGCGCCGCCAACAAATACGGTGAAGAACTGAAATGTGGGCGATTGATTGGCTTGACACCACAGCGCGGGCGCATGTGCGGGCGCTACCTGGTGAGCCGCCGCATTGCATGGAAGCCCTTTATTCAAACCGCCGAATCTGCTGCAGGTGCTGCAGTGGACGGCCTAAATTTAGAGCATGAAGAAGGCCAAGCGCAGGGCGTAGGTGCAGCCGCGTCCCGGCAGGCTCTGCCTGCCGCTTGGACTCGTTTCAATAACTGTACGGCCCGCCTCGACGCGCCCCAAAACACCGAGTTGTTGACCCTCCGATTGCAGGAATTGGGCAGCTTGCAGGCCGCAATCGAGGCCGTCGAGTTTGAGGAAGGCGCATGGCTATGACCAAAACCCCCGCCCAGATCAACGCCTCCGCCCCCCAGCCGGGCCGCCGCGTGCGCGAAATCAGCCCACTGTTGCAGCAGGCACTGGATGCAGGCCGCCGCGTGTGCGACGACATGCAAGACAGCCCCGAAGCCCGCCAGGCCATGAAGCGCGAGATTTTGGAATTTGCAGATATGGGCGATCGCATCCTTCTCGGGCTGATTGCCGGCCTGACCCATCCCCGCTTAAAGCGCGCTGATTTTTCCACCACCACCCATAAACCAAAGGAGTAAGTGCCATGAACGCAAAACGCACCGAGCCCCGCACCCACACCTACCAGCGCAAGCCTGGCAGCTATGTGGGCACCGGCCACGACGCCAGCCACCTGGCCGCAGTATTTGCGGCCGAGCGCGAGCGTCTGGCCACCGAAGCCGCCAAGGCCAAGCGCCGCCGCAAGCCCAAGGCCGAAGCTGTGGCCAACCCCGACGAACACCCCAACCAGCTGCGCCTGGTTGCCTGAACACCACCGAAAGACCACGACTATGACCATTACCCAAGCAACCAACATCCAGCCCATGCGCAGCTATCGCGCGTTCGTCTATCCCGTCACGGCCAACACCTGGGACTTAGAGGGCGAAGAAGGCAACAAGCTGCTGCAGTCAGTGCAGCTCAAGGCCGCCAACTGCGAAGACGCGGAAGAAAAAGCCAAGTGGGTGACCGGCATGCGCGTCTATTCCGTTGAGCGCAAAGACTGAAAAGAGATATCGCCCCCTTCAATTTTTTTGAGAAAAACATGAAACCAGATCCCATCCTTCCCGCGCCCTGGCAGCTAATCCACGGCGAGTGCCTGCCTTTGCTGATGGCCATGAAAGACGAAAGCGTTGATGCCGTGATTACCGATCCGCCATACAGCAGCGGCGGATTTTCGCGTGACGACAAGAGCAAAGACACGGAAACGAAGTACATCCAATCAGGCCACCGTGGCCGGTACCCGTCCTTCGGCGGCGATTCTCGCGACCAGCGCAGTTATCTGGTGTGGTGTTCCCTGTGGATCGCTGAGTGCGTGCGAGTACTCAAGCCTGGCGGCTATTTCATGGCCTTCACCGATTGGCGGCAGCTGCCAGTCATGACCGACGCGGTGCAGGCTGGTGGCGTATTTTGGCGCGGCATTGTTGCGTGGGATAAGGGGCGCGGATCGCGCGCGCCGCACAAAGGCTACTTTCGCCATCAGTGCGAATACGTGGTGTGGGGCACCAAGGGCCCTGCGGTGATCTTGGAACACGACGGCCCATTTGATGGCTGCATTCAATCCACGGTGCGGCAAGACGACAAGCACCACATGACCGGCAAGCCTACGCAGCTGATGAGCGAGCTGGTGCGCCCTGTGGTGCCTGGCGGTCTGGTGCTTGATCCGTTTGCCGGCAGCGCATCAACAGGGGTGGCCGCAATCCTGACCGGGCGCCGGTTTATCGGCATCGAGCGCGAGTTGGCCTATGCCGAAATTTCCCGCGATAGGCTGATTGAGGCTGAGAGGCAGGCCAATTTCCTGGCCGGCCAGAGCAATGGCAGCGGTAGTGATCTGCCTATTTAAGGATTGATGCTTTATGTCTGGAAATATACCAACTCACTGCCGCGCCATGAAGCGCGGTCTTTATCGCAAGGCATCGCCCATCGAAGTGCTGGTGGTGCGCAACCGCATGCAGGCCGATGTGGTCGACTTGGGCCTGCATTGCGTGATGACTGACCACCAAACAGCCCAGCCCGAGCTGCTGGCCCGCTTGGCCTATCTGATCGGCATGGGCGCAGAGATTGCACGAGCCATTCCGGTGGCCGGCAACAACCGGCCAGGCCTGCACCAGGCGCTGGCCACCGTGGTGGACATGGCGGTGGATGGATATCGCTGGGATTCCAGCTGGGGCGCCCAGCTGTCGCATGCGGTCGAAATTAGCATTGACCTGTTCTGCAGTTATCGCAACCTGGCCAACCAGTTTGAACCAGGTGCGAGGCTACTATCGCGTGATGTGATGGCGGGCACCGTGCGGGCGGATGTGATCAAACCGCTGGAATTGCCAGCTGAAAGCGTGAAGGGTTGACCATGGGTGTATACCGTCTGAACAAGGAAGAAGTGCTGGCCGAAATGGACGTTGCCGAAATGACGCTGCGCAACCTGATCGAAAACCACGGTTTCCCGCATCCGCGCAAGGCGGGACCACAAAAGCTGTTCTGGCTAGTAAGCGAAATTGTGAGCTGGTTGGAGAGCTGTCCCAAAGCGTGGTGCGGTGGCAAACAAGAAGGATTCAACTCATAGTTTCTTTAACAGGGAGTCTCGTTTTCTTTTTGCACCTATTTTGGGATCAAGCATTAGAGCTTTGTCAAATGACTTAACTGCATTTTTTAAATCACCTAAAGCTTCATAAGCTAAGCCTTGAAGCTTTAGAGTTCTTGCTGTAAGTGTGTCAATATTTTGTGGATCGTGTTTCTGGGATAATTGAAGTATATCTAAAGCCTGTTTTGCTTGTTCAGGATTTAAAGTTGATGATTTTAGGATGTTTTCAGCGGCTGGGATGGCATATCTGAATAACTTCGATTCAAGCTTTGCTTGAGAAAATTTATCTTCATCTAGAAATGTGCCGTATTGATCAAATCTAAATGATCCTAGATTATTAATATGGCAGATTACTTCAATCTTTTCCTCATCTATTTCATAATCTTTAGGGGATTCAGGAATTGGCGATTCGCAATAAAGTAATTTCCCTTGAGTAACATCGAATAGAAATATTTTGTTTGCGTGTTCAGTGAAACCGCCAGCAGTTTCAAATAGCGCGTACTTTCCATTTGTAGATAAATGGCTGCGCATTATATTTGCGGTGACAGTTTTTTGTACTAGTTCCTCACCGCTTTCGCTGAAAACGTGAAAAGTGCCAGATAATTCAGAACCGAATTTCCAGTCTTCAATACTAAAGTGGCCATTATTACGCACTTGACCATTATTAGGTCGTTCCATTTCGCCTTGAACTATAATTTCTTTCAGGTTATTATCGAATAGAAAATATGATCCATTTTCTGAGTGCCGATATCCACCCCTGTTGCCAGATGGGTCGGCATCTTTCCAGCAGATAATCCATTGATTATTCGGTGAGATTGCATAGCGCCCGAAATGGTTTCCTAGCTGTACAAGATACTCAGTGATATATCTTGGTTCTAATTTCACAGCATTATGCTGTTGCTTAGCAGGAGCAGGAGCAGGAGCAGGAGCAGGAGCAGGAGCAGGAGCAGGAGCAGGAGCAGGAGCAGGAGCAGGAGCAGGAGACTGTTGAGTAATTAGAGGGCGAGTCTTTTTGTCGTAAGAGAAGAATATGCTTTTCAATTTTTCTATAAAATGAAATAAACTCATGTTATTTTCCTTCTTAAAGTCTTAATGGACAACTTCTATGTTGGTGTTTAAGGCAATCTTCTTATATTAAATCTAATTAGCAGTGGCGTAATTCGCCCACTCTTGCATGATTATTAACCGTTTCTCCAGCATGTCGCCGCGTCTATAAGCAGCTTCCGTTTTTGTGTCGATAGCATGTGCCAAGCATAGCTCTATCGCATCGCGTGGATGGAGCGTGCATTCCCCAGCCCAATCGCGGAAGGTAGATCGGAAACCATGTGGCACGGCATCGGGGTAGTGCCGGCGCATCACCGCAGTTAGGGACATATCGGAGAGCATGCCGCCGCGATTGGACACAAACACCAGGTCGTCCGGCTCGCCTGGCTTGAGCTGGTTCAGCATGGCGAGAGCCTGGACAGGCAACGGCACGCGGTGAAGGCGTTTGCTTTTCATTCGTTCAGCGGACACAAGCCATAGGCCTGCAGAAAGATCTAGTTCTCCCCAGCGCATTCCGCGCAGTTCACCGGATCGCGTTGAAGTCAAGATGAGCATCTGCAGCGCGCGGGCGCTTTGGCCCTTGACACTGCAAAGGCGCTGGAAAAAATCAGGCAGAGCGGCGTAGGGTACAGCGGGGTGGTGCTTAACGGGTGCGACCTTGTTGGGGTTCGCCAAAACGTGTTCTAACAGGCCCTTCCATTTGGCCGGGTTGGGCCCGCTGCGATGCCCGTGTACGGTTGACCAGTCAAGAATCTGCTCGATGCGCCCGCGAACTCGCGTAGCCGTCTCTGTCTTGGTCTTCCAAATTGGTGACAGGACACGCAGCACATGCGCCTGTTCAATGTCTGCTACGTTGAGGTGACCTATGACGGGGAAAGCGTATGTCGCCAGTGTGCTGCGCCACTGGTTGACGTGCTTGAGGTTGCGCCATGTGCTTTCATGCTCTTTGATGAATTTCTCTGCTGCTTGCTCGAATGGCATCTGGTAGGAAGCCGCAAGGCGAGCTGCCTCACGTTCAGCAGCACGCGCTTGTAGTGGATCAACTCCACCGTTGCGCAAGGTGAGGGAAGCGCGAGCGGCATCTCTGGCTGCCGCCAGCCCAACAGCAGGGTAGCTGCCCAGACCCATGCGCCTACGCGCCCGGTGGTGTGTGTACCGGAAGACCCATGAGCGAGAACCGCCGATGATCTGCAGATACAGCCCTGTTACCCCTCCAACTGCATGCGCTCCTTCATCGCGTAGGCGAGAGACTTCCAGAGCGGTTTTTTCGAGGATGCGTTTCGGCATAGGGCAGTTCCACAGGCCACCAGATGGGCCATAAAAATCTAGATTGGGGTAGTTAGGCGTTCCAGATAAATACTGTATATAACACCAGTGAACTGAGCGTAACACGTTGGAGTATATAGGGCAATAGGCCGCGAATGGGCATGAAAAAAGCACCCGCTAGGGGTGCTTTTTTGTGTTCTGGCGGAGAAGGCGCCCGCCATAGTGGTTGTCTCATTTCGTCTCGCTTAAACCCAAGTCATTCCTATTTTTGGAATTAATCATTTATATTCATATGGTTGTTTTGTGTCTCATGTCTCAAATCATCTTATGGATTCCCAATAAGTAACGAGCAATTTCGTTTAAAATTGTGGGTAGTATTGTGGGTTATTAAGGTGAGCTAGCATGAGTAAAGCATTGAATCGATTGACTGCGCTTGAGGTCAAGGCCGTCGCGGAGCCTGGTATGTACCACGATGGCGGAGGCCTATATTTACAGGTGAGCAAAACGGGCAGCAAGTCCTGGATACTGCGGTACACCTTGCACAAGAAAACGCGAGAGTTTGGGCTGGGCTCTATGCGAGAGTGGAGCTTGGCGCAAGCCCGAGAGAGAGCGTTGAAGTGCCGGCAAATGGTCAGCGATGGCGTGGATCCCATCGTAGACAAGAAGGAGCGGCAGGCTCAGTTAAAGCTGGTGCGACTAGAGTTGGAGAGAAAGTCAGTGACGTTCGCTGAATGCGCTGCTGAATATCACGAGGCTAACAGGTCTCATTGGAAAAATTCTAAGCATGCTGACCAATGGATCAACACCTTAACCACCTATGCCTTTCCCTTGCTAGGGAGGAAGTCAGTCGAACTTATTGACAGAGAGCTTATACGCGAGGCGCTTCTACCCATATGGAAAACAAAGGCAGAAACGGCCACCCGTGTTCTCCAGCGTATCCGTACCACGATCAACTACGGCGCGGCGCGAGGCTATTGCACGGGTTTGGATAGCCAACAGTGGAGCCAGCTTAAGTTGGCGCTTCCCAAGAACGAGAAAGAACTTGAGAAAACGCACCATGCGTCGTGTCCACACGCACATGTAGGAAAGCTGCTTCACGAAGTGCAGCACGGCACCTCGTCCTTTGTCGTCAAAAACGCATTCGAGTTCATCTTATTGACAGCTTGCCGATCGGGTGAAGCTCGCGGTGCCGATTGGGCTGAAATCGACTGGGAGCACCGCACCTGGACTATTCCGAAAGAGCGCATGAAAGCCAAACGCGCGCATTCTGTGCCGCTGTCTAACCGCGCTTGGACAATTGTTGAAACCATGCGCGATCAAGCCAAAAATCCTCAACAACCAACTGGGCTTATCTTCCCTGGGTCGACTGGAAAGCCATGCAGTGATATGACTTTTACCCAAGTACTTCGTCGAATGGGTGTTGATTACACAATGCACGGATTTCGCGCCAGTTTCAGAACCTGGGGTGCTGAAACTGCGCACTATGACTACGACATGCTCGAAATTGCACTCGCACATATCGTAGGGGACGCTACAGCAAGGGCATATCAGCGCTCAGACATGCTGCAAAAACGAAGAGCTTTGATGGAAGAGTGGTTTAATTACATTAATCGATTGAAGATTGGTGAATGATTATATTAAAGCTTGTCAAAAGAAGATGGCTAGCTATCTCTTTAGAGTCCACTCAAGAACTATGAAGATTAAGCTTTGGATTTTTTCTTATTAGTTCTAAACCAAACAAGCTCAGTGAGAGCTTTGTTCACCACCGATTCTGCAGGAGATTTTACATCTTTGGTCCTGTGGGATCTTATAACTCTTGGAATGTTTTCTAGAACAAAATTCTTGAGTACATCACGGCTGTATGTGCTGCAAAAAAAAGTAGTTCTATAACTGTTTGATTTATTTTCTGGTCCGCTTTTCCACAGATCTAATTCATCACGGACAAGATCATGTAATACCTCGGATACAAGGTTCAGCTGTCCTTCGGAAACTTGTGATTGCTGAGGTTTGCGTGTCCTGGGAGTGTTACGAATCTTCTCAAGTTCACCAGTCCAAGAGCGTTTAAAAGGCAATAACTTCTGAATATCTAGCGTCAATATATCGCTAAATTTAAGAATTTCTATTTCTATTTTTTCTGTTGCTTCTGCTTCTGCTTCTGCTTCTGCTTCTGCTTCTGCTTCTGCTTCTGCTTCTGCTTCTGCTTCTGCTTCTGCTTTGGGGATGCTTTTAAAGATTAGTCTTTTTCGCTGCTTCGGCATAAGGCCCATTTCATATGCGAGCGCCTCGCCCAGCTTCTGTGCGGGTACATGGAAATTAGCCTCTAGAAAAACACGTAACCACACTAGGTTCGGAAGATGCTTGTCGGTCGCACATTCGTCTCCCCAGAGCTCAGGCTGCAGAGGTCCAGCTTCCGCATCAATGCCCCAAAAAACACGCGCTTCAGATTCATATGTTTGTTTTAGCATTCTGGATTGTTGCATTTTAGAGACGTTTTGAAAAATAAATTTTTAGAAGGTATTTTTTGCCCGATTGAGCTCCCGATGGCATCAAGTTGCTTGCGGAATGCATCAATGTAGGTGGTTGATGAATCCTATATCTAAGTGGCTAATGAATCAAGAGATTTCAATGCTTTCGCTTGACATTGAGTCGTGATCTACTGAGGAACTTCAACAACGCACTTGAAAGGACTTCACCATGAACATCTCCCCTAGCACTCATCTATCCGTACTCCAGATCGCACGGCCTCGCTTCTACGGCGCGGATGCTGAGCCAGATTTGCTACGCATTTCGCATGACGGAAAAAAAATGCTTGTTAGAGGAGCAGCATCGATCGAAACAGCCACTGAGTCTGGCCAAGTTGCGTTCCTCCTCAAGGAATTGCGCTCCACACGTAAGCGCGGGGTTTCTCCAGATGCATCTGATGTAATCGAGTTTTTGGCGATTCATCATAAAACCAGCGAGCGAGTATTTGTACGGGGGGTCATCGAAAAAGTCCTCAAATCGAAAGGTTCAGTTGCTGTTATGTCAAAGAAGAAAAGAATGACGAGCAGCATATATGCTGAAGAATTGAAGAGAGTTCAAGCTGCACGCCTTACACAGACAGACGCATTAGTTAATATTCAATTCATTGCACAGCACACAGGTAGAGCGTTTTCCTCTATTTATAGAGATGTCAAGAAAAAGCTACTGCCTGAGCCCTTTAAACAAGGAGGATCGAGTCGCTGGAGTTTTTCAGATGTTGAGGCTTATGCACATGGAACGGTCGCGAAAATTACAAGAAGCCCTTGTTAATCTGCATTGCTGTAAAGCGAATAGGTTGCTATGCAACGCACGGCCATCTAGCCAAGGAAGAGTCGTGATGGTTGACTCAGATTCTGCATAGGTGCCGTCTTGACATGATGCATAAGATTTTATGCATCATGTCGTGGATCAGCTTCTCTTATCGAATAGAAAACGGATGACTATTAAAAACAAGCCCGGCTTCGACCCTTTATATGGAATAGATAGACTGACAATTTGGATTGATGTGCCTCTTCAAAATAATCAGCTACCTGCAACGCTAAGCCGCCAGCCAAAAATTACATCTCGCTCCATGCAATGGAACCCTCTCTGGAAATGCAAAATTGCGCTTTTTCAACCTACGCATTCTGATTTATTAAAAATACATGACGCATTCTCCGGGTGGGCGCAGCTCATACCAAATTATATAGAGCTAAACGTTGACCTATTGGCTTCGAGCGCTGCACAGGCGTGTTCTATAAGAAACGGTCTGATAAAAGTCGCAAGATTTATGCATGTTCAACATCGCATTGGCGCTTATAAATCTACTCTGTACGCAGGAAAAAGAAGCAGCCCAGCCGGCAGTCAAGGTGCTAAGAAAGAGCCGCATGTGATTGCTGCCTACTACGACAAACCCAGCAAGGACTTGAGGGCTATGAAATACGTGAATAAGTCATCTTGCATGCATCTGGAGCATCGCTTGGCAGGGGCCGATACATTGGCGAAAAATGGCATTAGTTCATTGGAAGATTTGCTGTCTTTTGACCATGTTAATTTTCACAATCGGATGCTGCGTATGCATATCTTGCCAAGTCAGACCGATCACGGTGACTTATTAGGCTCGGCCAACGCCAATGCTCGTCGTGCCGGTCCAGCAGCGTTACGCAAACGTTCACGCAATTGGCAGGCGCAATTTATGGTGGACGGTGCCTTTTGCCTGCACAACGCTTTGCGAGATAGACCTGAGCTCATTGCAAAGCTACCAGAGCAGTCCTTCTCGGACTGGCTTGAGACAGGATTGACCATCAATTGATGCGCCAAATTGAGACATCACGATCATGGCTCAAATTGAGAGGGCAGTTGGTGTGGCTACCTACTGATATAGGTACAACCTTTTACCTGCCACTCCACATGCCAAATTGCCAAAAGTGGCTGTAGAGGCCTCCAAACAGCCCCTGGAACCCCTCTACAAGCACTTTCCACCATTTCTACGCACGCCACACGCGTAACCACACACCATGCCCCATCCACAATTAAGCAAAGAACAGCTGGTCATTGTTCTCTCAGACTGTCCCAGAATTCAGGTGGATGCCTGCCCAGGAAGTGGGAAGACCACCACGTTGATTGCATGCATTAAACATTGGGTGGAAGAGGGTGCAGACCCTGCATCTATCCTGGTTCTTAGCTTCTCCAACGCTGCTGTTGCCAACGTGGAGGCCAAGCTCATGGAGCAGGGGCTCCAAGGCCTCAATGTCAGTACCATTCATGCTCTTGGCCTCCAACTCATCCCGGACAAGCCTACTGTGCTCACGGAAAGGGAGCGTCTGGAGCTTGTTCGACGTGCGATTCGCGCTGCCGCCAAAAATGTTGCGCATGATTGGCCAGTGATCTCGGAGACAAGGCAAAGGTTTAAAGCCAATATGGTGCGTAAACTTCTCTCGAAGAAGCGTGCTCTTCTCCACCTGATCAGCGTTTGCAGCGCTCTTGATCACGATCACGATGGCATCAAGGACCTTGCCCGAGCTCGATTCGGCGACGTTTTCAAGTGCTGCATCTCTGTGCTTTCCATGGTGCTCAAGCACTACGACCTAGCTAAAAGGGAGGCTGGAGTACTTGATTATGGGGACATGGTTGCACTCGCCACTAAGCATGTAAAGCGCAGTGATGCCAAGTGGACGCACATCTTGGTTGACGAGCAGCAGGATTGCACTGCAGCACAGGGTGTCTTGGTCACTCAGCTGGTTCGCACCACGCGCGCTATGTTTCGCTCATTTGGGGACCCTGCACAGGCCATTTTCGGCTTTGCGGGATCAGGAGGAGTGAATTTTCAAGACCTGATGGCCGACTGCGAGTTGATGACTCTAACCCAGAGCCAGAGACTGCCCCAGCGTATTGCGGCACTTGCAACCGCTGTTGGTGAACTACCTAGTTCTTCAGCCATTGTGTCGCGGCGTCCAGGCGGGACGCTGTCTGCCATTACCTGTGAATCAGAGATAGACATGGCAATGCGCGTATGCACGCTCGTCAAGCAACAACTAGCAGAGAAACCAGAGGGCAGAATCGCGGTGCTTGCACGCACCAAGGCGCAGATCTATCGAATAGATCAAGCCTTGAGGGCACAAGGTATTTGGGCCACTCCCACCCCCCGCGGTCGTTATGCTGTCGCTTCAGCTCTGCAGTGGACCGACAGGATGGCTCGACTTGATGACGCGAGTGTTCCAATGATTGAGAGATATCTCAGGAGCAGGCGCCTCACGATAGTAAGTGCAAAGGTTGGATGGACCGCGAAGCTGCTGCACAGGGGTAGTAAGTGCACTTCTATATCTGGGGGATATCGCCAAGCAGTGAATGCCTATGTGTACGCCCACGGATCTGAAATGACTGAAGAGGAACGCAAGGCGTTAAGAAACGATCTGATGCGCTGGCAACCCTATGCGTCAAAAGCAGTTTCTCCCCGGGCAATGTGGGATGAAATTCGCAAGATGAAAAAGTCGCACGTTGGTCAAGTCCACCTGTCCACCATTCATGCCAGTAAAGGGCTTGAATGGGATACCGTGATAGTGGTTGGTGTCACCGAGGGTGTGCTGCCTATACGCTATGCGAAGGATGATTGGGCGCTGGAGCAAGAGAGAAATTTGCTGTACGTGGCGGTCACCCGGGCAAAGGGAGCGCTGCACTTATTCCACGCACCTACATGCTGGGCTCGAACTGGCGAAGAGCTGAAAGATTGGTCATCGATCTTCACGAAGAGGGCCGCTCATCTGATACCAATGACGAAGTCTCAGCGCCTGTGCTGAAATACATTGTGTGGGGCAGATGGAAAAGTGGCCACCAGTAGGTCAGCTGATGACCTGGAATGGCTGTATGCAGAGGGCCCGAAGCTCACTCAGTGTTCTATGGAATTGAGTGAGCCAAGGGGTATCGTGATCCGCTCCCGGTTGTATCCGTGGAAACGGGAGCCGACCACTCAACCATGCAGCCAGCATACCTGTCACAACTTCGTGTGCCAATTTCTTCCACACTGTTGACCGTAGAAGTCCTTTGCCCGTATGCCTTACGCGTTCTAACGCTGGGGTTACACGTAACGTGCCGTCAGTAACGTGTTACGTACGGATCAGTGCTACCAAAGTTTCCAGCGCCGACCGGCTGGTTGGGAAATGGCACCGAGAATGGGCGCCGGCACCAGGCCTTGAGGCTCTTTGTTCTTTGAACAGCGCCGGCGCACTTCGCATTCCAGCTCGTGAGCGAAGCCGCGTGCGTCTTTCTCACCTCGCAGCGCACGCAGTCTCCAATCACGCGCGTGCGCGAAAAGGTCGTTGTCGTCCAGTTCTCGTAAGTTCATGGTGAGCACCATTGTGCCGATGTCATGAACGACCATGATTTGCGGGGTTTTGTGCGGATCATTGGTGGAAAGCTTTTCGTGCTGTCCCCGCTGCGCAAGCTTGCCGTCTTAAAACTTCTTGAACTGAATCGCCCCGGGTTTGAACCGACCCCCAGAAGTTGGACGGTCAGGTTGCCGCCGATCAGGTGGTGCTTCTCAGCCGGTAGTCTACCGGGAGTCCTTGCATACCGAGCATGAAGCGCTAGTGGTTGTAGTAGCTAATGTAATCATGCACACCCGCTTCAAGTGCCTCAATACCGCCTGTAATTGTCAGGTGGAGATACTCCGCCTTCAGGGTGCCGAAGAAACTTTCGATCACCGCAGTGTCGAAGCAATTGCCTTTGCGACTCATGCTCCGCGTGACTCCTTGCTGCGCGAGCATGGTCCGGTATGGCTTCATTTTGTAATGCCAACCCTGGCCTGAATGAACAGTCAGACTGCTAAGCATCTTCTATTGCGACAGCGCTGCCCGCAGCGTATTAGAGACCTGAGCCCGCGCGTTGGCTTTGCGCAAAGCACGCCCAATATCCACCTGCACTGGCGACAATCCATTGACCCATTTGCGGTTCTCACGATGAAGCTTGTCGCGGCCGATGAACTGAACTTGCCAAGGCCCGGCGACTTCACGCCCTTGCCTATAACATGCAAGACGTGCATGAAGCCTGCCACCGCCAGGGATCCATCTCGTCACTACTCCACGCAAACCCAACAAGGGAATATGCTTTGGATGGAACTCCCTAGAAGCGAACCAGTCCGCCCACGAAGAGCATATTAGCGAGTGCAAATTTTGCCAAGATCTAGACTAAATTCACACTGCTCCAAGATGGGGCTTTGCCAGCGATGCGCATCCAGGTGAGGAGTGCAGCCGCTGTCTTCAAGCAATGCTGCATCTGTACGTGGATCGCAAAGTAGTACCACCGATTGACGACCTTCTCGGCGCACGAGCAGGGTGTAAGAGGAAAAAGGCTGGAGCAATGAAGAGTCATGTTCAGTAGCGCTACGTAGCAACTCCACACTATCCATATCTTCGGGTGGATGACGGTAACGGACAGTCGCATCTACTGCAGCTGTAACCTTGGTGAGTGACGACGCGAGATGATTCATCTCATTTTCGCTGGGGCGGCTGGCGCAGCCAGCCAGCATCAAAGTCGCCAGAGCTCCCCAAACCCAGGTTGAATATTTCATGCTGCCTCCTGCCAGAAAACCAATTTGGCAGTCTGAACGCTCCGTCCTGTATCCAGATTCCAGTCTTCCAACAGATCGAGTGTTTCAAGTCCATGACCAGCCAATGCATCGTCCAGACCTTTCCACATCGCTAAGACATTGCAACGGGCGCGTTGGTAAATGTCGATGTAGTCCATGGGACCTTCGGGTGTTCGGAGTTGTTTAATGTAGCTCGAGTCGATGTCTTTTTCTGCGGGATAGGTCAGGTTTAAATGTGCTGCAACGTGACGAGCGAATGGAAGCAGTTGATTTGCTTCTGTGACTGCGGCCAAAACGTCACGGAAGCCATGATGCCAAATGCTGGGCTCTGGGATTCCTATATCTGGATAGGTGGCTTGAAGCATCTGGGTCCAAACATTTTCGATGGTGGAGTCGATCTTGTCTTCGTCCCCATTTGCGTGGCACTTAGCTATACCAGATCTTAGATGATGAGATAGCCCTGTATCACCCACATTCATCACATGCGGAAATATAAAGGCATCCTGATGCATCTCGCAGCGTCTATGGGCGTTTTCATTGCCCTTGTAGGGGCCCACTCTAAGTTCAATGACAGGGTGGATTGTCATGTCCATCGCGACATGGGCTGCTAGCCCGAGAAACCAAGAAGTAGCTTTTTGGCGAGCAAGACCGTTTAATCGAGCAATGGTCTCTACACCTGAGCGCAACAAGCTTGCTGTGCTTGTGTAGTGCATCGCGTCTGCCCACTGGGCTTGCCCATTCTTGAGAGCCAGATAAGGATAGTCGGGACTGACAGCACCTAGCTCGAGAAACTTCAGATGAACGCCAAGACTGTATAGCGTTTCCTCCTGCAGCCCCGTTTGTTCAGCGAATGTCTTGGCATCATTGACCATAGACAGGTGAGCATAGGCTCCTGGCATGAAAACTCCTCTTGAAAGGGCGACAAACGGCACAGCTAAGCGACATCGTTATTGAGAGCTTTGGCAATTCGGCACTATAGCTTCTGGTCGAGGCAGGGGGTTGCCCAAGAATCATGACCGAAGGTGACATTGTTACATGCCGTATGTGATTTCAATGTAGAGGAGGATGGGTATTTCCCTGGGTATAAACTTGACCCAAGAGCTACTAAATTAAGCGAAAATATAAGTTTTTTCGGCTACAACGAATTGCGGCCCGAAAGGATTGGAGGAACTATGCGGAAGCAACTGCTACAAATTTTGGCATGCACGGTTTCATTAGCGCCTGCTCATACGCTGGCGCAAGATGCTGTCGTTGATGCTGTAGTCGATCACTTTTTGGGGCAGTTAGCTAAACGGCAAGGGTTTACCCGATTAAGTACCATTTCAAATGAAGGCGCCAAGATCGGTTCGATCTACGGTGTGGTGAGTCCAGAGGTGACATGCTTACCGGAGCTTAAAAAGCAAGTTTTAGCGGGTACACCCATCCAGGTGCAATATCTTGATGACCTGCCCAACGTGGCTGCTCGCGGTGGACTGGTTACAGGCTGGACCAGTGTTAACATCTCTTCAGTACTTGGCGCTGGAGCTGAAGGTGCCATCAGCGCCAAGTTGCCGGAGCGGCCGAAAGCAGAGATAAAAGTGGCATTGGAAGCCCTAAAATCGTCGCAGGCTCAAATCATATTTGGCGTGCTTGAGCGCCCAAGTTTGCCATTACGGTCGTCTGGGCGTAAATATCTTCAGGATCAAGCTATCAATAACACAGCAGATGCAGGGGCGGATGTGGCTGGGATCATTGTCCCCCATGCTCAACTGCTTCTACAGAAATTTGAATTCAATCGAGCATCCGTTCAGTCTGCCGATGCTGGTGGAGGCATAAAAATTCTAGACTTAATCGAGGCCAAGATTGGAGCAAAGGCTAAGCGGATTGAATCCAGGGAGTTCAAACTACCTACGAATGCTGTATTTGCCTTTAGGGCAGAACCGCTGATTTTCAACCAAGAATGCACCAATGCCTTATCAAGCCAAGCATCCAAAGGGTGAAGGCTTGCGCTATCACTCAAGACCGTGTGACTGCATGTTAGCCTATTCGTCTGGTGCAGGCTGGTTGCAGCCGCTGAGATTTGGCAAGCCTGTGACCGCTGCCGCCGAGACCAGACGTTGACCTGCTATCTGACTAGACGTCCGCTGTACACCTCAAACCGGTAGCTGGACGCACTTCCTGACCCGAGGTATCCAGAACGTGGCGACCGAGATGAGCCTGAGCGTATTGGCGTACAACTTCAAGCGAGTACTCAATATGCTGGGCTTCGAGAAAACCATGAAAGCGATGCAACTGCTGGGTGCATAGGCGCCTTTTACGGTCTCAGTAGGTTGAATCCATAGCCTCGAGGGGGCTGCAGCGCCACCTGAAGAGCCCACAGATGCAGCACATCCGAACAAGCAAGCAAAACGACAAGCTGTGCCTGAGTCACGCGGGCTCCCGGTGCGATCTCACACAGCCTCCAGCGGTTGCGGCCCTTCACATACGACCTCACTAGCGGCTGCTCGATGACCGTTAAGCGTAGTACTTGAAATTGTGCTTCCAACTGGTTTGAGGAAGGCCAGGATTTGCAAGAATGATTTCACCAACTCGGTCCGAGTACTTGATGGTGATAGGCCGCCCTTCACCCAGCTGGCATGAGTTGTAGTTCAGTTTGGTTAATCCCAGGATGTCTTTGGCTACCTGAAGGATGTCACCTTCCCCAAATTGAATAGTGATTGACAGGGGCACCGGAACCTCGAACCCATCGTAGCTCGCAATGCGAGCTTTGAAGCCGTTGGTGTACAAGAGGCCATGCCGGTTTGTCCGCTGCCAGAAGACGCCACGCTGAACAGGGTACTGGCCTCGTTTTGTAACATCAGGATGGTCGTCATAACGGTACAAGCGCTGGCCGCCACGGTCTTGGCGGACACGGATAGAGATGAGCTTGACACCCTCGGGAACGGCTTTCAAGAACCCCTTGTATTCTTCGAGGCTCACACCCGAGTGGGTATGTAGAAAAATTTCCTTCAGTGGTCGTCCGTCTTGCTCCTGGTAGGTCGCTATGGTGCCGCGCAGAAGCGCTTCAGCCTTTTCTGGCGGAAGATGAAACTCACCCGTTTTGGCTGAGTACCAAGCACCGAACTCACCGACGAAAACAACGCCATCACCGCTGTCCAAGAACATCTGTGCAGCGCAGCATGCGGTTCGCTTGTTCTCAGCGAGCTTGTATGCAAGGCCAACGTAGCAGACACCTTCTCGAGCCCAAGGCGTTTTCCATGGCTTTGCGCCGCACTTGTAATAGATGGCCGTGCCGAAATTCCACAGCCGGTCGGACAGCGGGTTCTCGCCTTTTTCGCCAAGACGTACCTTTGGCGTGATGTGAAGCGTTGACTCCTTGATGATTTGCACTGGCAGGTCTAGTCCCATCAATCGACCCTTGAGCTGCCGGCGGAAGTCTGGCGAGTAGCTATGAGATTCTTCGAACGTTTCTAAGGACTCGCGCACAGCGGTCACCGCCGCGTCCTCAAAGTCGTCGAACATTCCCTGCTGCCCGGTATCCCGGTCAACGATTGCTTGCTCCAAGAAGGACCGCTCAATTCGGCTTCGGCCAGCATCGCTACGCTTACTAAGCGGAATGATTGAGTTCGGGCGACAGTTCTCAAACACTTCGTCGGGAACCACGCAGATGGCCAGTGCGGGACGTGAATCGAGCTTTCCTAGTTTTTCCACCTGCTCCATGTATAGGCCGGTGACCGCAAATGCGCGTTCATGTTTATCGGCTTTACGTGACGCTTCCGAGAGCTTGTCTGCGTCAATGGAATAGCTCCGAAAGGGCAAGGGCCATTTGGTGCCGAAAGCCACGTCAAATCCTGGAAACGGTGGCCAAGCCCTATGCCGGGCAGGGTCGATACAGGAGGCAGGCGCGTTCAGCGCGGCGCACCAATTCTTCCAAGCATCTATGCCACTCGCGGTACCAAGAACAATGTTGTCTGGGAGCTGCTGTTTCGCCTCGGCCGGTCCGAAGAGGGCAAGTCCATCGTGTGGGTCTTCGGCGGTTTGACCATGCCCGAATTCAAGAAGTGGTTCGCCAAGAAAATGAAATGTGTTGCTCATTAAGCCTCTCCAGCCTAGGGTGTGCCATCACTATCGCCTGCCCCGTCATCTTCATCTTCGCGGGTTCTGTTTTCGGCGAGCTCCTCAGTCATATCGACCATTCCTGCGAGGGCGTGGACATCGAGCCCGACTGGACACATCCATTTGAGCGGTGCGGTGTTCATCGTGACGGAACGGCGTCCTTCACCATAACGAATGAGCCCAGGTTCTGCTTCCAGTGCTTGAACCACGCCAAGTAGTCTGGGAAGCCAGTCTTTGTTCCACCAACTCTTTGTCACGATTTTGCGACGGCGGCCCAGCTCTTTGAGCTCGTAGACTTTTCCATTTAGGTCCGTGGGACGGACATAGACATTGACAACTACGGTCCAACTTCCATCAACGTCTCGCTGTGGCTGGAATTTTGGAGAAAGTTGAAAGAGGAATGGTGATGCCCTTTCTCCCCAACCCTTGGTCCGCTTGCCGGTCAGGTTGACCCGGGTTTCTCGTCCGTCAACATGTCGGATACGCTGAGTCCAGACGCCGTCTTCACGTTCAGGAAAGTAATAGAGATTCCGGTCTGAGCACCAAGCTAGACCCTTTTGCACGCAAACCACAGTGAGGCTTCGGCGAATGAGTTCCTTCGCGACATCCTCCATCTTTTTGCCATCGTGCTCTGGATTGTCGGTCCACAGAAACTCAGGGGTACGTATTGTCTTGACGGAAGGAATGGCATTTTCTGGAGGCGGAGTGAAGGCGACCAGTCGGTAGGCATTCAATTCCACAAACGCCCAACGCGTTCTCAGCTCATCGAGTTTTGCCGTGGATAGTGCCGAGTGGAGGTCGTAAATTAGCATCGTCTCAGGCAAACCCAGCGCGAAAATGTTTGCGAAAACTGGCTCTTCCTTGGCGACGGTAACCCGCGTAGGCATGTAGTCGTTCAGCGCGATAGCTCTGCCTTGGTCGTGCATGATGTCTGGCTGTATTCCAAGGCCACCGAGCCTCGCCACGATTTGCTCAAGACCTGTGTTCCAGGAACGGGAGAAGTCTGCAGGGGTGGAAGTGCGCAATCGAGAGGGCAACTTTGAAGTCTCAATGTCGGCTGATTTGCAGAGAAGCACAAGCGCTTCTTTCCCCGCCGCCAAAGCGCATCGCTCGAGCAGCAA
This sequence comes from Comamonas sp. MYb21, assembly GCF_037479395.1. Lineage (NCBI taxonomy): Bacteria > Pseudomonadati > Pseudomonadota > Betaproteobacteria > Burkholderiales > Comamonadaceae > Comamonas > Comamonas sp. MYb21. The sequence continues at coordinate 12,363 of NZ_JBBGZC010000019.1, read as the reverse complement.
TTCGTCAGCCATGCTGGCCTGCGACAAGATGGGGATGTATTGCAAGGCTCTTAGCTCAATGAGCTTGCGAACGCTATCGTCTTGGTTCTCGCCCGCAAGGGGTGCAGTACCTCGACACCAGACTCTAAAGCCCGCAAGCGTGAGCCGGCGCGAAAGCCAAGTTGCAAGCGCGTGGTCGGAATCAACGTGGTCAATAACCAGGGTGTCCCGGCTCTCGGCAAGTGATTCGCCACCTGCTTGCGGAAAAAATGGAGGTGTGAAGATGCTGGGATGCTGGGCCAGGAGATGACGTTGAGGTCCGACCAATAGGACTCTTAATCTTTCTAGGTCGAAGAGGTCTAGATTCCAGCCAAAATCCCTTTGGACGAGTTCATGGGCGCCGTCCTTCTCCGCAGCGTTTAGTGCCTCTGTACATACGAAGACGAACGAATCCGGATTGTGAGCCTGTTCACGGACTCGAGAACAATCGCTTTTAAGCTTGGTCTTCCAGTCGCCACGGACTGTGTACGCAAAAACGATTTTTCGCCCGTTCGAATCGGACCGAATGATTGCGTCACGCCCGCCGTCACCGGTCCCCCCCAATGGGTCAATCCCGGGATAGTCGGTACCAGCGAGGAGACCTGAACAGAGCCGTTCAAAGTCGCGGTAGCTTGAGACACGCTCTAAGCAATAGGTGATACGGTCAGCGGACATACGTATAGCATACGATACAGTTGTAGCAATTAATCAACCCGCTGGCAGGGCCGCGGTCTCTGTACTCACTTCGCTACAGAGTTGGACGTGCAAATAGGTCACATTGGGTGTTTGGCGAGCGTCCGCTTTTGCCGTTCACGGCTACCTACCGAACCACAGCTTCTGGCCGAATTGAGGCATCGTACCAGCAGCTCCAACTGGCTGCGTATAACTGTCACAGAACGACCAACATGAGTCATCCGTTCCAATAAGCTAAACGCTATTTCTTAAAGCAAGGATGTCCTTTCCCTTCTCTGGGTCTTCGGGCGAAAAACACTGTAGCGATCCATCCTGAGAGTCGATAAACAACCTTCCACAAGTTCCACATTGCCACATCGTGCGGGTCGGCGTCTGGACTATTTTTCTTGCGTGCATATATGCATCATCTTTGCTTAATTTGCCGTTGAAGATTGAATCAATAATGGCACTATCGATAGTGTTAAAAACATTGAACCAGCCTTGATCAGGCGTTAAATGTGCTTTGTTGGGTAGGTAATCCGTACCATCAACAATGAGCGAACCACAGCGGCATGGAATTTTCAAAGTAAAGCTTCGGGTTAGTATTGCCAGAGTGTTCACGCCGTATTCTAGAGCGCATCAAAGGACTGCTATTGGCCGCATTCTGCCTCACATGGATTGGTTCCACTGAGTGCAAAAAGAGCGCTCTCCGTCAAGAAAATCGATAAAACAATCTGTTTTCCCAGTCTGGCTCGAATGCTGCAAGAATCTTTGTCTGTTCGACACCAGTAGCAAGGGGCGCTACTTGGTTTTGTAAGTCCGCTTCGAGTGCATCTCGCACTCCCTCCCAGCGAAGGACATGCATCAGGTATGCCAGTGGTTCGCTGCTAACTTGCTTGGTGCGAAACATCTCGATGACAAGTCGTTCGATTTCTTGCTGGTCGTTTGGCGCTGCCTCTATGAGACCCAAGCATCGACGGTAAAAAGGCTCGGCCATGTCAAACGAAAACCCGGTATCGAGCACATGCTCGGCTTTCAGAAGTTCCTCGCGAACCTGGGACGCATACATTTTTGTTACTCCTCGATGTCAATTCCTCGCCAGATTGGATACCCACTCGCCATGGCCGTCGGCCGGGGCAAGATTTAGCCGCAGTCAGCCACAATCGGACGCTCGCGACCGACTACTCGGCATTAGACTGACTGGCCGCATTCCGAGGTAACGTATGCATCAACGGATCACACTCGACATCCGATATGACCAGCCGCAATAGGTGTTGGACGCTGTAATGGCCGCCTACAGAGCCATGCCGGGCTGGATTGAAACAGACGATTTGCCGCACTGGTTCGGATCTGAAAGTGATGAGAAGTATGTGATGGCGTCCGTAGAGCCCGGTGGCATCGTGTTTGAGGGAGAAATGGAGATCCTTGAATGGGAGCAATGGGTCGCTGACTTGTGCGCTCAGCTCTCGACCGCCCTCGGTTGCCCCGTTCGAGACGCGGAGGGCTAACCAGGGGTCTTTATCGAGGCAGGGCAACGGCTGCAACGGGTCGGTCACTGACGGCCAGAAGCTGTCTTCGGGTGCGAGACCTTGAACGACAGGTCTAATGCAGATAACAGTCATCCAAGACTGAAGCGGCTCAAACAAATGAACATTCTGACGTTTAGACCTTGTCTACTCCAACCTGTACCCCGCAGCAGCAATGGCTTGATCACAGGTCTGTTGGTGTTTCCACTCGGAATTGCACGCGATCAAGGCGTGGCGCTACGCAGCTTATTCAGTGCGAGTAATCGCCGCAGGATTTCTGCGTCGGTCCAATCAGGCGCATAGTCGTTCCAGCCGTATGCCGCCGCGACAGCCTTGTCCAAGGTTTCGTGCGCTAAAGTCAACCACGCAGGCCGCGTGTTGTAGAGGTTGGTCAAGGTGCGCTTCTTCAAATCGTCTTCATGACCCGCCTTTGCGACCGGACGCTTTGGGAACCCTGCGGCTTGTTCCTCGGGAGTGATGGCCCAATCCGTCCACTCGGGGGGGGTGAGCCAGTTGGTCCGAAGCTGGTCAAGCTTCTGCGCGGCAACGGCGATGGCTTGAGCAGCTGCGATCGTTGGCGGGGCCGTTCTTGTGTCCCTGGGCGTCATGCCCTCCGGAAACGGAAAAGTCTCAAAGGTCGTGGTGGGCGTGTAGCGCGGACGGTCTTCAAGTGCCGTGCCCATGCGGAGCGCCCAAAGTTCGTGAAAGCGCGAGTGAAGGATGCCAAATGTGGCATCGTCGCTGCGAGCAATTGAGATGACGGTTTGGTGCGGCCAGACGTGCGTGCTGCACCAGACAAAAAAGCGATGCTTGGAAACCTGGGATGTCGCGACGTAGCGCTGGTGGCCTTGGATGGCCTCACGCCAACCTGCGCCAGTTTCGCCATGCATCCACCATCGGTCACGACGGTTCGGCCTCGGATTAGTGGCTCTGAGTGGTTTGACGTTCATCGCCGTGTACTGAAATGGCAGTTCGAACAGGGCTGCTTCAGCTTGTGGCTGCGAACCGAAGTCAATTACCCAAAGACCGCGCGAGCGACTGGCGATGTCCTTGCCGTTAGTAATTGGCCGCAGAACTTTGGCATTGCTTAAGCCATTGGGGTTCGGCTGTTTCATCCAGTCGAGCGCCTGATCAAATCCCACTTCAAATGGCCCAATCAATACTGGCCCTTGAAAGCTAGCTCCAAAGTTTTCGCCAAGCTTTGTCGCCACAGTTAGGTTCAGGTTGGTGGCAGCCGTTAAGTCTGCGTGAATCGTTGCAACGGCGTCACCGTCAAGCATCGCGCCCTGCCTATCACCAAAGCCCACCATCGACACCCGAACTGCTGCGCCGTCGTTTACCCACGGCTCATCGCCCCAAGCGAGGAAGATGCTTGTTGATTCCACGATGCGGTCCAACACCTTGCGGTTCGCACCTCCGCGTATAGAGTTGGTCGCAACTAGCCCTGCGGCCTCCAACTGACTCGCGGCTATCTGTGCGCGCGCTTTTTCAAACCAGTAGCAAACCAAGTCCGCTCCACCAGGTACGCGACTCGCATACGTCTTCCGCAAGGTATCCACGTACGCGTCGCCCAACTCGCCGCGCATCTTTTTGTCTCCGATGAAGGGCGGGTTGCCTACGATCACATCAGCCTTCGGCCATGCAGCTTCGCTGCCGTCATCATTCAACAGAGCATCGCGATTCTCGATGCCGTCCAACGGCTTCAGGATCGGGTTTAGGCTGTGCGGCCAGCCGTTTTGGCGGCACCACTGGATATCGCCAATCCAAACCGTGACTCGCGCGAGTTCCGCTGCGAACTCATTGATCTCCAGACCCAAGATGTTTTGCGGTCCAGTCTGTAACGACGTTTCAGCTTGGAGGCCGAGTTCCTGTGCGCCGACCTGCGCGCGCTTTTCAACATCGCGCAGGGCCTTGAGTGCGAGGTACAGGAAGTTGCCGCTGCCGCAGGCCGGATCAAGCACGCGGAACGAGCCGAGGCGGAGGAGGAATGCCCTATACAGCGCATTGGCCTCGTTCAAGGCCCGTGTACTCGCAGCCTTCGCGGCGGTGAGCTTGCGCTCCATCTCCTTCTTGCCTTGCGCTGTAACCTTCGCCTCACCAGCGGCAACCTTTGCTTCGTCAAATGCCTTGGCCTTGGTCATTTGGTCGGCAATCTTTGCTTTCACCGCTTCCCACTCGGCCAGGAGCGGATCATGGACCACAGGCTCAACCAGCTTCGCAATCGTGCCGGTGTCGGTGTAGTGTGCGCCGAGCGCGGCGCGTTTGGTGCCTAGGCCACGTTCGAACAGAGTGCCGAAGATGGTTGGGTCGATTGCCCGCCAATCCATGTCGGCGGACGCAGAGCGTAGGGTTTCGAGGTCGCCGAGGGTCATTGCCGGAACGGCAATGTGCTTGAACAAGCCGCCGTTGAACCATTCGATGTCGTCGTTGCCGTAGACACCTTTCGGTTCCTGCATCGCCGTGAATAGCTTCGTGATGCGGTCTGAAGCCTTGGCTACGTCGTTCTTGGCGGCGGCCAGTAGACCGGTGAAAATCTTCTCAGGCAGCAGCCCTTCGTCTTCGGCAAACATGCAAAAGAGGCACTGAACCAGGAAGTGGGCGACCTGATTGCCGCCTAGTCCGCGCTGGCGCATGGCGTCGGCTAGCGCGGCGTAACGCCCTGCGGCTTCCTCAGTTACGGCGGCGGTGGATTTTTCGGGCCGCAGCTTCAGCGGATCCGTAAAGACCCACTTCAGAATTTGCCGCTTGCCGTCATCCACTAAATCTTCGATGCGGATTTCGCGCGGCTCGTCTGGATAGCCGGTAAACGCGGTGTGGATGATGATGCGCTCGCGGTCGCACACCACCAAAAGCGGCGGACTTTCGAGCTGGAGGGAGTAGTCAGTCAGTTGCTTTAGAGCCTTGTCGAGATCACGACCCGGCTTCTTGTTCTCCCATGCGAAGTGGTTACGCTTCCACACATCGGCCCAACCGTCGCCACCGCTAGACTTTTTAGCGCCTCGCTCGAAGCAGTAGTGGTCGGCATCACGCGGCTTATCGACGCCAAGTAAATCACACAAATCGTCGAAATGGCCCTGCGCTCCAGCGCGTTCGTTGAGCTTGTTGTTTTGCCAGCGGGCGACGAATTGGATGGGAGTCATTCGAATTGTTGATGATGGGTAGAACTGCGGCCCCTGCGAACGAGGTAGTTACACAGCTTAACATGCAACGTTTCGAAGCCATGCTGCTCGGCCCGCAACATAGCAGTCGTAAATCACCGTGACCTGAGCGACTGCAATGGGTCGATAGCGCCTATTCATGCACAGCGATAGCGGACATCTAGCAGTCACTTGGATGGCCTTGATGGCCAGCGTCTGCTGCTACCCTGAAAGCCGTCACAGCTTCGGCTTGAACATTAGCGCGCGGATGATCGCTATGCGGTGGTGAGCGAACCCGCGCGATGAGACCATGGGTGGCAGCAACCGCTGCAAACCCGCCGTCGACCAGATGAGGACAGCCTCAGGCTGATCAGCGTCATTCGCGCCCAAGTTTCTGATCGACAGCAATCACCTGCACCAGCCGTTGGGCGCCATCAGCCTAGAAGTGCCGCTTCACTCTCAAGACCGGTCACCTGATTGCGTGGATCGTCGTGCCTCTAGACGAAGGACCGCTTCCACGTGCCCCGACAGGCTTGTGTCGACCCTTAGCTGACACTAATCTCCAATTAGCATGCGTTGGCTTCCGAGCAATTGCCGCAGATCGCAGTGAGCAACAGAGCTCCCTGCTATTCCAGAAACATGTGTCTCAAACCCCGTCGTTCGAGCTACGAGATGCGAGGTTTGCATCAATCCAAGACGACACGTCCGTCACCGGAATGCCGTGGATCTGGTTGAAGGTACCTCTCTTGTCCCACGCCATGCCTCGGCCCTGGGCAAAAGCAGCACGGTACTTGCTCATCATGTTTTGTGGATCGCGCGCCAACTCTTCCAGTAGGTACTGCACAGTCCATATCGACCTGGTGAAAGAGCGGTCAAGACCCGCTTCTAATTTGTCCGCTACTTCGCCATAAGTCACGGTGTCACCTGCCAGGTACACGATCTCGTTGCGGATACGCGGTTGTGCGAACATCACTTCCGCTGTCAGTGCGCCGATATCATCGGGTGTGGTCAAAGTTACAGCGGTGTCGAGGCTGCCCAGCGCGTGAACTACATCTTTTTGCAAGTCAACGACGCCGAACTCGGGCTCGAACAGATAACTCATGAACATGCCAGTGGAGATAATGACCCACTCCATTTGGTTCTGGCTACGCAGCAGCTCGCGCACGTCGAGCTGAGCGTCAAAAATATCCTGTGGACCACCGCGACCGATCACGTCGAAATCGACCCCGAACTGCCAGGGGAAGTATCGAGGAATGCCAGACTGTAACGCTGCTCGCGCCAGTTTCATCGGTGTGTTGATACCGGCGGCATAGCCCACGCAGCCGATCACTGTGTCGTAGCGCGCGAAAACCAATGCAAGCTCATCGATGGAGCTATTCACAAGATCTCCCAGGACGATTTCGATGCCAAGACTTCGAATTTCCGCGATATCTTGCTGCTTGGCAGGCTCAGAGGATTCCACGGCACTGTTGCGCAGCAGCACGCTGATCTTGGCACCAGCCACGCTCTTTGCGCGGCGCGCGAGGTTGCGGAGCACCGGCATGCCGAGTTCACCGGCACCGAGGACGAGGATGTTTTTAGAATTGGCGTTAGGATCTGCTTGGTTCATCGTGTACCCAAAAAGCTGTTAGTTGGGCCAGTCTAGCCACACACCGCAGACAATGTAAGAAGGCACACGCGTGATACCGGGAGCAAAACCACAGTGAATAGAGACGAAATTCTGCAACACGCGCAAGCCGTTTGCGACGGTCTACGGGACGATGACGATGGAGTGCGACGCGAGCTGCTAGCACACGCCGGAAACCGCTGGTCACTTGGCATCCTTCACACGCTGGGCGTGTATGGCAAATTGCGCCACGCGGAGATCGGCAGACGTATGCACGGAGTCACCCAACGCATGCTGACGCTGACACTGCGATTACTGGAACGTGATGGCTTGGTGCTCCGCCATGACTTTCAAGAGGTGCCACCGAGAGTGGAGTACGAGTTGTCGGAAACCGGCATGGAGCTTCTCTTGCGCATGGTGCCGCTGTGGACATGGATCGTCGAAAATGCAGACCACTTTCGAGAAGCTAGGCAAACGTTTGACACCCTTCACAGCGATGCAGATGCATAGAATGCCAGGCTGCTATTCCAATGGCTGCTTCTGGCCGATTGGGTGAATTCAATTTGCTCCTCTACAGTAGCAACACGACTTGCATTTGCCAATGGCTCAAAGGCAGCTATCGGTGGCAAGTACGAAGTGGTGCTGCCGGCCAAAACCGGCCGGTCGCCAATGCCGCTCAGTGAGGCCAATTGCGGTCATTCAATGAACGGACGAAATTATGAAAGTCTGGCAGATCTATGGTGAGGGTGAGGGCTTTGTCATCGACGGCACTGAGATGGCGTTCGAACTGAGTGGGTTCGTTGAGGCGGATGACGCAGATGCTGCATTTGCGCAAGCTTGCGAACTCGCAAGGGGGAAGCATCCAGAGCTAGCGCAGGCTGCCGGTCCGTTTCCCCGCCCCGTAATCAATCATATGGAAATTCAAGAGATAGGGGCAGTTCTGGCCGTTGAGGTGGGGAAGGTGCGGGTAGATTGGTTTCACCCCTAAACTGCTGGTCTCGGTCAGGTGCAGACTCTCGCTCATTCCTTTAATGCTATCTACATACACCCTAAAACTGCTCGATGAGCTTTGCGCAAAGTCGAAAGACCAATACTCTGAGGGTGGCATCCTTTGGACCTTTGTCGAGGCTGCGAACCAAGCTCATTTCCGATTCAAGGACTCGCGCCGAGAACCGCAAGCCGGTGCAATGGATATGAAGCAACTCGGGGCTTGGGTTCAAGGCGCTCTTGGAGGCGCGAGCAACCCTCAAGAGCTGGTAGCGGCAGTCTCAACCAGCATCGCCAACGAGCTTCTGCGGGCGCTGAAGGATGACCTTCAGGTCGATGAGTTTTTGTGGGCTTTTGAAGATGGAGGGACCGAAATGACCGGCAATATCTACATGGTCCGCAATTTCGACAACCGCTACTTCGCGTTGGAAATGTGGTGGTCTATAGACTGAGCTTGCTCCGAAATCCTCGGCTGGCGAGCAGCTTTCAGTAGATGCCAAAGTCAGCTTTGGGCAAATCCGGAAGACTGCTCAGGGTCGGTCTGCGACAGTCGTGAATTGGCCATTAACGGTCTTTGCCCACTTGGTTCAACCAAGCTGTTTAGCTCCTAATGCTCATCCTCCTCATGAGGCAATCGCGCCAAATGCACTCCAGTTCCAGAGAGCTGCATTTCCACTTCTGGCAGGTGATAAGCCTGCAATAAACCGACCAGTAGTCCGTCGGACGACGAGAGTTGCGCTGCAAGCACACTCAAAGGAAGCTGTCGTGCCTCAGCGAACAGGTCTCGCACTCACTTGAGTGCAGCCGCTGATACTGGGAGCGTGGCTTTAGCCGCCATCACCGGCATGCGTTCTGAATGCGGCATATCCGGCCAGGTGTAGCTGACTGTTCCCTCGATATTCCAATCACAGCGCTGGCAGTGAAGCTCGAACAGCCCCCCAGCTTCGCTAAATTCTGTTGTGCCATGGCACTGGGGGCAGGAGGGTTTCATGCCGTCAGGATAGCCCATGAAGTGCGGCCCTCCAAAGACTGCTATGTGAAACCGCTTAAGACTGCTTTGGGTCGAAAGCACCTAGTCGCGAATAGAGATAGTGGACTTACAAAATCCCCTGTGACTGGCTTTCAGCGAGGGGCTACTGCGAACCTGAACCCAGTCATTGGGGAAGTGTCAGTCTTTGCGCTCGGAATGACCGCTAAGACTCGGTGAGCGGTAGTTCGCCCAACTGCAATCAGCGGCTGCAACCGCTGCAAACCCGTCCTTCAGGCGGCAGGAGTGTAGATCGTGCGGGGAGGCTATCTTCGCGCTTTGCGCCTCTCATCCGCTAATTCGGCCAGCTAGCGATAATGGGTTTTATCGATAGTGTGAATCGAATTACTTGTTGATCTGGCTCTGAGGAATAAATCGTATTTATATTCTATGTATTTCTAAATCCACGCAGTAAGTACGTGAGTATTGTTAAATGCGTATTAACTAATTTGCAGAATTTTATGAGAATGATTAATTTGCAATTAGTTTTATTTTAATTCTCTTTAATATATCAAAATCACATGCGATATATCTCTTATTTGCAGATGGTTTTACATAATTTGAGATTGTTGTTGATTTAACTATTTTTGCGAATTTTTAAATATTTGTATTTTGGCTGTACTGATATAATTTGACATTAGGATTCAGAGTGTTGCCAACGCAATATATCTTCGCAAATTGTGTAAAGGGAGCTTTGTGCGCTCCAGCCTATGATTTTTTTCGCAAAGGTGGAGTCAGCCCAACATTCTGGCGCATCCCCGAGCTTGCGAAGTCCAAAGCTGTGTTCAATTCGCTTGCCACTTACTCTCTGCATTATATCTACTACATCTAGTACCGAGTGGCCCTTGCCACTTCCTAGGTTTATTTTCAAAAAGGTAGAAGGTTTCTGTAAATATTTCAGTCCTAGTACATGAGCTTGGGCAAGGTCCATGACGTGAACATAGTCCCGGATCGCCGTACCATCATGTGTTGGATAATCTTTACCAAATATTTTAAATGCCCGACGTTGCCCAAGAGCTACTTGGCTAACTATTGGTATTAACTGATTGGATTTGCTTTTCCGTGATTCCCCCATCAATCCACTGATATGTGCCCCGGCCGGATTGAAGTAGCGCATAGAAATGGCTCGCCATTCTGGATCCGCTAAACACAAGTCACAAATCATCTGTTCAACCATTTTTTTTGCTAATCCATAGGGGCTGATCGGTCTGCAAGGTGCAGTCTCGGGTATAGGGCAGGTCGAAGGAATCCCATAAACTGCAGCTGAAGATGAAAAAATCAATTTCCGGATGCCAGCATTGTGCATGGCTTGAATGAGGATTGAAGATCCCATAAGATTATTTTCGTAACAATGCAAGGGATCTATCAATGAACTGCTCACACTTCTAGTTGCGCCCAGATGGATAACTGCTTCGATCGATTCATCGCGCAATATTTGATCTAATAGTCTACGGTCTCGAATATCTCCCTTTATATATTTTGGGGTAAAGCCTGTGATTTTATAAATTCTTTCGACGACATTGTTTTGGGTGTTGCTCCCATTGTCGAATAGCAATGGTCGAAAGCCCGCGTCACATAATGCAATGCAAATGTGGCTTCCAATGAATCCTGTCCCGCCGGTAACTAAAATGGATCCGCTCATTTTTAATCAAAAATAAGATTGACGGCGATAGGGGCGTAGAAATACTTGATATCAAATTGCTTATATTTTAATCGCAGCATCAATTGAGGTTTACTGATATTTTATAATGAAATATATTTTTAACAGAATTTAAATTTCTTGCTTGATTGAATCTCATTATTTATTTCTTTTAAAGAGAAGATGTTTGGAAATTTACATTCATCACTAATGGCCGGCTCTGTCATTGGCAATGTGACAACTCATCAAAAAATGCGCATTTTTGTTGATTGAAATAGCTGTCGCTATAACGGCTAGATATTTTTTTAGCTGATGTTGCAAATTCCTCATTATCTAATATTCGTTGAATCTGATGCCGTAGGTTAGGTTGATTTACTCGCTCTAACGAAATTCCTGCTCCTAAGCGTTCTATTCTACGTGAGAACATCAATTTTTCTCTATCTGTTGGTAATATCAAATGAGGCTTTCCAGCAAGCAAAGTCGCATTCAAAAAACCAGATGAACCATAGCTAATCACACTGTCTGTTCGAGTGAATATTCTGGGCAAATTTTGCATTTTTTGTGTGACCCGCATCCTAGGTCCATTAAATCTATCTAAAACCTCAGAGGTAGCATCTGGCCATAGGCAATATGTTGTTGCTGGGAGTTCTTTTAGTGTTTCAAGGACTTGCTTTGCGTATGATCCGCGCAAGTAAGCAAATATTCTTTTGTTTTTATCAGGTTCTTTTTCTTCAGGCCAGTTTGGTATGTTTGTGATACTCGACTGAATAAACGGGCCAATATATCTGACGCTTGTGCGAGAGCCATAGGGATCTGTTTCTGGAATCCCATCAATCACTAGCTTTGGCCATGACATAAAGCTGCTAAGATTTAGCCTTGGCATTCCCAGTGCCCGTCCGACGCTGGTTATCCTATCATCTAATTGCGCTACTTTTCGTGCATTCGCAAGCTCAATATAAGGGCCTCGGACTGTAGAATCAAACATTGGAAAGGCAAGGGGTGGTGCATCAAAGCCATTAGTAATCTGAAACGTGGGAATACCAAGCGAACTAGCAGCCAGCAATGCAAACGGTGCATAGTCGCATAAGACGGATGTTGGCCGCACCTTTTCGAAAATTCTCAACCAATAAGTGATATCAGTTTGGAGAGTTTGCGTATCAGAAAAGCCCAGTCCTAATAAAACATCAGCGAAAGAATGAAATTTCACATTGCTGTCAGCTTTATTAATTGTATTTCTATCCAGGATTGGACTTGTAAAACTCTGTGTATTATAGATGAGCTGCGCATCCTCTGGCAGGATAGGGTGCTTTGCATATTGAGGAGGAATCGCCCAGATCACAGTACCATCGCGGGCCCGAATCGATTTGAAAATCTCCACCAGTCGCACCAAGTGTCCCAGATTTTTACCGAATTCCCAGGCAAATAGAATACGCGGTCGTTCAATATTCACGGATGCATAAGTCATTTAATTTTTATTATTACAAGGATTTTCATTAAGCCCTTTGAATTTTTTGTATTTTACTGGTCTTGGGTAGTAGTAATTTGTATTGCTGAGGATATGGCTGTTTATACATCTTTATATCTACCCTTGAGTTTTAGCGTAAATTCTGAAAATCAAGGGTAGATCTGTATCACATACTTTAAGCGTTAACAGCAACCATGGAAAGTGCTTGCCTGTTAAGTGAATCGATGGTTTGTGCGAATGAGCTAGGCGCCGAAGAAATCGCCCCCGCATCTGCATTAAATGCAGA
>NZ_JBBGZC010000018.1:0-85588 GCF_037479395.1 Comamonas sp. MYb21 | reverse complement strand
TGCTTGTTCGTCATGGCACCTCCTATTGGGCCTCAGATTTGAGGCTCAGAGGTGTCTAGGAAACCCGGGGCGATTCAGAGTGCGCTGGAACGACCTGCCTCCTTTTCGGCTTGAGGAAGGACAAGGCAACTGCGATTCCCTAGGTCGCAAAAATGTCTGCCGCAACCAGACCATTCGTTTCTCCACCCAGCCTGCGTGCTGGTATTGCCTGTTCAAGGATGCCGAGCGCAAGGCCCAGTCCAAATCGATTGTGGGCTGCAATAGAACGGCTAACAGCATTCAAGGCAACCTGATGACCCGGTCGCATTTCGGTGATCTCCAGTTCCTGCACGGGATGGCCAATGCGGCCGATATTCATCCTGTCTCGACCAGGGTTCAGATTTTGGAGTGGCTTGAGTTTGCCTGGAAGGTATCGTCCAAGGAGATCGGGCCCCAGACTCAGCTGAAGACTATCGACAATCCTACGATCAAACAGCATTTTGGTTGCACCGAATGGACCGTTGCTGATCTGTATTTGTTGGGGCGCCAGGATGCCGGCAGCGGCCTGATTACCCAAATCCGTGAAATTGCGTTTGGCTCGGTCTTGCATACCGTTCAAGACTCCTTTGCCGCAGCCCATGCTGAGCGAGAGCCTCACCAGACTGCTGAGCAATGCGAGGGCACCGCTTTCACGACACCTGCTCGGATCGTGGAGTTTCATGCCTATGGTTCTCAAGACGGAGCCCTGCACGACCATGACGACAGTCGAGAGGCTATGGCGGCTGACGCTCAGCAGCGATGGCCCGAAGCTGTTGAGGTAACGCGAAATCTGTTTGAGCTACATGCGGACGGTGCCAAATGGGCGGATGCCAGCACCTACCTGCAATGTGTGTTCACACTGAGCGACCATCGCAGAGCTTCGTCTCCTGGGCATGCATACCGGCGGATTGTCTCCACGCATGAGCGTTGAAGAAGAGCTAAGTGTTTCAAAAGCGAGATCGGTGAGGCTGCGGTGTGAACAGCCACTTTGACGGTTTGGGGTAAGGGTAAATACTTGCCTGCACAGATGGACTCTGTTTTACATTCCGTTAACCTATCAACACTTGCAAACGAGGCAACCATGCGTATCCATCTGAGCCGGATCCATCTTCGCGGGACTCCGCTATTGGCCGCATCGCTGGTGGCACTCGCAGGCGCTATAGCGGCGCCTTCGGCTTTTGCACAGGCAACGCGGACCTGGGTGTCTGGCGTGGGTGACGACGCAAATCCCTGCAGCAGAACGGCACCCTGCAAGACGTTTGCTGGAGCCATTTCTAAAACTGCCCCACGGGGTGAGATCAACGTCCTTGATCCCGCTGGCTTTGGAGCGGTCACTATCACCAAACCTATCTTGATTGATGGTGCGGCAGCAGGCACAGCTGGTGTCCTTGTCAGCGGCACCCATGCGATGATCATCGATATCGATTCGGGTACCTATCCTGATGCTACGGTGGTTCTGCGTCACTTGAATATTGATGGACTCGAAACGGGCTTGTCAGGGATTCGAGTGCTCCACGCATCCAAGGTTCTGGTCGACCATGCCAAGATTCAAGGCTTCCAGAGTGCCATCGAAGTAGCGAGCGGCGCTAACTCCCAGTTGCTGGTCCAACGCGCCGACATCGTGAACAACCGCACAGCGGCCATTTCGATGGGCGATGCCAATAGCAAGCTCTACCTCTCTGACTCATCGCTGTTTGGCAATGCCACCGCGTTCAACATCAGCGCAGGCAACGTGACCACCTATAACAACAACCGCCTGGAAGGCAATGCCAGCCCCAGCACGCCCACTGCGACCCTTTACGAGCGCTGAGCAGCATAGGATCAGCGATGACACGCCATCCACACTACCGGCTTGGCAGCAGCATTGCGCTACTGATGCTGGCCTGCACCCTGACCCCGCTGGCCCGCGCTGCGGAACTCGTGGTCAATGGTGGCTTTGAGCAAAATGCAGGCGCGGGTTCACTCGTATTTACGGGCTGGCAAGCCATGTCCCAAGCGGGATCGCAGGGGGGCTTTTATGCGCAGCAGGGCACCCAAAGTGCACTGACGCCCGTCACTGTCGCCGCGCCGCCTCAAGGCACGTTTGCGGCAATGTCCGATCAGCCTGGCCCTGGCTCGCACGCGCTGTACCAGGACATCGCCATTCCCGCAGGTAAAAGTGCGACGTTGAGCGCACAGGTCTACCTGCAAAGCGCAGCGCCTCCTTCTGCAGCACCCGCCACCTTGGATTTTCTGACAGTACCCAACCAGCAAGCACGTATCGACATCATGGATCCGGCTGCCGCTTGGAACGATGTGGGCGCTGGTGTTCTTGCCAATGTCTTCCAATGGCCGGGTGGCGCTGCCGCTAGCGGGTATCAAAGCGTTCAGCTGGATGTGACGCCCTATGCAGGACGCACCATTCGTCTGCGGCTTGCCGAGGTGGACAATCGCCAGAGCCTGTTCTTTGGGGTCGATGCAATCAGCGTCATCTCGTCCGATGTCACGCCGCCGACCAGCGTTGGCGCGGTCCGGCAAGGCAATACCGTCACCTTGACTTTCCCACCCGTGGCATCCACGCCAACGGAGACCGTGACGGGCTACCAAGCCAGTTGCGTGCCCGTAGGCGGGGGTGACACCGTCACCGCCACCGGAACGCAGTCGCCCATCGCTGTATCTGGTTTGGTGGCAGGCACAAGCTACACCTGCACGGTTGCAGCACAGACCAACGTGGGCACCGGGCCTAGCAGCCCACCCATCAGCGTTCCGGGTTCGACGACGGCAGCAGCAGTGGCAGTTCCTGCTTGGAGCTTCGCCAGCACCTTGCTGGCATCGCTGCTGATGCTGGGTTGCTTGTTCCTCGGTTCCCGAGGGCGCGCTGCCCGCCTGCTACGGCGCTAGGGATCCGCTGCAATACCCTCGCCTGAGGGGATGAACACGTCGCATCCGGGAACATGTTCATACCGAGGCAGAAAGTATTGCAGGCGGCCCTTGCCTTTCATTCCGCCCTTATGCCCATAAAAGCCGTTGCAGCATCCACAGGTTGAGCGACACCACCACGATGGCACAGCTCCACAACAGGATGGCCATCGGCCTGCCAAAAGTCAGCGCGCCCAATGCATTGCGGCGGGTGGTGAACATCAGCAGCGGCACGATGGCAAAGGGCAGCTGCATGCTGAGGACCACCTGGCTGAACACCAGCAACGCCGTGGCGCCTTCGCTGCCATACCAGGCGGTGGCGATGACGGCGGGCACGATGGCGATGAGCCGGGTCAGCAGCGCCCGCATGGTGGGCGACAGGCGAATCTGTAAAAAGCCTTCCATCACGATCTGGCCCGCCAGGGTGCCCGTTACCGAAGAGCTGAGGCCAGAGGCGAGCAGGGCGGTGCCAAACACGGCGCTGGCAATGCCAACGCCCAAGACAGGTGACAGCAAATGGTAAGCGTCTGACAGCTCGGTCACGGGAGGTGTGCCCGGGCGATTAAAAGCACCAGCTGCCACGACCAGGATGGCGGCGTTGACAAAGAGCGCCAAGCCCAATGCGACGGTCGAGTCGATCGTGGCGAATCGGATCGCCTGGCGCGTGCCCTCCGGAGTCTTGCAGTGTTCACGCGTCTGCACGATGGCCGAATGCAGGTACAGGTTGTGCGGCATCACGGTCGCGCCGACGATGCCGACGGCCAGGTAGAGCATCTCCGGGTTGGTCACAATCTCGGAGCGCGGAATGAACCCGGCTAGCACGGTGGCCAGCGGGGGATGCAGCCACATCAGTTGGGCGCCGAAGCAAATGCCGATCAAGGCCACCAACCCGATGACGACCGATTCCAGCGCGCGAAACCCCCGGCTCTGCAGCGCAAGAATCAGCATCACATCGACCACGGTGATGCAGACGCCAACGATCAGCGGCAAGCCAAACAGCAGGTTCAGGCCGATGGCCATGCCCAGCACCTCGGCCAGGTTGCAGGCCACGATGGCAATCTCGCAAAAGAACCAGAGCATCAGGTTGATGCGCGGCGGAAACTGTTCGCGGCAGGCCTGGGCCAGATCGCGGCCGCTGGCCAGGCCCAGGCGCACAGCGGCAGCCTGGAACAGCATCGCCATCAGGTTGGATACGAAGATCACCGCCAGCAAGGAATAGCCAAACTGCGAGCCACCCGCAATCGAGGTGGCCCAGTTGCCGGGATCCATATAGCCTACTGCCACCAAATAACCGGGCCCGGCAAATGCCAGCATGCGCCTTGCATTGGCCGAACGGCTGCTGCCTTGCGGTACCGCAATGCTGCGGTGAACCTGTGGCAGGCTGGGGACGGCAAGTCTCTCGTTGTCTGGTTCCATGGCGTCCGGACATTTGGACGGTGAGCCGCACGCTGGGTTGATCAGGGGGCTTTGTGTGCTGAAGGCGGGCGGCGGCATAAACGCGCTTTATCTTGCGGTTGTTGCCTGGTGCAGCGCAGCGGAGGGGGGTGTTGCCGCTGGCCCCGCAGTGATGTCGCCGCCGTTTAAAAGTGCCAGTAAATCCGTGGTGACGATGGCCAGACCTGCCAAGACAATAAAGCTCCCTACACAACGACGCGCCAAAGCGGCGGGCTTCAGCCGCCGCGTCTTGCTGCGGTCGCATGCTTGCGGGGATGGGGGCAAAAAGGACGTCATCGCAACTCCTTCGCAGAAAAACAGCTGTCTCGGGCCCGTCTTGTAGAAATCCTGCCCCAGAGCGGGGCAGGATGTTGCTACGACTTAGGCGAAGGCCGAGCTCATCACCAACGCACCATTCACACCGGCTGGGAAGAACCCGCCCTTGGTGGCAGAGTCCTTGGTCAGGTAGACGATGTTCAGCACATCACCTGGCGAGCGGCTGTAGGCAATGCCGTCGGCATCCAGGGGCACGATGTTGGAGGTGCTGTCATCCCCCACAATGCCCTGGTCCACATCGGAGGAGCCATCGAGGCTATCGCGCGCATCCGAGATGGCACCGGCTGCCGAGCGCAGCGCGGGGGTGGCGAGACCCTTGGCGTAGAGCACCGTGCGCACCAGACCTGCATGGTAAGCCTCGGCGGACAGAATGCCTGCAGCAGCTTCCAGGTAGGTCTTGTTGGTGATCAGCGGTGAGGCACCCTTGTAGGCTGTCACACCCAATAAAGGCGCCCAGCAGAAAGTTCTCATCACTGGCATAGGGATCGAAAGCCACGCCCGCACCCACCAGACCGGCTGCGCGCGCTGCGACCGAGAAGGCGCCGTTGGGGTCGGTGCCGCCGATGTCGATCTGTGGCTGCGCCACGGCTGCCGAGCCCAGCGCCTTGCGCAAAAAGGCCACGTGGGCCACCTCGTCCTGGGCTATCTCCTTGGCGTACTGCGCTACCAGCGGATCCTTGAAAGCCACCGCCCGCCCGCCGACGATGCCGCCCTGCGTGCCCGTGCCCGACTGCATATTGGCGGGCAGCCCTGTGCCAAATACCGCGTAGTGGTAGAACTGCGATTCCAGATATTCCAGGTTCAGCGCAAAGTTCAGGATCTCGACATCCGTCGGGCCGTTGTTCTGGGCATTGGCATCACTGCCGCCACCCCCGCAAGCCGTCAGAATCGCGCCGCCCGCCATACCTGCTGCCACGCCTCCGGTCTTGCGGAAAAATTGACGCCGGTCCTCCAATTTCTTGGCCCGCTGTTGCAATACACCTATCAACACTGATTCGTCAGACATGTGATTTCCTTTCGAGTTGCGCTTAACGCGCCTACCTACACAGGAATGCGCCGTCGTTAGACAGCACACGGTGCAGCAAGAAGCAGCTCAGCACAAAAGCCTTGTCAGTGGAGACTGATGACGTCGGCTCTTGCTACTTGCGGTGTACGCAGCGGATCGACAGGTGGATTCAGTATTTTTAGGATCTTTACAATTCGACGTGTTTTCTAAATCGTTGGGACGAATTGCTGGTCACTTGTGTGGCGGTTTTTTGATGTCAGTATTTTTTTGCATTGGTCAGGCGCAATGTATCGATTTGAGATTCTCTGCAAAATCCTCGCCTATAGGATGGATGCAGATCGCACAAGGGGGCAATTCGGCCAACGCAGAGAGTTTTGCAGCCCACCTGTCTGGCGGATCGCTTTTTGGCACTGCAACAGGCTCGCGGTTTTGCTGGCTCGTTGATTGAACTGGGCCGCAATGGCGTTCAAGCTGCATTGCTCGCACTTGCGACCCTCCGCCGCTTATTTGATGCGATCGACTCGTCGCAATTACCCCGGCGTTCTTAGAACATCTGTACGTTGGCGCTGGCCCCACCACACCCCTGCCAGTGCGAAGAGGCCACCGACTGCATGGTAGCTGTGTAGCGGTTCACCCAGCATCGTGTACGCGGACACTGCCACGAAGACGGGAAGCAAGTTCATAAACATGCTTGCACGCACTGGCCCCATTCGGCGGATGCCGTTCATCCAGAAAAATGGAGACGCGATGGATGCCAGTGTGCCTGCATAGAGAATCAACGGAGCATTTTGTACCGTGATAGGAGAGCTGGGTGCTAACCACCATAGCGGCAACAGCAACAAGACGCCAAAGCCAATCTGTACGTAGAGCTGTTGCCATGTAGAAAGTGGCAAGGCCCAGCGTTTGATCAAGATGCCGTAGAGCGCATTGGAGGTCACTGCGATCAGCATGAGCGCGTCTCCAATATGTGCAGAGCCGCGCAGCAATGCATCAGGATGTCCCTGGGTGCTGAGAATCAGCAATCCAGCAAGCGACAAGACAGCACCTCCAATGCGTGAAACGGTCAGTGCTTCACCCGCAAAAAGGCCAGCCAGTAACGCAGAAAGCAGTGGCATGAGTGCCACCACGATCCCCATATTTGTCGCCGAGGTGGACTTGGCGGCCTCATAAGCCAGCCCCTGGTAGATGGCCATGCCCAGACACCCCAGCACAGCGAGTTTTGGCCAGTGTGCGGCAACAATCGCCCGTTGACGCCAAACAGAGCGCCATAAAAATGGAGTCAGAACCAGACCTGCCAATAGCCAGCGATAAAAGGCAATGGCTGCGGGCTCCACCACGGTGGAAGCCATTTTGGTGACTAGCGTGTTGCCAGTCCAGATCAGGACGGCCAGTAAGGGAAAAATTGAAAAATTGACTGCCTCAGACTGTTCAGCCATCCGGATCCTTGGTTGCATGGTGTCCTTTGTATGAATCTCTCATCAAGATGACTGCATCGTCATGCACCAGCAATATTGCGTAAAGTGATATTATTTCAGTCCACTGATGCATCAAATGCAGCAATGGGGATGACACTGGATGAACCGTCTTGCTTTGAACCACATAGATTTCAATTTGTTATTGGACTTGGATGCCCTTCTGCGCGAGGGTAGCGTGGTGGGGGCAGCACGCCGCTTGCATCTGAGTGCACCCGCAATGAGTCGCCGCTTAACGCGCGTTCGCGAAGCCATCGGTGATCCTCTCTTTGTGCCTGCCGGACGCGGGCTGGTGCCAACCCAACGGGCATTGGACTTGCGGGCGCGTGTGACAGCGGCCATTGACGAGGTGGTCGGCGTTTTCACGACGGAAAGTGTGGACTTTCGAACGCTTGAACGTACTTTTACGGTGCGTGCGAACGATGGATTTTTGGGAGCCTGGGCTGCGCGGTTGGCCCTCGCCATCGCAGCAGAGGCACCCAAGGTATCGCTGCATTTCGTATCTCGCGCAGACAAGCATGTTGAACCCTTGCGCAGCGGTGCTATAGATCTTGATATCGGCGTGCCAGGCTCTATAGAGCCAGAGCTTCACTATGAGTCGCTTTTTAAGGCGTCCTTTGTCGGTGTGGTGCGCGAGAATCACCCCATGCTCAGTGGTAGCGCCGACAGGGAAATCACCGCCACAGAATTTATATCGTGGCCGCACATTGCTGCACCACGCAGAGGGCTTGCGGCCGGTCGCATAGATGTGGCGTTAGAAGATCTGGGGTTGAGGCGTCAGGTGGCCATCGTGGCGCCAGGTTTTCAGGCGGCCATGGCCATGGCCGCTGCATCCGACCTTGTCGCCACCGTGCCGGAGCCTTTTGTTCGCTGGGCATTGGCGCTGTATCACTTGCGAATCTTCAAGTTGCCGGTAGTAACACCAAGCGTGGAGGTATGCCAAGCCTGGCATGCACGCCACCATGCTGACCCCGTGCACCGCTGGCTGCGCGAGCATGTCAGTGCGGCTTGCCAAACAGTAGTTGCCCCTACATCCCAGGGGCTGGGCACATCGTCCGGTAAACCGGGGGAAACCCACTCACTCGGCCGGCGAGCAAACGATCGGTGAACGCCTTACCGCAGACAGTGAGCAGCCCCAGAGCTGTGTTTGCTGGCGATGTGCAATGTGGGTGCGTTCTTGCACGTTCTCGCGCTACCTCCATTTATTGACATCTGATTGGTACCAATTCCTGTTCTAAAAATCGACGGGGAATGGATGCCGCCCCAGCGTAGATCTAGGTGCAATCAATAATTGCCCCCTCTACGAACGGCCCCCCAAGGCGGCTTGCATCTTCAACGCATCGGGGGCAGCAGCCCAAGCCCCATCACCGCCGTCAAATCTACTGGGCCCCCAGCTCAAACCCCCGCAACGCACTCTCCAGGTTCAAGCCCAAATCCTCACTCAGATACCCGCCTTCCTGCACGATCACCGTCGGCAGCCCCAGCTGCGCGATTTTTTCGGTGATGCGGGCGAAGCCGGGGGTGTCGATGGCCAGGGCTTGGTAGGGGTCGTGCTCGTGGGCATCCAGGCCCAGGGCCAGCACCAGAGCGCCGGGGGCGTAGTGGCGGATGGTGGTGAGGGCGGTTTCCAGGGCGCGCAGGTACTGGTCGGTGGTGGTGCCCTTGGGCTGGGGCAGGTTCAGGTTGTAGCCCAGGCCTTCACCTTCGCCGCGCTCATGCGCATGGCCGGTGAAGAAGGGAGTGCAGAAATGCGGATCGGCATGGATCGATACGGTCAGCACATCGTTGCGGCGCCAGAAGATGCCCTGGGTGCCGTTGCCGTGGTGTACGTCGATGTCGAGCACGGCCACGCGGGCATGTTTGCTGCGCAGGTGCTGGGCGGCGATGGCGGCGTTGTTCAGGTAGCAAAAGCCGTTGGCGCGGTCCACATAGGCGTGGTGGCCCGGTGGGCGGCACAGTGCGTAGGCCGCTTGCTCGCCTTGCAGCACCAGCTCGGCGGCATGGGTCGCGCAGTGGGCGGAGTTGATCGCAGCGTGCCAGGTGTGCTCGCCAATGCTGCAGGCGCAGTCACCCATGTGGTAGCCGGCTTGGCCTACCAGGTGGTCGGGGTAGGTAAAGGGCTGGCCGGGGAAGGGAAAGACATTGGGCAGCACTTCGAGCGAGGCATCGGGCAGCGCCTGCCAGCGTTGCCAGGCGGTTTGCAGAAAGTGCAGGTACTCGGGGGTGTGGACGGCGGCGCGCGGGCCGGGGCCAAAGTCTTCGACCAGCAGGGGCTGGTGGCCCGCCTTTTGGGCCGAGCGCAGCAGGATCTCGGCGCGTTCGGGTTGCTCGTTGCTGCGCTTGAGTTGGCCGCGCACCATGAATTGCTGCGGGTCGTGGCTGCGGTGCTCGTGGCTGTAGATGAATTTCATGGTCTTGGCGGTTTTCGTCGGGAGGAAGAAATGGGGGAGGCGGTGGCGCTGGGCTTGGCCTTGGCTGGGGTGGCGGATATCGGGACGGGTTTGGGCGCGGCGCCAGCACCAGCACCAGCACCAGCGTCCGGCGCCTGGTCGCCGTGCAGCACCTGGGCATGGGCCTTGTCCTGGGCATCGACCAAATGCACGCGCAGCGCCTTTTCTGCAGCGTCGGCATCGCGGCGCAAGATGGCATCGACGACCGGGAAGTGCGACTGCGCAATAAACACCGGGTCGCGGTACTGGCGCTCGATAAAGCCCTGGCAGATGCGGATCTCGGCCTGCATATTGGCAAAGATGCGCTGCAGGTATTCGTTGCCCGAGAGGCGCGAGATGGCGGTGTGCATGCCCAGGTCCATCGTGACGCGCTCGATATTGCTCAGTGTTGGTGCGCGCTCCAGCATGTCATCGGCATAGGCTTTGAGGGATGCAAGCTGCGCATCGGTCGCCACCTCGCAGGCCAGGCGTGCGGCCATCACTTCGAGGCCCAGGCGCACCTGGAACAGGTCCTGGATCTCCTTGGGGCTGAAGGTGCGCACGGTAAAGCCCTTGCGCGGCGTCGAGACGATAACGCCCTGGCTCTCCAGCCGGCGCGCTGCTTCGCGCAGCGGGGCGCGGCTCACGCCCATCTGGCGCGACAGCTCGGCCTCGACGATGCGCGAGCCCGGTGGCAGCCGGCCTTCAAAAATGGCCTGCAGCAGCTGGCGCTCCACCAGCTCCACCAGATCGGGCACCCGGATCGACGAAAAGCCGGGGTTGTCTGTCTCCTCGCCCTGCAGGGCGATGGTCTTTGTAAGGGTCTCAGATGTCATGTCGGGATGCCTGGTGAGCGGTGTACTTGTGCCGCCGGGGCCATGCAAGGTACACACCGGCAGCGCTGATCATCAGCATGCCATAAAGGGCCAGGCTGTCTGGCGGCCGTTGGAACCAGAAGGTGCTGATCAACACCGCCAGCAACAGTTGTACATAATTCATTGGCGCCAGGGTCGAGGCCGAGGCGCGCTGGAAGGCCTGCAGCAGCAGTAACTGCGCGCCACCGCTGACAAAACCGCCCGCCAGCAGCAAGGCCAGCTGCGGCGCATCGGGCCATTCGGTGATCGGGTGGAAGAGGGCCGGCAGGTTGGTGATGACCAGGCAAAACAGCGCCATATAGGCAAACTGCACCGCCGTGGGCACCAGGCCCGAGAGCTTGCGTGTGAGCACCTGGAACAGTGCATAGCAGACGGCCGAGATGGCCATCAGCACGGTGCCGGCCAGTGGCAAGGCATTGCCCGGGCGCACGATGAGCAGCATGCCGGCAAAGCCCAGCAGCACCGCCACCCATTGCACGCGGCCCACCCGCTCGCCCAGCAGCCAGGGCGAGAGCGCCACCATGATGAGCGGTGCGGTGAAGTAGATGGCGGTGGCCTCGGCCAGCGGCATGGTGGCCAGCGCCGTCATAAAACAGGTGGCCACAATGGCCAGCATCAGGCTGCGCAGCAGCAGCAACTTGCCGCTGCGCAGGCGCCCCCAGCGCAGCGCAGACCAGTCGCCATGCCGGTGCATGACCCACAAGGCCAGCACGCCGATGGCGGTGTAGCGCGAGAGGTTCATCACCGTGGCCGGGTAGCGGGCCAGCATGTGCTTGGCAAAGGCGTCGTAGCAGGCAAAGCACAGCAGCGCTGCCAGAAACAGGCCCATCCCCTGGCGCAGCCGGCGCGCGGCATCGGCCTCGCGCAGTGCTGCTGCCGGGTTGCTGGGCTGCACGGCCTGCTCAGCCATGGAGGCCCTCCAAAAAGGCCTGCAGGCCCGGGCCAATGGCTTCGACCAGGTAGCCGCCTTCCTGCACTACCACCAAGGGCAGCTCCAGCGCACGCAGCTTTTGGCCGACGGCGCGGTAGGCGTCAAAGTCGACCTTGAGCACACTGATCGGGTCGTCCTTGAAGGTGTCAAAACCCAGGGCCAGCACCACGGCCTGCGGGCCAAAGGCACGCACAGCCTCTAAGCCGGTGTCCACTGCGGCCAAAAACTCCGCATTGCCGCTGCCATGGGCCAGCGGCAGGTTCAGGTTGTAGCCTTCGCCGGCGCCGGCGCCACGCTCATGGGCGTAGCCGGTGTAGAACGGAAAGTAGCTGCTGGTCTCCGCATGGGTGGAGACCGTCAGCACATCGTCCCGGGCGTAGAAGATGCTCTGCGTGCCATCGCCATGGTGGGCATCGACATCGAGCACAGCCACCCGGCCAAAATGTGCGGCCAGGCGCGCAGCGGCGCAGGCGTTGTTGTTGACATAGCAAAAGCCGCTGGCACGGTCCCAATGCGCATGGTGGCCCGAGGGGCGGCACAGCGCATAGGCCATGCGCTCGCCGGCAATCACCGCATCGGCGGCAGCCACGGCGCTGTGGGCCGAGCGCAGGATGGACTGCCAGCTGTCCGGCCCCAGCGGACAGGACAGATCGCCCAGGTAGTAGCCGGTTTGCGGTATCAGCGCGGGCGATGGGCAGGGCGGGCGGCGCTGGCCGGCGGGCACGCCGGCGTAGGGCGAGAGGTTGGCCATCACCTCGGGGCCGGCATTGGCGCCGCTCGCCAGCATCTCCTGCCAGCGTGGCCAGGCGGTTTGCAGGTAGTCCAGGTAATGGGGGGCGTGTACGGCCTCCAGCGGTGCGCGGCCCAGGTCGGGCGGCGCGCTGACGGCCAGGCCCGCCTGTTGCAGCGCATCGGCCAGGGTCTCGGCGCGGCTGGGCAGATCGGGCGCGGGCACCAGCTTGCCCAGGCGCATGAACTGGCTGGGGTGGTGCAGCGCCTGCTCGGGGCTGTAGAAGGCTTGCATGGTGGCGCTCATGGCAGGGTGGCCTGCAGCTTGTCCAGCGCGCGGTCCAGGCGGGCAAACATCTCGGCCATCTCGGCCTCGGTGATGATCAGCGGCGGGCACAGCGCCACGGCGTCGCCCATGGCGCGCACGATCAGGCCCTCTTCCTGTGCGTACTGGGCCAGGCGGTAGCCCAGCTTCAGCGCCGGGTCAAAGGGTTGGCGGGTGGCCTTGTCTGCCACCAGTTCAATAGCGCCGATCAGGCCCACGCCCCGGGCCTCGCCCACATAGGCGCGCTCCAGGTAGCCGCGCAGCCGGCCTTGGAAGATGGGGCTCAGCTGGTTGACATGGGCCAGGATCTGCTCGTCCTCATAGACCTTGAGCGTCTCCAGCGCCACGGCTGCTGCCACCGGGTGGCCGGAATAGGTATAGCCGTGGCCAAAGGTGCCGATCTTGCCGCTGTTGGCGGCCATGGCGTCGTAGATCTTGGGCGCTACCATGACGGCTGAGATCGGCACATAGCCCGAAGACAGCGCCTTGGCGCAGGTGAGGATGTCGGGCTGGATGCCAAAGGTATGCGAGCCAAACATCTGGCCGGTGCGGCCAAAACCGCAGATCACCTCGTCGGCCACCATCAGCACCTCGTACTTGCGCAGCACGGCCTGGATTTTTTCAAAATAGGTCTCGGGTGGCACGATGACGCCGCCGGCGCCCATCACCGGCTCGGCAATGAACGCGGCCACGGTCTCAGGCCCTTCTTGCAGAATGCGCTGCTCCAGTGCATCGGCCAGGCGGGTGGCAAAGTCGGCCTCGCTCTCGCCGGGGTTGGCATAGCGGTAGTGGTGGGGGCATTCCACATGGCCGATGCGTGCAATCGGCAGGTCAAAATCCTGGTGGTTGGCGGGCAGGCCGGTCAGGCTGGCGGCCGCCACCGTCACGCCGTGGTAGCCGCGCTGGCGCGAAAGGATCTTTTTCTTGGCCGGCTTGCCAATGGCGTTGTGGTAGTACCAGATGATCTTGATGGCCGTGTCATTGGCTTCTGAGCCCGAGTTGGCAAAGAAGACCTTGGCCATCGGTGCCGGGGCCAGCTGGATCAGCTTGTCGGCCAGCTGGGCCACTGCAGGGTTGGAGCGGTGGTTGAAGGTGTGGTAGTAGGGCAGCGTTTGCAGCGCATCGATACCGGCCTGCACCAGGCGCGGGTGGCTAAAGCCCAGCGAGCTGCACCACAGCGCCGACATGCCCTCGATGTATTTGCGGCCCTGCTCGTCAATCACATGGATGCCATCGCCCCGCGTAATCATCAACGGGCCCACATCCTCGTGCGTGGCCAAGTTGGTGTAGGGGTGCAGGTGGGCGCCAATGTCCTGGGCGTCCAGCGCGCTGCGTTTTTGGGTGTTGTCTGCTGCGTTCATGTCCAAATCTCCTTGGGGGCGGGTGTGTGCTTGCGTTCTTGGGGGGCTGGGCGTCAGTAGCCGCGCCCCAGGTCCACGGCCACCTCGGCGGCCTGGCCTGCGCGGATGCGGCTGAAGTTGTGGGCGGTCTGCCGGGCGATGACGCGTGGATCGGTGCGGGTGGCGATATGCGGGGTCACCAGAATGCGCGGGTCCTGCCAAAAGGGATGGTCGGCTGGCAGCGGCTCGGCGCTGAAGGTGTCCAGGGTGGCTGCTCCTATCTGGCCTTCGGCCAGTGCGGTCAGCAAATCGGCCTCGACCAGGTGGGCGCCCCGGCCCACATTGATCAGGTGCGCGCCGCGCGGCAGCTGGCGCATCAAGGCCAGATCGAGAAAGCCTTGGGTCTCATCGGTCAGCGGCAGCAGGCACACCAAGGTGTCGCAGCCGCTCAAAAACTCCGCCTTCTGCGTCTGGCCGTGGAAGGTTTGCAAGCCTTCCAAGCCAGCGGGCAAGTCCTGCTTGGCTGATCGGCTCCAGCCGCGCACCTGGTAGCCCATGGCCAGCAGGGCTTTGGCACAGCCCTGGCCCAAGGTGCCCAGGCCGGCAATGCCCACCCGGTGCTGGCTGGGGGCGACGATAGGCTCCTCGCGCCACTGGTGCTGTGCCGCATGGGCCACATAGCGGTCCATATGGCGTTGCCGGTGGATAACGGCCCAGCTAACAAACGCTGTCATGCCATAGCCCATGGTGCTGTCCACAATGCGGCACACGGGGGTGCTGGCGGGCAGGGCCTGGGTGTCGATATGGTCAATGCCGGCGGCAATCGATTGCACCAGCTGCAGGCCTGCGGCCTGGGTCAGCTGCGCGAGTTGTTCGGCGGGCGGGTGCCAGCAGACGGCTACCTCGATTTCGCCGTGCTGGCCGGCATCGAGCAGCGCCTGCAGCTCGGCGCCCAGCAGCAGCCGGCTGCCGGGGAACTGCGCCTGGTAGGCGGGCAGCAAAAAGTCCATCGCAATGCTCTTGCTCAAAAAGGCAATGCTGCGGGGCGCGGCAGTGGTGGCATCAGTACTGGGCATGGCGGTCATGCGCGGCTCCGCGTTTCTGCGCTGTCTGCGTCCACCTCGTCGCGGCGGTGCTCCAGCGAGGGGATGGCGTCGATCAAGGTCTGGGTATAGGGGTGCTGGGGATTGCCCAGCACCTGGGCGGTGGGCCCGTACTCCACAATCCGGCCGCGTTGCATGACGGCCAGGTGGTCGCACATCTGGCCGGCCACGCGCAGGTCATGGGTGATAAAGACCATGCTGAGCTGAAAGCGCTCGCGCACCTCGGCAAACAGCTTGAGCACCTGGGCCTGCACGGACACATCGAGCGCGGAGACCGGCTCATCGGCCACCAGCAGTGATGGCTCCATCGCCAGCGCGCGGGCAATGCCAATGCGCTGGCGCTGGCCGCCAGAAAATTCATGCGGGTAGCGCTCGGCTGCCTCGGGGCCCAGGCCGACCAGCTCCAGCAGCTCCATCGTGCGGCGCAGGGCCTCGGCCTTGGGGACACCCTGGGCAATGGGGCCGCTGGCAATGGCCGAGCCAATTTTGTGGCGCGGGTTGAGCGATGCATAGGGGTCCTGGAAGACCATCTGGATCTTGCCCTTGGCCTGGCGGCGCAGCGCGGCGCCCGAGCTCAAACGCTGGCCGTTGAAGAGGATCTCGCCGCTGTCAAACGGTGCCAGGCCCACAATGCAGCGGCCCAGCGACGACTTGCCCGAGCCCGACTCGCCCACCACGCCCAGGGTCTGGGCGCGGCCCAGCTCAAAGCTGATGCGCTCGGCGGCCACCACCTCACGCGCGGGCCGCAAAAAGCCGCCGCCAGTGCGATAGACCTTGCACAGGTCTTTGACCTGCAGCACCGGCTGCGCGGTGCTGGCCTGGGTCTCGCGCACATTGCCATGCGGAATGGCGGCCAGCAGCTTCTTGGTATAGGCGTGCTGGGGGTTGCGCAGCACCTGGCCGGCCGGGCCGGCTTCGACCACCACCCCGGTTTGCATCACCACCACATGGTCGGCAATCTCGGCCACCACGCCAAAGTCATGGGTGATAAAGAGCATGGCCATGCCGCGCTTCTTTTGCAGCGCACGCATCAGTTGCAGGAT
The DNA here is from genome assembly GCF_037479395.1 of Comamonas sp. MYb21. Classification (NCBI taxonomy): domain Bacteria; kingdom Pseudomonadati; phylum Pseudomonadota; class Betaproteobacteria; order Burkholderiales; family Comamonadaceae; genus Comamonas; species Comamonas sp. MYb21. The sequence continues at coordinate 69,649 of NZ_JBBGZC010000018.1, read as the reverse complement.
CTGCGCCTGCGTGGTCACATCCAGCGCGGTGGTGGGCTCGTCGGCGATCAGCAGACTCGGTTCGAGCAGCATCGCGATGGCGATCATCACGCGCTGGCGCTGGCCGCCCGAGAGGCGGAACGGGTAGGCGTCGATGAGGCGCTCGGGCTCGGGCAGGCCCACATCGGTGAGGGCCGCGATGATGCGGCGGCGCTTGTCGGCAGCGGGCAGCTGCAGGTGGGCGTCCAGCGCCTCGGCCATCTGCTCGCCAATGCGCATCACCGGGTTCAGCGCCGTCATCGGCTCCTGGAAGACCATGGCCATGCGGCTGCCGCGCAGCTCGCGCAGCTGGTCTTCGCTCAAGCTCAGCAGGTCTTTACCATCAAACAGGATCTCGCCGGCCACGGGCTCGACCTTGGGGCGGGGCAGCAGGCCCATGATGGCGTTGGCGATCATGGACTTGCCCGAGCCCGATTCACCGACCACGCACAGGGTCTGGCCGGGCAGGATCTGCAGGTTGGCCTGGGTGACGGCCAAGGCGCGGTCGGCGCCCAGCGGCAGGCGGATGTCCAGGCCGCGCACGGTCAGCACCGGCTCTGGGGTGGCAGGCTGGTCAGGCATTTGTGCAAGCATATGCAGGGCTTCGTGTGAATAGGCGTTCATTTCGTCTTCCCGTCCTGGCGCGCGTTGAGTCCGTCGTTCAGGCCTTCGCCAACCAGGTTGAAGGCCAGCACGGTGAGCAGGATCGCGACGCCGGGGAACACGGCCATCCACCAGGCCTGGCGCAGCACGGTGCGGGCCGAGCCGATCATGTAGCCCCAGCTCATCAGGTTGGGGTCACCCAGGCCCATAAAGCTCAGGCTCGATTCGAGCAGGATGGCGGTGGCCACCATCAGCGAGGCCATCACCACGATGGACGAGGCCGCATTGGGCAGGATCTGCGCCAGGATGATGCGGGGTGTGCTTTGGCCGGCCAGCTGGGCAGCGGCGACAAAGTCGCGCTGGCGCAGGGTCAAAAATTCGCCGCGTACCAGGCGCGCCACCGGCGGCCAGGAGACCAACGCAATGGCCACGATGATGGAGTTGACCGAGGGCTCAAAAATGGCCACCAGCACCAGGGCCAGCGCAAAGCTGGGCACGGACTGGAACATTTCGGTAAAGCGCATCAGGGTGGCATCGACCCAGCCACCGAAGTAGCCCGAGATGGCACCAATGCCCACGCCAATCAGCAGCGACACCAAGGTCGAGATCACCGCAATCAGCAGCGAAATGCGGGCGCCCAGTACCAGGCCCGAGAGAATGTCGCGGCCCATGGTGTCGGTGCCCATCGCAAAGCCTGCGCGCTCCATCGGCGGCAAAAAGGGTTGCTCGACCATGTCCCAGGGGTTGTGCGCGGCCAGCAGCGGGCCAAAGCAGACCAAGAGCGCCACCAGCAGCAAGATGGCCAGGCCCAAGAGGGCGCCCCGGTTGCGGCAAAAGCGGCTCCAGAAGGTGGATCGGTGCTTGTTCTTGGCGGGGGGCGTAGCGGCCGCCAGGGCCGGCTCAGAAATAGCAGTCATCGCAAGGCTCCGTTTCAGCCCAGCTCGATCCGGGGATCGACCAGGGTGTAGACAAAATCAGTGATCAGGTTGAACAGCACCGCCACGGCGGCTGCGACCAGGAAGCAGCCCAGCAGCAGGTTGTAGTCGCGCTGCAGCAGGGCATCAAACATCAGGCGGCCAATGCCGGGCCAGGCAAACACGGTCTCGGTCAGCACCGCGCCGCCGATCAGGCCACCGGCCTGGATGCCCGCCAGGGTGACGATGGGCAGCAAGGCATTGCGCAGAATGTGCTGGCGCTGGATGCGGCCCATGCGCACGCCCTTGGCACGGGCGGTTTTGACAAAGTCCATCTGCGCGACTTCGAGCATCGAGGCCCGGGTCATGCGGGCATAGACCGCCATATAAAAGAGCGCCAGGGTGAGCGAGGGCAGCACCAGATGCTGGGCAATGTCCCAGGCGCGGGCAAAGCCGGTGGCGTCGCTGCCCACGGTGAAGTAGCCAAAACCAGGCAGCCAGCTCAGTTGCACCGAGAACACCAGCACCGCCATCATCGCCAGCCAGTACAGCGGCGTCGCATAGAACACCAGCGCCACAAAGGTGATGGCGCTGTCCACCCATTTGCCGACATGGCGGCTGGCCGTGGCGCCCAAGGCCACGCCAAAGATGAGCGACATCACAAAGGCGCTGCCGGTGAGCAGCAAGGTGGCGGGCAGGCGCTCGGTAATCAGCTCCAGCACCGGGCGCTGCTGCCGGTAGGAAAAGCCCAGGTCCAGCTGCGTGATGTGGCCCAGGTAGTTGGCCAGCTGGGTGGTCACGGGCTTGTCCAGGCCAAACTGCTCGCGCAGCTGGGCGACAAACTGCGGGTCCGAGGCGCCGGCTTCACCGGCAATGACGGCGACCGGGTCGCCGGGCGCTGCCCGGATCAGCATGAAGTTGACGGTGGCTATGCACATGAGCACCAGCAGACCCTGGAGCACCCGGACGGACATGTAGCGGAGGCGGTTCATAGCGGGGAGACCTTGGAGCGAGACAAAAGCGCTGCCATCCCGCACGCGCCAGCGGGGGCTGGCAGCGTGCAGAGTTCAGCAAGAAGAGAGGCGCTGCGGCCGGGGCCGCAAGCAATGCTTAGCCTATCGAGGCACGGCTCAGGCTGTCGTTCAAACCCACGCCGGAGCTGATCGGGTTCTTGATCTTGGTGCGGTAGAGCGTGGGGAAGTTGATCTCATGCAACCAGGCCACCGGCACCTCTTCGGTCAGGATCTTCTGCACCTCGGCATAGGCCTTGGCGCGGTCGGCATCGGTCAGCGCCTTGGCGCCAGCATCAAACAGTGCATCCACCTTGGGGTTGACATAGCCTTCGATGTTGTTGAAGGGCGAACCCTTGGCGATCGTGTGGCTGGTGTAGGTCCGGGCCACGCCCAATGCTGGATCGGGGTACTGGTAGACATAGATGATGGCCATGTCAAAGTCCCACTCGGCGGTGCGCTGGTTCCAGCCGGCCACATCGGTGCCGGTGGTCTCTACCTTGATGCCGGCCTGGATCAGGTTCTGGCGGATCATCTCGGCCAGGCGCTGCCAGGATTCGCCGTAGGGCAGCGGCAGCAGCTTGACGGTTTCGCCCTTGTAGCCGGCTTCCTTGAGCAAGGCCTTGGCCTTGTTCAGATCACGCGGGTACTTGGTGACATCGTCAGAGGCGAACTTCACATGCTGGTTGAAGGGGCCGGCCGCCGTTTTGGCAAAACCCTGCCAGGCAACCTTGACCATGGCCTCGCGGTCCATCGCATACATGACGGCCTGGCGGAACTTGGGGTTGTCAAAGGGGGCCTTGCGGTTGTTGAGCACCAGCCAGGAATGGGGCGAGTAGAACTCCCAGCCCTTGGTGGTGACCGCTGCTCCAGGCAGCTTGGCCAGGCGGGCCACATCAAAGAACTCGACCGCGCCCCCTGGCACCACATCGACCTTGCCCGATTCAAATGCCGCAGCACGCGAGGCCGCATCCGGGATGATGTGGAAGTAGAGGTTCTCTACCATCGGCTCGCCCTTGGTGTGGTAGAGCTCATTGGCCACCAGCTGGATGTAGGAGCCGCGCACCCATTCCTTGTACTTGAAGGGGCCCGTGCCAATCGGCTTGGCATTGGCCGGGTTGGTGGCGTAGTCGGTGTTTTCGTAGATGTGCTTGGGGATCATCGGCATCGAGCCGGTGTCGAACAGGCTGATGAAGGGGCCAAACGGGTACTTGAGCTTGAACTCCACCGTGTTGGCATCGATGGCGCGCACGCTCTCCAGCGGCTCCAGCGATGCGCGCAGGCGGGCATGGGTCTTGCGCAGAAACTTATCGACCGAGAACACCACATCATCGGCAGAGAAGGGTTTGCCGTCGTGCCACTTGACGCCGGACTTGAGCTTGAAGGTGTAGGTCAGGCCGTCGTCGGAGCGGTTCCAGGCAGTCGCCAGCAGGCCGTGCGGCTCCAGCTTCTCGTCGTAGCGCAGCAGGCCTTCGTAGATATAGCCGGAGACCAGCTGGGTGGGGCCGTTTTGAACGATGCCCAGCATCAGGCCCGAGGGCTCGGGCTGCACCATCACATTGATCGTTCCCTTGGTTTGCTGCGCCAAGGCCGCCATGGGCACGCCCGCGATGCTGAGGCCGGCTCCCGCCAGGCTGTAGGAGATGAGTTCACGCCGATTGATCATGGTTGCTTCCTGTCTTGGTATCGAGGGGTGCCTGGGCCGGGCGGGCTTGCGGCGGTGGGGCCGCAAAGGCGGCAGCATGCAAGGCTCGGTTGGGCTTCAGTCGCTGCTCAGCCGCGCCTGTCAATCACGGTAGTGGCTGCGGCCCGGCGGCTGCAAAAAGCCCAGCAGGCCCTGCCATTCGCGCTCATGTGGGTCGGCGCGTTTGGGCAGGCCAGGCATCACATCGGTGTCGCCGCTTTCGTACTGGCGGGCGGTCAGCTCGCAGACCTCGGGCGGCACGGGGTTGATGGCCTGGCCGCTAGACTGGATGGCCAGCTGCACGCGGCAGGCGCGGTCGAGGTTGAGCATCAGGATGAAGGCCTCGGCCACGCTGTGGCCCAAGGTGAGCAGACCGTGGTTGCGCAGCACCATGGCCTTGGCCGTGCTGCCCAGGTCGGCGACCAGGCGCTCGCGCTCGTGCAGATCCAGCGCGATGCCTTCAAACGTGTGGTAGGCCACGCGGTTGTAGAACTGCAGCGCCCACTGGTTGCTCGGCTGCAGGCCGCATTGCAGTGAAGAGACCGCCACGCCCGCTTCGGTGTGGGAGTGCACGACGCAGGCGGCGTCATGCCGCGCGGCATGCACGGCGCTGTGGATCACAAAGCCGGCCGGGTTCACCTGGTAGGGCGTGTCTTCGACGATGCGGCCTTCGGCATCGATCTTGACCAGCGAGCTGGCCGTGATGTCCTTGAACAGGGTGCCAAAGGGGTTGATGAGGAACTGGTCCGTGCGGCCTGGCACCCGCGCCGAGATGTGCGTGTAGATGCTGTCGTCCATCCCGAAATGCGCCATCAGGCGGTAGGCGGCGGCCAGGTCTTCGCGAACGCGCTGTTCGCTCTCGGTATGCGGTTTGTCGTAGCCGGATTGGACGTCGGCATCAGCCATTGCAAGCATTGTTGTCCTCGTTAAATTTATGTCGTCTAGCGACAGTCGTCTGTCGACAGGACATAAGTTAACAGACTGAATCGCCGATGGAAAGGGTTGTGGACTAGGTGATTTCCAGCATGCGCGCTTTGACCTGGCGCAGAAAATTTGCAAAGCACCACAATGGGTTACGTGGCTATCGCGTTGCCTGGATATGGTGCAGGAATCCGCAAAAAATGCCTTGGCTTGGTGCATGCGCGACTGCGCCGTCGGCGGCTTGCACCATCGCGGTGGCCCTGGTGTTTTCCCTGGTTTGGGCTTGGCGCCGGTGGCTGGATTGACCGTGGTGCAGGCCTTGGCTTGACAGTGTGGATGGCGGTAACCCAGCAGCCCTGGGGTAAGATGGCGCCTGCTCCGGGGTGCACGCCAGTGCTGAGATCTACACCCGAGAACTTGAACCGGGTCATTCCGGCGGAAGAAGAGCCAACTCCCTGCCAGGGGCGCCTTGCGCGCATGGGGGGAGCCTTCGGAGCATGACCTCACCGCTCTCGAAGGAATTCCATGGACAAGGCCGATACGCTGGTCGCAGACCTGCTTGCATTCATCGCAATGGATGGCTGCACCGATGACCAGTTTGACCAGCTCGCGCTGCGTCTTTTTGCCTACCAATACGCATCCAATACGCCGTTCCGCAGCTTTTGCCAGCGCCGTGGCGCGAGCCCGCGCACGGTCAAGACCTGGAGCGATATCCCGGCCGTGCCCATCGATGCCTTCAAGGCGCTGGAGCTGCGCAGCGAGGCGCCATCGCCGACCGAACGCGTCTTCATGACCAGCGGCACCACCGGCCGCGCCGCACGGGGCCGGCATTTTCATCCTGCCCTGCAGGTGTATGACCTGTCGATGCAGCAGCACTTCGTCACCCGCTTCATGCAGGGCACCGCGCGCATGCCGATGGGTATCTTGTTTCCCGATGAAGTGGCCATGCCCAACTCCTCGCTGGCGCATTACCTGGCGCTGGCCAAGTCGAGCTTTGGTACGCCCGAGAGCCGCTACTTTCTGGGGCCGGAGGGCCTGGATATGGACGGGCTCTGCGCCGTGCTGGAAGAAGCTGAGCGCAGCGGCCAGCCCTATGCGCTGCTGGGCGCCAGCTTCAGCCTCGTGCATGTGATGGATGCGCTGCGCGCCCAGGGCCGGCGCTTTGCGCTGCCGGCCGGCAGCCGCATCCTGGACACCGGCGGCTACAAGGGCCAGTCGCGTGAGCTGCCCTTGGCCGATTTTTATGCCGGCCTCACCGAGCTGCTGGGCGTGCCGCCCGAGCTGTGCATCAACATGTACGGCATGACCGAGCTGAGCACCCAGTTCTACGACAACGGCAATGCCAGCTTGCCCTCCGTCAAATCCGGCCCGCACTGGATTCGCTCGCGCCTGGTCGAGCCCGTCAGCGGCCGCAGCGTGGCGCCGGGTGAGCGCGGCATTCTGGTGCACTGCGACCTGGCCAACTACAACGCGGTCAGCACCATCCTGACCGAAGACGTGGGCCTCTGGGCCGATGGCGGCTTTTTGCTGCTGGGCCGGGCCGAAGGGGCCGCTGCCAAAGGCTGCTCCTTGGCCGTCGATGAGTTTGTACAAGCGGCGCGCGCATGATGGAGCCGCAAGCCGCTGAGCGCATGGCCGGGCGCATGCGGGCCGGCTACCTGCCGGGCATGGATGACAACCGGGTGCGCTGGCAGGTGTTGGTGTATGAGCGCGCGGGCGCCCAGCTGGAGGTCGAGGTGCCGGTGCTGACCGGCGCGCAGATGCAGGCCCTCACCGAGCGGGTGCGCGCCGCCGCGCAGCGCCAGCTGCAGCCGATGCCACTGGCCGAGATCGTGGCCGCCATTGACCGCGCCATTGCCCGCCTGCTGGACCCCGCCGACCCCTATCGCCGCCAGATCGACGCCTGCCTGCCGCTGGTCTGCGGTTATGACGCGGCGATGGTGCGCCTGGGGCTCAACGGCCTGTTCAAGACTTTCAGGGCACCCCAGCTGTGGCGCTTTATCGGCGAGGATTTTGCCAACCCTGGTGTACTTGATGGCTTTGTGCCGGCCATCAAAGGCGGGGCCGTGCGCGCCTATGGCCCGGGCCTGCTGCTGCACAGCTGGGCCGGCAATGTGCCGGCGCTGTCGCTGTGGAGCCTCGTCTGCGGCCTGCTTGTCAAAGCGCCCAGCCTGGGCAAGCTGGCCAGTGCCGAGCCACTGTTTGCCGGCTGGTTTGCGCGCTTGCTGGCGGAAGTACATCCCCCATTGGCCGACTGCCTGGCCGTGGTCTGGTGGCCCGGCGGCGCCCAGACGGGCGACAGCGCCGAAGGCGCGCAAGTGCTGTATGCCGAGGCCGATACCGTGATGGCCTATGGCAGCAACCAGACCCTGGCTGCGCTGCGCCAGCAGCTGCCGGTGACCACCCGCTTTTTGCCCCATGGCCACAAGCTAGGTTTTGGCATGGTGGGTAGGGCGGCACTGGATGCCGTCAAAGCGCCAGCCCATGCGCGGCTGGCAGCCTGGGATGTCATGCGCTATGACCAGCAGGGTTGCTACTCGCCCCATGTGTTCTATGTAGAGCGGGGCGCCACGGTCTCCCCCCGCGCCTTTGCCGATTACCTGGCCGCCGAGCTGGCCAACCTGCAGCAGCGCTTTGCGCGCCGCCCGCTGGATCTGGAAGAGGGCGCCGGCATGGCGCGCTGGCAGCAGTCGCTGGAGTGGCGCGCGCCGGCCGATGATGGCGCCGCCCCGCAGCTGATTGGCCCGGCCGATGCGCCCTGGAGCGTGGCCTATAGCGACAGCCTGGAGCCGCTGGCGCCCACGGCGCTCTACCGCAGCATTGTTGTGGTGGGGGTGGATAGCCTGGACGACGTTGTGCCCTTGGTGGCCGCCCAGCGCGACTACCTGCAGACCGCAGGCCTGGCCGTGGGTCCCGAAGATTTGTACCGTCTGGCCGGCCTGCTGGGCGCCGCCGGCGTTACCCGCATCAGCGCCTTGGGCGCCATGGGCGTGCCCGAGGCCGGCTGGCACCATGACGGACGCTTTAGCCTGCTCGACCTGGTGCGGATGACCGAGATCGATGCCGCTGCCGAGGCCGCTGCGCAGCCGCTGGCGCGTTACGCAGACTGAAGGGCGGCGCGATGGCATGGATTGATATTGAGGACCTCAGCTTTGCCTACCCGGGCCAGGCCCCGGTCGTGGATGGCGTGCGCTGGCAGATGGCGCAAGGCGCCTTCCACTGCCTGCTGGGCCGCAGTGGTTGCGGCAAGACCAGCTTGCTGCAGCTGGTCGCCGGCCTGCTGCAGCCCCAGGCGGGCCGCATTGTGCGGGCTGGCGGTAGCCTGGTAGCACCCGGCCCGCAGCTGGGGGTGATGTTCCAGTCGCCCACCTTGCTGGACTGGCTGACGGTGCTGGATAACGTGCTGCTGCCGCTATCGCTGCAGCGCAAGCCGACGGCGCAGGACCGTGATGCCGCGGAGCAGTTGCTGGCCCAACTGGGCCTGGCGGCGCTGGCCCGGCAGCAGCCCGGCCAGCTATCCGGCGGGCAGCAAAGCCGGGTGGCGCTGGCGCGGGCCTTGATTCGTGAGCCCGCCTTGCTGCTGCTCGACGAGCCCTTTGCCGCCCTCGATGCCATCACCCGCGCCGAGCTGCAGGATGAGCTGCTGCGCAGCTGCCGCGCGAGGGGCACCACCGTGCTCTTTGTCACCCATGACATCAACGAGGCCGTGTACCTGGGCGACCGGGTGGCGCTGATGCATGGCGGGCGCTTGGTGGCCGATATCGCTATTGATCTGCCCACGCCGCGCACCCAGGCCATGCGCCATGGCGCAGCCTTTAACGCCTATGCGGCCCAGGTGCGTGCCGCGATGGATGGGGCCAGCGCATGAACCCGATCCTCAAAGCCCGGCTCTGGGCCGCCGCGCTGTTGGTGCTGCTGCTGGCCGTGTGGGAGGGCGCAGGGCGCCTGGGCGATATCTCCGCCTTGGTGCTGCCGGTGCCGTCGGCGGTGCTACAGGCCTTGTGGACGGGGCTTGCGTCAGGCTACTTTTGGCCGCATGTGGCAGCCACCGTGCAGGCAGTGCTGCTAGGCCTGGCTGCGGGCGCATCCTTTGGGCTGCTGGCGGGCATGGCCTTGGCCGAGTCGGTGTTGCTAGAGCGCGTGCTCAAGCCCTATGTCGTCGTCAGCCAGGTGGTGCCCAAGCTGGCGCTGGCGCCGCTGTTTGTGCTGTGGTTTGGTTTTGGCATGCTGCCCACGGTGCTGATCACGGCGCTGGTCTGCTTTTTTCCGCTGATGGAAAACACCTTGACGGGCCTGCGCCAGGTCGATGCGCAGCGCCTGCAGCTGTTTCGCATGCTGGGGGCGAGCCGGCTGCAGACGTTGGTGCGGCTCAAGCTGCCCACAGGCTTGCCCGCCATTCTGGCGGGCCTGCGCGTGGCCGTGGTGCTGGCGCTGGTGGGTGCGGTCGTCGCAGAGTTCATGGGTGCCAGCCAGGGCCTGGGCGCGGTGGTGATTGCCGCCCAGGGAATGATGGACACCAGCTTGATGTTTGCCGCGCTGCTGCTGATTGCGGCGCTGGGCCTGCTGCTGTACCAGGCCTGCTTGCTGCTGGAGCGCTGGTTGCTGCGCGGCCATGCGGTCGCGGCCAACCCGGCAGGCCCACATCGTTGATTTTTTGGTATTTGCTCGATTGCTTTTTTAAGGACCGCTGATGTCTGCACCTTTTCTGACCTATCCCGTATCCCGCCGCCGCTGGCTGGGCGCCTCGGCCGGCCTGCTCGGCCTGGGCCTGGCGGGCACCGGCATCGCAGCGGGCGCTGCAAGTCCCGTCAGCGGCAAGGTCCGCCTGGCCGGCTGGAGCAAGCCGATCAGCGAAATCACCAATATCCTGGCCGAGCCGGACAAGGGCTTTTTTAAAGCCCAGGGCGTGGACCTGACCTACCTGCCGGGTGCGGGCGGTGGCGACGCGATCCGCAACATTTTGAGCGGGCAGGGCGATGTGGCCTTTACCGACCCGGGCTCGTTCTTTATGGCGCTGGACAAGGGCGAGAAGCTGGTCGCCATCTATGACATTTACCCGCAAAACGTGTTCAACGTCGTGTCGCTGCGCTCGAGCGGCATCCGCAGCCCGGCGGACCTGAAGGGCAAGACCATTGGCGTCTATAGCCTCGCCAGCGGCACGCGCCAGAACCTGCTGGTGATGCTGCACCAGGCGGGGCTCAAGGAATCGGATGTGCGCATTGTGGTGACCGGCCTCTTGAACTTTGCACCGCTGATGCAAGGCCAGGTCGACGCCACGGCCGCCACCGACACCGGCCTGACCGTGGGCCTGCGCAAGGGCATGGGCGACGTGCAGGTGATGCCCGTGCGCGACTATCTCAATATCTCCAGCGATATGTTTGTGGTGCGCCGGCAGACGCTGGAGCAGCAGCCGGCATTGCTGCAGGCCTTTTTGCGCGGCTACCGCGACAGCGCAGCCTGGATGATCGCCCAGCCCGAAGAGGCCGCGACCCTGGCCACGAAGCGCGCGATCGATGGCACCCAGCGCGACATCAACCTCGATGTGATTGCGCTGCGCAATGCTTCGGCCCAGCCCACCCTGCGGGTGCTGGGCAAGGCCGCGCCGCTGGGCAGCTTTGACCTGGCTGCACTGCAAAAGGGCGCTGATGTCTACCATGCGCTGGGCATGGTGCAGCAGCCCATTAAGGTGGCCGATGTGGTGGACAGCCGTTGGCTGCCAGGGGCCTGAGATGGTGCAAAGCAGTGCTTTGAATCTGCGCGGCAAGGTGGTGTTGGTCACCGGCGCCAGCCGGGGCATTGGAGCGGCCATCGCCCAGGCCTTTGCGCGCGAAGGCGCCACGGTGGCAGTGAACTACCTGGCCAATGAGGCCGCCGCCGCCCAGACCGTGGCCGCCTGCCAGGCCGCCGGCGGCGACGCCTGGGCCGTGCAGGCCGATGTGGGCAAGCCGGCCGCGGTGGATGCGATGGCCCAGGCCATTGCGCAAGAGGCCGGGCCCATCGACATCGTCGTGAACAACGCCTTGCGCCCCTATGCCTTTGACCCCGAACGCCGCCAGCCGCTGGATGCACTGGCCTGGAGCGACTACCAGGCGCAGTTCGATGCCGCTGTGGGCGGCGCCTTCCATGTCTGCCGCGCGGTGCTGCCGCAGATGCGCCAGCGCGCCCGGGGCAGCATCGTCAATATCAGCAGCAATCTGGTGGAACACCCCGTCGTCGCCTACCACGACTACAGCACGGCCAAGGCGTCGCTGGTGGGCTTTAGCCGCAACCTGGCCAGCGAGCTGGGGCCTTTTGGCATACGCGTCAACTGCGTCGCACCGGGCCTCGTCTACCCCACCCAGGGCAGCGCACAAACCCGCGAATCCTTCCGCGAATCGCTGATGGCCGCCACCCCGCTGCGCCGCCTGGCGAGCCCCGAGGATGTGGCCGGGCCGGTGCTGTTCCTGGCATCGGATTTGAGCCGGTTTATGACGGGGCAGGTGTTGCTGGTGGATGGGGGGCTGGTCATGCGCTGACTGCGCAATCTGGTTGCACTGGTTTGACGCGACTTTCTCTGGCACGCTACTGTGCCACGGCGATGCACAATGGCGCAGCGAAGACGGTCGGCAATGGCTTGGCTGTCTTCACCCATGCCTTTGGCATCCAGAAAAAACCAGACAAGGAAACCGATCACCATGGCCAGCCGCGCCCTGGTGTGGATGCGCCGCGATTTGCGTTGCGACGACCATGCCGCTCTCTACCATGCCTTGCTCCGCTTCGAGCAGGTGTATTGCGTCTTCGTTTTTGACACCGACATCCTGGACCTGCTGCCCACGCGCCAAGATAGGCGAGTGGACTTTATCCATGCCAGTGTGCTGGCGCTGGACGAGGATTTGCACCAGTTGGCGGCCGGCAGTGGTGCGTCTGGCGCGGGCCTGCTGGTGCGCCATGGGTCGGCTGCGCAGGAGGTGGTGCAGCTGGCGCAGGCGCTGGGCGTGCAGGAGGTGCTGACCAACCGCGACTACGAACCCGAGGCCATTGCCCGCGATGCGCGCGTGGCCGGTGATTTGCAAGCCGCCGGCATTGCCTTTAGCGATTACAAGGACCAGGTGCTGCTGGACCGCGATGAGGTGCTGACCCAGCAAGGCCATCCCTACAGCGTGTTCACGCCCTACAAGCGCGCCTGGCTGCAAAAGCTCGATGCCTTCCAGTGCAAGGCCTACCCGGTGGCGCGCTATGCCGGGCGTCTGGCGGCATTGCCTCGGGGCGAAGCGATACCGTCGCTGGCCGATCTGGGATTTCAGCCCAGCAATCTGGCGTCGCTCAAGATACCCACCGGCAGCCGGGGTGCACAGCAGTTGCTCAAGGATTTTTTGCCGCGCATGGCGGCCTACCAGGACGCGCGGGATTTTCCGGCGGTCAAGGGCGTCTCCTACCTGTCGGTGCATCTGCGCTTTGGCACCGTGTCGATCCGCCAACTGGCGGCGCTGGCCGTGGCGCAGGCGCGCACGGGCTGCGAGGGCGCACAGACCTGGCTGTCGGAGCTGGCCTGGCGCGACTTCTACGCGATGATTCTCTGGCACCACCCGCAGGTGGTGACCCAGTCGTTCCGCCCCATCTATGACAAGGTGCAGTGGGATGATGCCCCTGAGCTGTGGCAGGCCTGGTGCGAGGCACGCACCGGCTACCCGCTGGTCGATGCCGCCATGCGCCAGCTGCTGCAGACCGGCTATATGCACAACCGTCTGCGCATGGTCGTCGCCAGCTTTTTGACCAAGGACCTGGGCATTGACTGGCGCGCGGGCGAGCGCTTTTTTGCCCAGCACCTCAATGACTATGACCTGTCGTCGAACAACGGCGGCTGGCAGTGGGCGGCGTCGACCGGCTGCGACGCCCAGCCCTGGTTCCGCATCTTCAACCCCATCACCCAGTCCGAGCGCTTTGACCCAGACGGCAAATTCATCCGCCGTTACCTGCCAGAACTCGCCAAGGTGCCCGACCGGTATATCCACTTTCCCGCTGCAATGAAGCCGCTGGAGCAGCAGGCCTGCGGTCTGCAGCTGGGGCGCGACTACCCGCACCCGGTGGTGGACCACGGCCGGGCGCGCGAGCGGACCTTGATGCGGTTTCACTTTATGAAGAATCCGGATTGAGGGAGCTGCTGGTTGGCGGCATCACCTTTACCTAAATGAAGCTATTCAACGATAAAGAGGTGGTTACTTTGAAGATTGCATTTCGAGCTTCGATAGTAGGGTCCCTGCTGTGGACACTCGCAGCCGCAAGTTCTTCCGCTCAGCCTGCTGGACCTCTGCCGAAAGAAGAGTTACTGGTTCTCTCTGCCGCATATGGTGTGCTCCAGCGCTCCCTGGTGGTGAAGCCAGACGATCGCGCGCTGATTGTCGCGGCCACAAAGGGCATGCTTCGGGGTGCTGACCCGGATTCGGGTGAATACTTTACCGCGGACGAGTTTGAAGCGTATCGTCAGCCTAGGCGAGCGAACCTAGAGTCAATTGGTGCGGAAGTCAAATTTCGAGATGGCCGATATCTTCTTGCACCGTTGGAGGGTAGTCCAGCGGCTCAGGCAGGAATTGTGTTCCCGGACCAGCTGTATGCAATTGATGGTGTTCGGATCAAGGGGCTCGATGCGTCTCTGGTGGCAGAGAAGCTAGCAGGACCTCCTGGAACCACTGTTGCGCTCACCGTTTTTCGTGAATCCACGCTTTCCGTGCACACTTTCCAGGTAGAGCGCAAAGCTTTTACAGTGCGAGGCGCCCAGCTTTCCCGCTTGGCGGCAAATGTAGTACACCTGCGCGTTGCCCATTTCACAGCTTCCTCCCTGCAGGAAGCAGCTGATGCTCTAAAGGCAGCTTGGCAAACTGAGCCGTTTCAGGCGATCGTTCTCGATTTGCGCGGATGTCCGGGTGGTCTCCTTGACTCCTCGGTGGGGTTTGCTGCCATGTTCTTGCGAAAAGATGCCATGGTGGTGCGGACGGCAGGCGCTAGCACTGAGTCAAACATCACCTATCTGGCAGCTCCCGCGTTCTACCTAAGAAAAGGGAGCCCCGATCCGTTGGCTGGCTTGCCTACAGAGGTCCATACCATGCCCGTCGCAGTGTTGGTCGACAACGCCACGTCATCCGGTGCAGAGATAGTGACAGCCGCGCTGCAGGATCACAACAGGGCGGTGATCATTGGACGTCCGACTTTCGGGCGGGCCAGCATTGAAACTGTGCAGCCTTTGCAAATTGGCGGTATCAAGTTCACCAGTTCTTACTACTTTCCGCCTAGTGGTCGCAGGATACAGGGCGTCGGAGTAATCCCTGACCACATTGTCGAAGATGCATCTGCACCCGACACAATGCGTGTCGCACTGAGAGAACTAAAGCAAGGGAAAGAATGATTCGGTTAGCAGGGGTTCAGAGTTACAGGTCCTTCTCACTCGATTTTCGTCGCCCTTCCAGCTAGACGAAGGATGCAGCAGTAGTAGGCCAGTAAGCTTCGCGCAATTGCCCAGGTTAGTGAGGAAATATCGGAGATTCCAGCAGGGGTTCGATATAACCATCAACCAGTCAATGACCATGTCTAAATGCGTAAAACCCGAACGGAAAAGACGTGCAGAGCCCACCATGCCGGTGGGATCCACACAAAACCACTCAACCATCAATCAATCTTCAAGCCAATCGCGCTGATCACCGCGCCATAGCGGTCCAGCTCGGCCTTGGTGAATTTGGCGAGCTCGTCCTGGGTGCTGGCCTTGCTGCGCACGCCCAGTTTGGTCAGGCGGTCCTTGGCGTCGGCATCGGCCAGGGCTTCGTTCAGCGCCTGGTGGAGTTTGGCCAGCACCTCGGGGCTGGTCTTGGCGGGGGCGTAGAGGGCGTACCAGGCGTTCACGACAAAGTTGGGGTAGCCGCTTTCGGCAAAGGTGGGCACATTGGGCAGCTCGGGCAGGCGCTCGGTGCTGGCAACGGCCAGGGGCCGCACTTTGCCAGAGGTGATCAGTGGCGTGGCGCTCGTCAGCGTGTCAAAGATCATGTCGATGCGGCCGCCCATCAGGTCCATGGTGTGGGCATTGCCGCCCTTGTAGGGTACATGGGTCATGTCCACATTGGCGGCGCGCTTGAACAGCTCGGCACTCAAATGCAGCGGCGAGCCATTGCCGGCCGAGCCGTAGGTGAGGGTGGCCGGCGTCTTTTTGGCCTGTTCCACGACCTGCTTGACATCCTTGAATGGCGAGTTGGTGGCGACTTCCAGCACGATGGGGGCTTCGCCGATCATGCCGACCGGGGCGAAGTCCTTGATCGCGTCATAGCCTGGCTGGCGGTACAGGTGCGGGCTGATCGCATGGCTGGAGAGGGAGCCCAGCACCAGCGTGTAGCCGTCACCGGGCGCCTTGGCCGCCAGCGCGGTGCCGATGGTGGTGCCCGCGCCGCCCCGGTTGTCAACGATGACGGACTGCTTGAGGATCTCCCCCATCTTCTGGCCCACGATGCGGCCCACCGCATCGTTGGCGCCGCCGGCCGGGTAGGGCACGATCAAGGTGATGGGCTTGGCAGGATAGGCGGCATCTGCCGCCTGGCTGGCCAGCGGAGCGAGGCCCAGCAGCAGGCTGCTGGCAAGGAGGAAGCGGCGGCGCGTGGCGGCAGAAGCGGGGTTGGAAGCGAACATGGTGGGACACCTCAAGGGCTGGTGGTTCAGAAATGACTTCAGGGCTGAAGACGGAATGGTTTTTGGTGGTTATTTGATCAAAACAATCAAAATTGATAATTTTTTGAACGCTTCGATCAGAACTCTTTTTACCAAAGTCTCCAATCAGGACTTTCCCCGAGTTGGTGCATGCACCATGGTGCGGAATTGCTGCACATTGGCGGTGCGTGCGCGGGCCTGATGCTACGGTTTCAGCCTGATTTCACTGCTTCAACGATCAAATCGATCATTATCGGTGCGTTAAATCTAGGGTTAACCCTTGTTTTATGTTGCTTTTAATCAATTATGATTGAATCAATCAATTTTAAGGCTTGGCGTGATGACTGAGTCGACCGAAAGCCCCGCATGAGCCCGCGTTCCCTCCCGCACTACCTGGTTGTCGCCGACGACCTCTCCGGCGCAGCCGACTGCGCTGCGGGGTTTGCGAGCGCTGGCCTCTCCACCAGCGTGCTGCTGGATGCGCAAGCCAGCGCTGGTGCCCAGGGTGATGTGGCGGTGCTCACGGTAGACACCAACAGCCGGCGCGATACGGCGGCTGAGGCTGCTGCCAAGCTGCAGGCGGTGCTGGCTGCGCCTGCATCCCAGGGCCGCCGGGTGCTCAAGAAAATCGATTCCACCCTGCGGGGCGGCTGGGCGCAGGAGGTGGCGGTGTTGCAAACTGCGCTCCATGCCATTGCGCTGGTGGCTCCGGCCTTCCCGCAGATGGGCCGCACGATGCAGGGCGGCGTGGTGTATGTGCACGGTGTGCGCCTGGCCGCCACTGCTACCTGGCAGCTGGAGCATGCGGACCGCGAGGACCGCGCGGCGCAGCAGCTGCAGGCCGCAGGACTGCGCTGCGACAACCTACCCGCCAGCGTGCTCGATGCCGGCCCAGAAGCGACCGCGCAAGCAATTGCCAATGCACGTGAGCGGGGCGTGCAGGCGCTGGTGTTTGATGTGCTGACTGACGAACACCTGCAGACCTTGGCCCAGGCCAGTCTGCAGATAGAGCAGGCCTTTTGCGTCTGCTCTGCCGGCCTCTCGCATGCGCTGGCGCAGCAGGTGCAGCCAGTATCTGCCTCGGCCGCATCGCTGGAGGTACCGCATGCAGCCGGGCGTTTGCCCAGCGTGGTCACCGTCGTTGGCAGCATGTCGGCGATTGCGCAGCAGCAGCTCGCGTATTTGGCCGAGCAGCCACGCACGCGGCTGCATGTGGTGCCACCTGGCTGCTTGCGCAGCGACGTGCAGACGACCCAAGGCCAGACCCTGGTGCAGACGCTGGTGCAGACGCTGGTGCAGACCATCAGCGACGAAGTGGCCCAGGGCCTGGATGTTGTGGTCAGCCTGGGAGCGGACGCGCAGACGGATCCGGCCGAAGGCCCGATGCTGGCCCGGCAGCTGGCGCGTTTGCTGCACGCGCCCATGGCCGCCGCCGCAGGCCTGGTCATCACCGGTGGAGAGACGGCCCGGGCGGTACTGGAAGAACTGCAACTGCGCAGCCTGCGTGTGCATTCCGAGAGCGAACCCGGCGTGGTGCTGTGCATCACCGAGTACCAGGACATCGAACAAGACACCCGGCGCCAGTGGATTGCCACCAAGGCGGGAGCCTTTGGCCATCCCGCATCGCTGCAACGCGCAAGCTGCGCCATCCATTCATTGCTGGCCGCCCAAACCCCGGGCGGCCGCACCGATACCCTCCCTACAGAAAGCAAGCAAAGATGAGCCATTCTCTGCCCGTCATCGGAATCACCATGGGAGACGCTGCCGGCGTGGGCCCTGAAATCATTGTCAAGAGCTTTGCGAACGACAGCCTGTACAACCTGGCCAAAGCCGTGGTCATTGGCGACGCCAAGCGGCTGGAAAAGGCCAATGCGCTGCTGGGCACCCAGGTGCGTGTGCGGGCGATTGAGGACATTGCCGACGCCGCCTTTGAGCGGGGCGTCATCGACTGCATCGATCTGCAGCTGATCCCCGATGACCTGGCCTTTGGCAAGCTCTCGCCCGTGGCCGGGGACGCGGCGTTCCGCTTTATCGAGCGCGCGGTGGAGCTGGCCAAGGCCCGAAAGATCGATGCGATCTGCACCGCGCCGCTGAACAAGGAGGCACTGCATGCCGGTGGCCACAAGTTTCCCGGCCACACGGAGATGCTGGCGCACCTGACGGGCGTGGAAGAGGTCTCGATGATGCTGGTTGCGCCCAATCTGCGGGTGATCCATGTGACCACACATATCGGCTTGCTCGATGCCATCCGCAAGATCGAGCCGGGCCTGGTCGAGCGCACCATCCAGCGCGGCTACGACACCTTGCGCAAGGCGAGCATCGCCAACCCACGGATTGCAGTGTGCGGCATCAACCCGCATGCCGGTGAGAACGGCCTGTTTGGCTATGGCGAGGAAGAAGAAAAGATCATCCCCGCCGTGCAGAAGCTGCGCGAGAGGGGCATGGACATTGAAGGCCCACTGCCGGCCGACACGCTGTTCTTCCGCGCCGGGCGCGGTGATTTTGACCTGGTGGTCGCCATGTACCACGACCAGGGCCATGGCCCCGTCAAGGTGCTGGGCCTGGAGGCGGGCGTGAACATCACCGTGGGGCTGGATGTGATCCGCACCTCGGTGGACCATGGCACGGCGTTTGACATTGCGGGCAAGGGCATCGCCGATGAGCGCAGCCTGCTGGAGGCTTTGCGCCAGGGCGCAGAACTCGCAACGCGCATCTAAAAAATCCGGGAGACAAAGACATGCATATCCATAGCACCGTCCTGAGCGGCCACAAGGTCCTCGACGACATCCCCTACCTGGTAAGCGGCAAACACAAGCTGCTGTTTGTCAGCGACCAGAACATCTCCGGCATCGCAGGCGTGCAGGCGCTGCTGGCCCAGCTGCGGCGCGCGGCGGCCGAGGTGCTGTTGGTCGACGATGTGCCGCCCGAGCCATCCGATGCCGATGTGGAGCGCATTCTGCAGGAGCGCGATCTGCGCGGCGTGGATTTTGTCGTGGGCGTAGGCGGCGGCAGTGTGCTGGATGTGGCCAAGCTGCTGTCGGCACTGGCGCACCCGGAGTCGCCCAGCTTGGCCGAGTTGCTGGCGGGCACCAAGGTCACGCAGCGGGTCAAGGCGCTGATGGTGCCGACGACGGCGGGGACGGGCTCGGAAGCGACGCCCAATGCGATCCTGGCGATCCCTGCGCGCGAGACCAAGCAGGGCATCATCTCGCCGGTGCTGCTGCCCGACTATGTGGCGCTGGCGCCGGAGCTGACGGTAACCATGCCGCACAAGATTGCGGCCTCGACCGGTGTCGATGCGCTCTGCCACCTGATCGAGTGCTTTACCGCCAGCATTGCCAACCCGGTCGCCGACAACTACGCGATGATCGGCATGAAAAAGCTGTTCGAAAACATCGAGCTGTCGGTGGCCGAACCCGACAACCTCGAAGCCAAGCTCAACATGCTCTGGGCCTCGTACTACGGCGGCGCCTGCATTGCCCATGCCGGCACGCACCTGGTGCATGCCATGTCCTACCCGCTGGGCGGCAAGTACCACATCCCGCATGGCGTTGCCAATGCCATCTTGCTCGCGCCTTGCTTTGAGTGGCTGCGCCCGCTGTGCGTTGCCAAGCTGGCACGCGCTTACGAGCTGGTGCCCGGTGCCAATCTGGCACTGGACGACGAGGGCAAATCGCATGCGCTGGTCGCTTACTTTGCCGATCTGGTCAAGCGCCTGCGCCTGCCGGCCAGCCTGCAAGAGCTGGGCATTGGCCGCGACCACCTGCCCGATCTGGTGAAGGCCGCGCTCGATGTGCAGCGCCTCATCAAGAATGTGCCCGGGGCCGTCACGGGCGCCGATATCGAAAAGGTCTACCTGAAGCTGTTCAACTGAGACAACACCATGGCAAACAAGCAAAAACTCCAAGGCATTCTGACGGCCATCATCACCCCCATGGACGCGGAGGACCGCTTTGCCGAGGCACCGTTCCGCGAGCAGATCGACCGCCAGATCCAGGCGGGCAATGGCATTTTCTGCGGCGGCACGAATGGCGAATTCTTTGCACTGACCGAGGGCGAAAAGCGTCGCGTGGCCGAGGTGGCGATGGAGCAAGTCGCTGGGCGCGCCAGCGTGGTCGGCCATGTGGGCGAGGTATCGACGGCAGAATGCATCCGCGCCGGCCGTGAGATTGCCCGCCTGGGCGTGGATGCGGTTGCCGCCATCACGCCCTGGTTTGTGCCGCTGTCGCAGGACGACCTGCATGGGCATTTCAGCGCGATTGCCGATGCGCTGGAGGTGCCCGTCTATCTATACAACATCCCCGCACGCACTGGCAACACCATTGCGCCAGAGACCGCCAAGCGCCTGGCCGCGCACCCCAATATCGCTGGCATCAAGGACAGCGCCGGCAGCCATGAAAGCCTGAGCGGCTTTTTGAAAGTCGCCAAGGAAGTGCCGGATTTTGTCGTGTTCAACGGGCCTGACAGCCTGATCCACCAGGGCTTTGTCGAAGGCTGCGCAGGCGCCGTATCGGGCCTGGCCAATGCCGCGCCGCGCCAGATCAATGCGATCTGGACCCGCTTTGCCGCGGGTGACATTGCCGGCTCGCGCCAGCAGCAGGAGACCGTCACCAGCCTGCGCGAGACGCTCTACAAGGTCTGCTTTGCGCCGGCCGCCGTCAAGCGCGCCGTGCAACTGCTGGGCTACCACGTGGGCAACAGCAAGTACCCCGTGCGCATCAGCGCCGAGCAGGAGGCGCAGATGCGCGAAATCCTCAAGGCCCATGGCATCTCGGGTTAAGCTCTTATCCGTTATCGCTATTGTGCTGTAGCCAGCCACGCATCCCATGAAGGTCGCCAACCGTAGAGAGTCCATTTTGCATGCCGTGAATTCGGGCATGACCGATGTGGCCGCGCTGTGCGCGAGGTTTGCCATCTCCGAGGCCACCGTGCGCCGCGATC
Source organism: Comamonas sp. MYb21 (assembly GCF_037479395.1). Classification (NCBI taxonomy): domain Bacteria; kingdom Pseudomonadati; phylum Pseudomonadota; class Betaproteobacteria; order Burkholderiales; family Comamonadaceae; genus Comamonas; species Comamonas sp. MYb21. Next base: position 48,896 of record NZ_JBBGZC010000018.1, on the reverse strand, counting down.
TGCAGGCGCTGCAGCAGGACGGGCGGCTGCTGCGCGTCTACGGTGGCGCCGTGGCGGCGCCGATTCGCCATGAGCCCGAAGAATCGCTGGAGCTGCGCAAGGTGCATGACGGCGAGGCCAAGGCCGCGATTGCGCGCAAGGCCATCAGCCTGATCGAGCCGGGCGACACCCTCTTTATCGATGGTGGCACTACCACCGATGCGCTGGCGCGCCTGCTGCCCAAGGACGATTCGCTGCGCATCATCACCAACAACCTGCTGGCGCTGAACACGCTGAGCAGCCGGGATATCCCCGTCACCTTGATCGGCGGCGACCTGCGCCGGGGCAGCATGAGTGTGTACGGGTCACTCGCTGACATGGCGCTCGAGCGCCTGACGTTTGACAAGGTGTTTTGCAGCGCCGATGGCATCGATGCCGAGTTTGGCGTTTGCGAAGGCTCGATCGAGCAGGCCTGGTTCAAGGAAAAGCTGTTCCGCCGCACGCGCGAGGTCTATATGCTGGCCACTGCTGAAAAGCTGGGCCGCAAGTCGCAGATGAACTGGTCGCCCATCCACCGCCAGTGGACCCTGATCACCGATGCTGCGCCCGAAAGCCATGCCGTGCAGGCCTTTGGCAACCACCCCTTTGTGACGGTGCTGCCGGTCGCCTGAGGGCATGGACCCCCGTCAAGGCCTGAGCAGCACCTTGCCTTTGCGGCCCGGCTGCAGGCTGGCTGCGGCCGCTTGGGCGGCGTCGCCCAGGTCATAGATGGCCTCGGTTGGCAGCTTCAGTTCACCACCCACAATGCGTTGGATCAGCTCAGTGATCAGGCGGCGTTTGTCCTGGGCGGACAGGGCCTCGCTCACCTTGCTGCCCCAAAAGCCCTTGACGGTGGCCTGTTTGAAGATCATCGCGCCCGAGTCAATCTGCATCGGCTCGCCGGCCATGGTGCCAAACGACACCAGGGTGCCGCCTTCGCCCAGCAAGGCCAATAGCGCTGCGCTGGATGCGCCGCCAATGGAATCGACGGCGGCGTAAGCACCTTGGGGGCCAAGCAGCGCGCTGGCGCTTTGCTTCCAGTCCGCTTGCGCGGTGGACAGGACGTTGGCAATGCCCAGCTGGCTGAGCTCCTCGACACCCGCATCGCGGCGCACCAGGTTGAGCACCTGCACACCCCGCGCACTGGCCAGCATGGCCAGGGTCTTGCCGACGGCGCCATTGGCCGTGTTCTGCGCAATCCATTGCCCGGCTTGCACGTTCAAAAACTCCAGCAGCATCAAGGCGCTGAGCGGCATGGCGATGAGCTGGGCGGCCACTTCATCGGGGATGGCTTCGGGCACGGGCACCAGCAGGCGCGCGGGCGCCAGAAAGTGCTCGGCCCAGGTGCCGTGGACGCCGGCCACCGCAACGCGCTGCCCCAGCGTGACGCCTTCGACGCCAGCGCCGAGCGCATCGACCAGGCCCACGGCCTCGCTGCCGCCAATGGCCGGCAGCTCGGGCTTGTAGCCGTAGCGGCCCCGGATGGTCCAGAGGTCATGGTTGTGGATGGGGGCGAGCAAGGTCTTGATACGAACCTCGCCAGCCGCCGGCTGGGGCATGGGCTGCTCGCCCAGGCTCAGGACCTCGGCGGGCTCGCCGAAGCTGGTGTGAATGGCACTGCGCATGGTGACTGTCCTTATTTTGCGAGCATGGACAGCAGGGCCTGGGCCACCGCTTCGCTGCTGGCGGGGTTCTGGCCGGTGACCAGGCGCCCATCGACCTCGACATGCACCTGCCAATCCGGGCCCTTCTGGTAGTCAGCGCCCAAGCGGCTGAATTCATCTTCAATCAAAAAGGGCACCACGGCGGTGAGGCCAACTGCGTTTTCTTCGCTGTTCGTAAACCCCGTCACGCGGCGGCCTGCCACCAGGGGCTGGCCATCGGCGGCCTTGACATGGATGAGGGCGCCCGGCGCATGGCAGACCAGGCCCAGCGGCTTGCCTGCGCGCTCAAAGGCCTCCAGCAGCGCAATCGACTTGGCGTCATTGGCGAGATCCCAGAGCGGGCCATGGCCGCCGGGGTAGAAGACGGCATCAAAGTCATCGGCCTGGATCTGGGCCAGTGGCGTGGTGGCAGCCAACGCGGCCTGTGCCTGCGGGTCCTTGCGGAAGCGCTCGGTGGCGGCGGTCTGGGCATCGGGCTCATCGCTCTTGGGGTCCAGCGGCGGCTGGCCGCCCAGCGGGGATGCGAGTGTGATGTCGGCGCCTGCGTCCTGGAAGGCATAGTAGGGCGCGGCAAATTCTTCCAGCCAGAAACCGGTCTTGCAGCCTGTGTCGCCAAGACGGTCGTGCGAGGTCAGTACCAATAGAACTTTCATGGGGACTCCTTGAGGGGTGGGTGGAGGGGTTGGGGTGAGGAGGGTGCCGATGCGCTGCAGGTCAGCAGGTGCACCGTGGCCGCCCGCGCTTGCAGCAGAGACGATCGGTCCTGGCTCAGCTTGGCCAGCAGCGCTGCGCCCAGCCACATCTGGTAGAGCACGCGCGCGACCACGAGCGACGGCGGGCCTGCGGGCAGCGAGCCATCGCCACGCGCCTCGTCAATGACGGCAGCAATCCTGGCCAGCAGCCGCTGCACGCCGCCATCGAGCACCTGGCGCATTTCTTCGGACAGGTCGGCGACCTCGGCCGCGAGCTTGACCACCAGGCATTCTTCGGCCCAGCCGCAGTGTGCATCACCGGGCGCCGCAATCCAGGCGTCCCAGTAGCGCATCAGGCGTTCATAGCCCGCGCCATCTGCTGCCAGCAGGCTATCCACCTTGTGGCCATAGCCATCGACATACTGCTGCAGCAACGCGCAGCCAAAGGCCTCTTTCGACGGGAAGTAGTGGTAGAACGAGCCCTTGGGCACGTTGCAGGACTTGAGAATTTCCTGCAGGCCCACAGCCGCAAAACCTTTGCGCAACACGAGCTGGTGCCCGGTGTCGAGGATGTGCTGGCGGGTGGCTTGCGCTTTCGGGGTCAAGGTCATGGGCCCGATTGTAGTAAAAAATAGACCGGTCGTCTACAAAGCGAAGGTGTTGGTTCCTGTGTCCCTGAACCTAGGGACCTGACCGCGTGGTGATCCGCCCGAATTGCGGCGCCCCAACCGTACGCTGGTCTGAGCCGAATCCTGCAGAAACCGCTACAAATCTGCCCGATGTTTCAAATGGATAGTAATGTAAACAATTGTTAACAAATCTTCCTTTGGATTTTTTAATTAATATTTTTATAGTTGTCACCGCTAAGATGGATGGACGCGACTTCCTGCTATTTTTTACCGCTGAATTTTCCATGCCTGGAATGACATTCTTCTGAATCAAGAGGCTATTTTTTGATAATGATTGAAGAGTGGATATATTCCTATCGCCCTATTCGTGGCGGATGCTGATGTTTGCTTGCTGGTGGCCTGTGTGATTTTTGACGTATGGGCAAGATGTCGTGAATGCTCTTGGTGGGGCTATTTATTATCAATACACGGCTTTGCCCATGATGATGTATAAAAATAATGCGACAAAATTTACAGGTGCTGCTGCACTCTTACTGGCTGCCGTGGCTGGCATGGGTAAAGCAGAGGCTGCCGCTTGCCGGGTATTGTTCAATGGTCTGAATACCTACCCTGCAGCGCAGTCGTTAATTCTCAATGGCGTGAATGTGGTGCCCACCAATTCGCCGTCCGCTATTTCAAATTTCTTGTCTGGTCCCAGCGCCAATTTGCCGCAGTATGATGCCATCTGGCTGCATTGGTATAACGCAACCTATTCTTCGGCGAGTACCCCTTCTGTTGCGGACGCCGCTGCATTGGTCGCCTACCTGGGCGGGGGTGGCCGGGTGCACTTTACCCAAGATTATGGCAATAATTTTTATAATGAATGGGCTGTAGGTGTCATGAATGCCAGAGTGGCCTCTGGCTCTGGCGGTGGAAGTATAGCAACCGGGCCTAATTCGGTTTATGGTGGTGCTTGGACAGTGAACAGCGCGGCTATTGGGAATATCGATGCCTTTCCGTTTTCGTTAGGTGCTTCGGTCATGTTTGATAACGGCGGTGTGTTGCTGGGCCCGATTCCTGCGCAGAATCGGCTGGCGTACCAAATGTCGTTGAGCGATCCTGCGGCACCGATCAGTGTGGCTGCCTTTGGCGAAGCAGATATGAACGGCAATGCCGGACGCATCACTTATTTTGGTGATGGCGGCAATCTAGGGGGAGCGAACCAAACCGATGCGAACATGCAGGTCATCAAGAACCTGCAGGCGTTTTTGCTGGCTCCATCAGCCTGCCGAGCCCCGCTGGCTGCGCAGGAGGACTCCGGCACGATGGATGCGGCCGGAGGGATTGCGATCAGCAATGTGCTGGCCAACGATGATATGAATCCAGGTGGTTTGCATGGGCAGGTGGTACCGACGCTTGGATCCGTCGTGACGATGGCGGAACTTCCGGGGAACAATACGTCCCCTGCGGGCTTTCCCATGGTCCTGGATACCAATACCGGCAGCGTGAGCCTGAGCCCCGCAACTCCGCCGGGAACCTATTCCTTGGACTACCAGTACTGCCAGATCAGCAAGCCTGATAACTGCGCGACAGCAACAGCGACCGTGACGGTCAGCGGGCCGACGGAGTTGAGTGCAGTGAATGATCTGGCCTACACCACACAGGGGCAGTCTGTCAGTATCGACGTTCGCGCCAATGACACCACGGTGCCGGCGGCGCAGAGCATCGGTGTGCCATCCATCAGCCAGCAGCCATCCCATGGCAGCGTGAGCATCGATGGCTCGGGCAACATGGTCTACACGCCCGATGCCGGTTTTTCCGGCACCGATAGCTTCGACTACCAGGTCTGTCTGGAGGCGGCACCTTCTGAGTGCAAGCCCGCAGTCGTGACCGTGAGGGTATTGGGCGTGACTGCCACGGCGGATTCAGCCAGCACCGCGATCAATACCCCCGTGACGATCCGCATTTTGGGCAATGATGCCTCCAGCGACACAGCCAGCGCGCCACTGGGGGGGATGGCGACAGGCGTGTCTGCGCCAGCGCATGGTGCGGTGGCCTACAACGCCGATGGCTCCGCCAGCTACACGCCCGCATCGGGATTCTCGGGAACGGATACCTTCACATACCAGATCTGCAGCCTGCAAGGCCCGTATCCGCAGCCGGTGTGCCAGACGGCGATGGTCACGGTGGTGGTGAGTCCCGTGCAAACACCGTCGGGTGCTGGTCCTGTACAGGCGGTGCCGGTCGATAGCCCTTGGGTGCTGTGGCTGGTATCGATGGGCTTGGTCGGTCTGGCAGCGCGTCGCTATCGCTTGCGTTGATCGCTGCAGCGGTGACGGGTAGGGGGGATGGCGCAGCCGACTGCCGCTGCGGTGCCTGGCAGTGCAAGCGGGCACTGGCGACGTCTCTGCCAGTAGGCTGCCCCGGCCTGCCTTGGCGTGGCCGGGGTTAGGCCGGATCACTCTGGTGGCTGCTTTGCCTTACCCATGGTCAGCGATCCTCTGCCAAACTCCCTGCCGTGGTCTGAGCGCGCTGTCAGGCGATCGGCTGCGTTGTTTTCCTTGGCCATAGCGACAGCTCGGCTGTAAATACCGCCTTGTGTCACCTCCAGATCCGCATCCCTTCGATTGGGCAAGGGCCATGCAGGCGACCGCCCTGGCTGGGCGGGGACCTTGCCCTTGGCTTGTGCCGATCCGCATTTCGGCTGGGTGATGGAGGCAATGAAAAGCCTTTGCACTGCCGCAGGCAGCAGATGCTGGCTTGACAGCTTGCGTCTGTATAATTAATATCCATCCGGTCGGAAATAAATATTGCTGCCATGGGACGCTCAAGAGTCATCGACCAAGATCAACTGCTGGATGCCGCCGAAGCGGTCATCGCGCGAGACGGTGCGGCCAAGCTTACGCTCGATGGGGTTGCGGCCCAGGCGGGTGTCAGCAAGGCCAGCGTCACCTACGACCACAAGACCAAACAGGGTCTGATCAAGGCCCTGGTCCACAGGGCCCTGGAGCGTGATAACGCATTCAACCAGGCCGCCGCCCGGCAGTTCAATGGTGGCGACGCTCAGACGGTGCGGGGGCGCATTGCGGCAGCGGCCCATCCGCTTCCGCCACCTCAGCGCGCCGTGGCCTTGAATCTGTGCGCGGCCCTGGCGCAGGATGGGGAGCTGCGCGCGCTGATGCAGGCCAACCAGGCCATGGTCATCGCGGCCCTGCAGGCCGACGCCGCCCAGCCGCGCGCGGCCCTGGTGGCCTATTTGGCGCTCGAGGGCTTGAAGCTTCTGGAAAGCCTGGACTTCCACTCCTTCGCTGCCGCTGACAGACAGCGCCTGCTTGCGGACATCGAAGCGCTGTTGGGCGCTGCTTCTGCAGCCGCACCGGTAGCTGCGGCGGACTAACTCCCATAGGTCTCCTGGCGTCGCTAGCGCGGGTCGCGCCGGCGCTCCCTTCTCGACGAGCCCGACGGGCTGCATGCGCAGCCTGTGGCCGCCCCCTTTTCATTGCTCATTGCCAGCCCATGTTTGATTCTTCACTTCCTTTGACAGCTTCGCACGCCATGTCTGAACCGCGCCTGCGCAGGCTTTTTATCACCGGTGGCAGCGGCTATGTGGGCCGCAATGTCGTGCGGCATTTTGTAGCGCAAGGCGTTGAGGTACACGCGTTGGCGCGCAGTGCCCAGGCGGGTCAATGCTTGCATGCGCTGGGTGCCAAGCCTGTCGAGGCAGACCTGTTTTCTGCGCAACTGCCACTGGCCATGCAAGGCTGCGACGCGCTGGTGCATGCAGCGGCGGACACCCGGCATGGCCTGGCGAGCCGGAGCCAGCATCTCGTCAATGTCGAAGGGACTCGTCGGGTGCTGGCTGCCGCAGCCCAGGCACAGGTCGCGCGTGTGGTGCACATCAGCACGGAGTCGGTGTTGCTCGATGGCCGGGCGCTGGTCCATGCCGACGAAAGCCATCCCTATCCTCTGCGGCCTGCCGGGGGCTATTCGGCCAGCAAGATAGAGGCGGAACAGATCGCCTTGGCCGCAGCGCAGCGGGGCTTGCATGTTTGTGTGCTGCGCCCGCGCTTTGTCTGGGGGCGGGATGACACGACAGCCCTGCCGCAGCTGCTGCAAGCGGTCGACGCCGGCAAGTTTGCCTGGGTTGGTACGGGGCGGTACCGTACCTCGACCACCCACATTGGGAACCTGGTGCATGGCATAGAGCGGGCATTGCTGGCGGGCGAGGCCGGGCAGTGCTATTTCATTGCCGATGCGGATGTGGTCGAATTTCGGACGTTCATCAGCGACCTCCTGGCCACCCAAGGGCGGTGCGCGTCTGGCAAGTCGGTGCCTCGGTGGTTGGTGTATAGGTTGGCCTCGGTCTGCGAAGGTATTGCGCCGTGGTTGGGCGGGCGTTGGCAGCCACCGGTGACGCGGCAGGCGCTGGCCACCTCGGCCGTCGAGGTAAGTCTGAATATCGACAAGGCCCGCAACAGCCTGGGTTATGCCCCAGTGGTAAGCCGGGCTGATGGTTTGGAGGAGCTGCGGCAGCTGCGCAAAGCCCAAGCGCAGCGCAAGGATGGAAACGCCAGCGAGGCCGCTTAGCTGGAGCCCGAACCGCTTCCGCTTGGCGCTCTGCAGTGCCAGCAATTGCCGACACCTGCCGAAAGCCTGGCCTGCATCGGGAGCGGGTGCCCGCCAATTGTGCTTGGGCCCGGCGCCGCCTTCTTGGGCAACAAGCGGGCCGGCATGGCCAGCGTCGCTGGGAGCAGAGGCTGGACATCGGGAATGTCTCTATGGCAGGTGCTCCATGTTTGGCTGGGGAGGGCGGGTCTGTTGTCAGCCATTGCCGCAAGTGACTGTTCTTGGGTGCTGCATATGAAACAAGCCGGTACTCCTATGCTATGTTTGTGACAGCCGCAGGATGACAACACGCGACCGGTCGGAGGGTTGTGTGTTGCAGACCTGATTTTTCATTGCGATGCGCCCGAAGAGGAGGCCGTATGAGATCCCGTGCAAAGTCTTTGTCGGAATTGCAAATCACCGTGGTCACCCCCGACCAGATCAAGCTGTTCAAGATGGCTTATCTGGCAGGCATTACCGATGCGGCAGCCATTTTTGATGCCGACAGTGAACTGGTCGCCAGTGACGAGGTGGCCGAGCGTATTACGCAGGCCTTGGACGAGGCGGTAGCCTCTTTTGAAGACGATTGCCTCTCGGTGGGGCCCTGCCATCTGGCACCCGAATCCGATACCTAACGCCCCTTGCTGCGCCCAGCCAGCCCCGCCTGCGGGGCTTTTTTACGCCCGTAGCGAGGGCAGGTCTGGGTTCAGGGTCATTAAAAAATTCATCTGATACAGCTGTTGAAAGTTGTTCGTTAACTTTAAAATGAAACGGTCGTCACAAAAATGGATGAGCGATGGATGCTGTTAAATGGTTGCTGCTGACCTATAAAGTCCCGGCTGAGCCCACGGCCAAACGCATGGCGCTGTGGCGGCGCCTCAAGGCTCTGGGGGCCGTGTACCTGCAAAACGGTGTGTGCTTGCTGCCCAAGACCGATGACCATGTGCGCCGGCTCAAGGTGCTGGAGAACGACATTGCCGCGATGGACGGGGATTGCGTGCTGCTGGAGACCATTGCGCTCGACCGGCTGCAGGAGGACAAGGTCATCACCCGCTTCAAGGCCGACCGCGACGACCAGTACCGCGAACTGCTGGGCCGCTGCCAGGATTTCGAGGCCGAGATCGCCAAGGAGATCGCGATCGAGAAGTTCACTTATGCCGAGCTGGATGAAGAAGAGACCGACCTGAAAAAACTGCAGGCCTGGTACGAGAAGATCCGCAAGCTGGACTTCTACGACGCGCCACTGGCAGTGACGGCGGCCGAGCGCCTGCAGCACTGCGAATCCTTGCTGGAGGCCTACGCCCAACGGGTGTACGACGCGCATGACGAAAACCGTTGAACCCCAACAACCCGCAGGCGACAGCGCGTTGCAGCGCGGCGCACGCGCAGTGCCGCGCAGCGTCTGGGCGCTGGGCTTTGTCTCGATGCTGATGGATATCTCGTCCGAGATGGTGCATGCGCTCTTGCCGATCTACATGGTGGCAGTACTGGGCACCTCGGTGCTGGCGGTGGGCCTGATCGAGGGCATTGCCGAGGCCACGGCCTCCATCGTCAAGGTGTTCTCCGGCGCGATCAGCGACCGTTTTGGCAAACGCAAGCTGCTGGCCGTGCTGGGCTATGGCCTGGGCGCACTGACCAAGCCGGTGTTTCCGCTGGCGGGCGGCCTGGAATGGCTGGTGGGCGCGCGCTTTGTGGACCGGGTGGGCAAAGGCATTCGCGGCGCGCCCCGTGATGCGCTGGTGGCCGATGTGACCCCGCCGCATTTGCGCGGCACCGCCTACGGCCTGCGCCAGACCCTGGACACCATCGGTGCCTTTACCGGCCCCTTGCTGGCCATCGGCCTGATGTGGTGGACGGCGGACAACTACCAGCTGGTGTTCTGGCTGGCGGTGCTGCCGGCATTTGCGGCGGTGGCGGTGCTGGTGTTTTTTGTGAAGGAGCCCGCATCTCCTGTCGCCAAACAGCCGCGCCAGCTGCCCTTGCGCAAGAGCGAACTGCAGCGTTTGCCCCGGGCTTACTGGATGGTCGTGGGCCTGGGCCTGGTGTTCACCTTGGCGCGGTTCAGCGAGGCGTTTTTAATTCTGCGCGCGCAGTCGGCTGGCCTGCCTCCGATGTGGGCGCCTGCGGTGCTGGTCGTCATGGGCCTGGCCTACGCGCTGTCGGCCTATCCGGCCGGGGTTCTGTCGGACCGCCGCCCCCGGCAGGATGTGCTGCTCGCCGGCCTGGGCTTGCTGGTGGCCGCCGATCTGGTGCTGGCCTTTGTGCCAGGTGTGCTGGGCCTGGGGCTGGGCGTGGCGCTGTGGGGCCTGCACATGGGTTTTAGCCAGGGCCTGTTCAACGCGATGATTGCCGACAGCGCGCCGGCCGAGCTGCGTGGCACGGCGTTTGGCATTTTCCATTTGCTCACCGGTGTGGCCTTGCTGCTGGCCAGCGTGATTGCCGGGCTGCTCTGGGACGCCATTGGCTACCAGGGCACCTTTGTCTGCGGCGCGGGCTTTGCGCTGCTGGCGGCGCTGGGGGTGCTGCTGCAGCGCCGGCGGGGTTGAGCCGCCCGGCTGGCCCCGCGTTGGTTTCAAACGGCCCTTCGGGGCCGTTTTTGACGGGGCCGTTTGCAGCGTAGGCATTGCGCTGGCTCCTCCATTGCGGCTCTCATGGCGCTGGGCCGCAGCATTATCGGTGTTCAAATATTTATCAAGACTCATTCTCATTTAAAATACCGCGCGGCGCTGCCAGGCCTGCGGTATGACAGGCATGCTCTGGCGCCCCGGGCCATGCCGCAGTGGCGGGCCCTGCTCACAGGATGGTCAAGATGCAAACAGTCCCCAACCCCCCACCAGCACCCAGCCTGCTGGGCTACCGCACGCGTGTCGCGTCGCGGGCCATCGCCGCCATCGGCGGCGGTTATGCCTTGGCAGCGGCTTCTGCCGCAGCGGGGGCCGTGGGCTTTCAAGAGTTGGGCATGGCCCGGGTGGATGCAACGATGGCGGCCACGATGCTGGCCTTTGTGGTCTACGCGATCGCGGCGATGTGGGCCTTTGGCTGCGCAACGGCACTGCGCGCCTGGCTGGGCATTGCCTTGCCGACTGGCGCATTGGCACTGATCGCCTGGGCATTGGCACCGGGAGCAGCGGCATGAGGGTCGACGGCAAACCGGAGGGCCTGCGCCAGTCGATGTCCTGGTTGCATACCTGGAGCGGGCTGCTGCTGGGCTGGCTGCTGTATGCGGTGTTCTTTACCGGCACCTTGAGCTTTTTCCGCAATGAGATCACCGACTGGATGCGGCCCGAGCTGCACCAGTCCGTGCCCGATGCGGGCACCGCCCAGCGCGGGCTCGATGCCATGCAAGCGATTGCGCCCAAGGCCACGACCTGGACCTTGTCCCTGCCCAACGAGCGCCAGACGGCGATTGAGGCCTCTTGGCGCGAGCCCGGCGCCGCCGCTGGCCGTGCCGGCACCCAGCGCACCACCTTGGATGCCGGCACCGGCGAGCAGCTGCAGCCGCGCGAGACCCGGGGCGGCGCCTTTTTGTACCGCTTCCATTTCGAGCTCTATGCGATGCCGCGTATCTGGGGCCGCTGGATTGTGGGCTTTGCGACGATGCTGATGCTGGTGGCCATCATCAGCGGGGTGATTACGCACAAGAAGATCTTCAGCGACTTCTTCACCTTCCGCCCGCGCAAGGGCCAGCGTTCCTGGCTGGATGCGCACAATGCCACGGCCGTGCTGGCGCTGCCTTTTCACCTGGTGATCACCTTCAGCGGCCTGGTGCTGCTGATGAATATGCTGATGCCCTGGGGCGTGCAGACGGCCTACAACGGCGACAGCAACGCCTATTTCTCGGAATTGCGCGGCAACCGCCAGGCGCAACCGGGTGCGGCCAATGGCAACGCTGCGCGCGAAGGCGGCCGCGCCAACCGGCAGGCCGATGCCGCAGCCGACACGCCCATCGCCATGGCCCCGGTAGGCCCGATGCTGGACGCCGCGCTACAGCAGTGGCCCGCCCATGGCGTGGGCAGCATCACCGTCAACGCACCGAACACCGCCCGCGCCACGGTGGAGCTGCGCGAGGGCGGTGGCTCCAGCCTGGTCAACCGGGGTGCGGCATCGACCTTGTTGTTTGATGGCGTGACAGGCGAGCCACGCCAGGCGCCCGAAGCGGCCGCCATCTCCTGGCCACGTGCGACCAGCAATGTGGTGTCCAGCCTGCACCTGGGCCGCTTTGCTGAGCCGCTAGTGCGCTGGCTGCTGTTCTTGAGTGGCGTCGTCGGCACCACCATGGCGGCGACCGGCATGGTGCTCTGGGTCGTCAAGCGCCTGCCCGAGCGGCGCAAGCTGGGCCGCACGCCCCATGGCCACCGCCTGGTGGAGGTGCTCAATGTGGGTGCGATCGCCGGCCTGTCGGTCGCTACCGCCTCGTTCTTCTGGTTCAACCGCTTGCTGCCTGCCGATCTGGTTGGCCGCAGTGATTGGGAGATTCGCGGCTTCTTTACGGTGTGGGCGCTGTGCCTGCTGCACCCCCTGCTGCGCCCGCACCGCCAGGCCTGGCGCGAGCAGATGCTGCTGGCCACCGTGCTGCTGGCCTTGTTGCCGCTGCTCAATGGCCTGAGCGGCGGTGCATGGCTGCCACAGAGCATCGCTAATGCGCAGTGGAGCATTGCCGGTTTTGATTTGATGATGCTGGCGTTGGCGGCCTTGCATGGCTGGGTCGTGTGGTGGCTGGCACGCAGCAGGCAAACTGCGACGCCCGCTGCGCGCAAACCCGCAGCCGCTGCCAAGCCTGCAGCCGCTGATGCCGGTTTGCTGGCGCCGCATGCAGCTGTAGCCAGCGCGATGGAGCAGCAACGATGATCGCTATCGCAAGTCTGCTGTGGGCCTTTGCCGGTTTTGCGGCGCTGGCGGCCGCCATGGACCGCCATGAGGAACAACTGGCTACCGCCGCGCTCGCCACCACAAAGCGCCATGGCTGGCAAGCGGGCGGCAGCGCCTTGCTTTTGCTATCGCTGCTGGCCTGCTTGCAGCGCTGGAACGCCTCGGTCGGCATCGCTGCTTGGCTGGGCCTGTTGACGTTGGCGGCGATGGCCTGGGGCCTGGTGCTGACCTATGCGCCCGAGCGCGCGCGTCGCTTGGCCCTGGCTGCCGCTGCCTCGGGGCTGCTGGCAGCGGCCCTCGCCTACTGAACGCAGAACGCCGCGCCAGGCAATGACCTGACGCGGCGTTATTGTCTCAAAGGCAGTCTGTTTTAGCCCTGGTTGGTCTGCTTGTAAGCGCGGTTGGCGCGTTCCCAAGCGGCCTTTACGGCGGGCTCAGCCTCTGGCCAGCCCAGGCGGCTTTGCGCACGCTCTGCCTGCCAGCGGCGTTCCCAGTCGCTGCGCGCATCGTCCCAATCGACCAGGCCATCGCGCACCGACTGGTAACCGGCGCGGTAGGCGGGCGCGTAGTCGTCATAGGTATAGCCGTCGGCAAAGTAGGGCTCGCGCTGGTAGGCGTCCGACCAGTAGGCATCTTCAGCGGTGGGGTTGACGGCTTCGGCAGCGCCCTTGCCGGCCAGGCCGCCAATCACGGCGCCAACGACACCGCCCACGGCGGTGCCGACGGGCCCTGCGACCGAGCCTGCGGCCGCGCCGGTCAGCGCGCCACCAGCGGCGCCAATGCCCGTGCCAATGGGGTGGGCGCCGGGCTCATCGGTGATCGGATCGGGGTTGAGTTTGGGGTCATGGGGATGGGTCATGCTGTGCTCCTGGGTTCGGTGGAGGACTTGGGTCCTGGTGCCTCCATGGTGCGGCGCTGACCGCGCCCGGGCCGTAGGACAAGCGCAGCAGCGCTGGTACGACGGGCCTGTGCAGGTCTGTCACCCCCGCCTTGCAGCCAGGTAGTGGGGGACCACAAGGGAGCAGGGCGTTTGCCTGACAGACGGCGTCTGCATCTGGCCGCACACTGGTTGCAGCGCAGCCGTTTGCCAATGGATGCGGGCTGGGTCTGCCACCAGCCAGGAATCTTCCTCAACGATGGCCCAGAAGCCCACGCCATGATTCGACTGCAGTTCTCTTTGGAGCTTGCCTATACGGTGCTGACCCCCAGCGCCGACTTTTTCTTCAACTTCCACCCCGCCTTCACCCCGCAGCAGTCGGTGGTGCAGGAGCACCTGAGCGTCAACCAGGCCGGTGCCACCTGGCAGTTGCAGCAAGATGCCGATGGCCAGCGCAGCCTGCGGCTGCAAGCGCAAACCGGCCCGCTCCAGCTCAACTACCAGGCCACCGTCGAGATGCGCCACTACTGCGACGACCCCGAGAGCATTGCCGAGGTGCCGCTCTACCAGTTGCCGCTGGAAGCGCTGCGCTATATCTACCCCAGCCGCTACTGCCAGTCCGACCGGCTTGCCGCCTATGCCTACGATTTGTTTGGGCAACAGGCCCCCGGTTATGCGCGTGCCCAGGCCGTGTGCGACTGGGTGCAGCAGCATGTGAAGTTCCGCTCCAACAGCAGCAGCGGCACCACCTCGGCTGTCGATACCTTGGTCGAGTGCGTCGGCGTTTGCCGCGATTTTGCGCACCTGATGATCGCCATGTGCCGCGCCATCAACCTGCCGGCCCGCTTTGTGACAGGCACTGACTATGGCGCCGACCCCGCCCTGGGACCACCGGATTTCCATGCCTATGTGGAGGTTTACCTGGGCGGGCGCTGGTACCTGTTTGACCCTTCGGGCACCGCCATTCCCATGGGCATGATGCGGCTCGCGACCGGCCGGGATGCCGCCGACGCAGCGTTTGCGACCATCTTTGGTGGCGTGACCAGCGAGGCGCCGCGCATCGAGGTGGTGGCTGAGCACGATGGCGGGCAGTGGCAGCTGCCAGTGCACACCCGGCAGGGGCTGTCGACGGCGCTGGTCTGAGCTGTTGTCCATGCATGGAGGTAACGGCTAGCTCATTTGGCAAATGAAAGGAGCCATTGAATCTGGCTCGCTACCAAAGCGGGTTGTCAATGTAAGTGAGTGCCAATTGACATTTTTATTTCTTTGCAGAAGAGAAACAGAAAATTCGTACTGAATTTTGCGTGTTTTTTTGCTAGGCACGCCTAATTTTCTGCTTCTACTCCCTCAAGGGCAGCGGTTGTTTGAAATGCACGCGTTGATTTGTATAAATTTAGCAACATTTCGGCGCTGAAAAGTCTGATTTTAGGTTTCCAAGGGTAAGTGAATTGTTATTGCTGTGACAATTCTTGCGCGAATCTTACCCATTGGAAAATGTATGCATCTATTTGAAGAGTTGTTTAAGCGATGTGGTGCGGCGAGGCGCGCTATTGCCGCTGCCATGCTGGCGTTTGTTGCTGTGCTGCCAGGCACCGTTTTGGCGCAGGATGTGCTCTACCTCACACCTGATAACGCCACTCCCGATAACTACGGCATTTTGACGTTCACCGCCGGTGGATTGACCAACCGCTTTGGCCCGGCTGGCACTGGCTGGGTAGATGGCCGTGGTTGGCTATCCAGGGCTACCCCGCTGGATCCGGCGATATTTGACGGCAAGAAACTGGTTGTGGTGACGACGGTATTTGAGCCGCTGAATCTCAACCAGATCGATGTGCTCAAGACCGCAATCACCACCCGTCCAGACACGGCTTTTGTGATATTTGCGGATGGCTGTTGCCAAGCGGATCGCAATCTTGCCCCGATTGCGTCCATTCTGAATGACGCGACTAACTGGGGTATCAGCATTGCTTCTACGCAGACTGGCGGCGCCATTGCCTCGCCGCTCAACACAGCGTCGCCCTACCAGGCAAGCTTTAACGGCTTGAACCCGCTCCAGGGCTCCGCCTATCGCACGATTCAGAACGTTCCAACAGCCAATGCGCTGTATCTACCTCAGGGGGCCAGCATTCCGGTGGCCGCTGCACGTACCTCGGCTTACGGCTTTTTCGCGCCGAAGACCGCGATGAACGGTGGCAGCTGCACTTTCCTCACGGCCGATGCATCACCATTTGGTACAGACAGCGGTGCTAACCAGGCACGCGCAAATCGGATCATTGATGCGTTTGCGAAGGCGGCGTTGGATGAGGATGGTGCTTGCAAGCAGGCGGTGCCGGATGTCGATTTGGCCGTCAGCTTTGACGGCCCAGCGGCGCTGGGCGCTGTGCCGCAAGCCTATACCCTGGACGTGAAGAACCTGGGTGCGACGGCCAGCACCGCGAATACGACAGTGACGGTGACACTACCTTCGGGCTATTCGGCCCAGCAGTTGCCAAGCGCTTGCGCAGCACTGGCTGCACCGCAAAATGGCTTTGCGTGTACCGTAGGCCCATTGGCTGCGCTAAATGGCCAGGCACGCTATAGCGTAGCATTGCAGCGCGCCGTTGGCGCTGCACCGGCTTCGAGCTCGGCCGTGGTTGACGCCGCTCCCAATGGCGAGACGGTCACCGCCAACAACACTGCGACTTTGTTGTTCACCACCGCTCCGGATGTGGCGATCGACTTGGGTGGGCTGCCCCTGTCGGGCACGGTAGGCAGCGCCTATAGCGGTAGCTTCCAATGCACGAACAGCGGCACGGCGGACATGGCCGATGCTGCCTGCACCGTGACCGGTTTGCCCGAAGGCGTGCAGGTCGGCGCCTGCACCCTCCATGGTGCTGCCTGGTCCTCTCCCGGTGTGATTCCTGAGGGGCAGTCAGTGGTCTGCCAAGTCAGCGGCACTGCTAGCCAGGACAGCGTATTTGCAGTGCAAGGCACAGGCGGCTCCAGCACGGCAAATGCCAGCGTGACCATTGGTGTGCCAGCGCCCGATCCAGATCCAGTTCCTGTTGCAGCAACCCCGGTGCCAACGCTTTCACTGTGGAGCCAATCACTGATCAGCGGTCTGTTGGTGGCTCTGGGCTTGGTGGCGGTGCACCGTAGGCGCAGCCAGCGCTGATCTGCACGGGCCGCTGTGGGTGCGAGCCTGCACTGCAAGTGCAAGCTTGCGCAAGCCCAGCCAAACCGCATGGCTTCCCCGCGGCCCGCTTGCGGCAGGTGCAAGCACCTGTTGGTGGCGAGATTGCGCGATGCTGATTTGTTGATGCAGCACAAAGACTCGCCATTGCGCTTGGCAACTGCGTAGCCCAAAAAAATGCCGCCCCAGTGGGGCGGCAGTGCATTCAAGAAGAAAGCCGATCCTGAAAAACAGGGTGTCCATGCAAATCAAGAGAGGGAGGGAGGGTACGCATGAACTCGGCGAAAGCGATGGTCAAATTCTAGGACGGCTATCGCGGCTCAATGGGCTAACGCATGGCGCAATCGTCAGCAATTGACAAAAAAAAGAGCCCGCATGACTGCGGGCTCCAAGGTCGTTTTCCTTTTCTTCTACTTCTACCTCCCTCCAGAGGAATCGAGATCATATGTCAAAACTATGACTAGCTGATAATCATAAATTCAACAAATGTCAGCTTCTTGAAAGCTAGAGAATTTCAAGCAGAAATTCACCAATCTAATGCTAAATGCTATCAACCTGTCAAATTGATAAATGCTGCAGTGGTTGCCTGTGCGGCAGCCGGATTTTCCATAAACAGCGGCGTCGAATCAGCAGGTTGCACGCGCCGCTAGTTGGTGTCAATCGTTACCGGATGCATTGCTGTTTAGCATGCACTGGGCGCAACTGATTGTTGACCGTGCAATATTATGTACTAATTTTGATAGCGAAAAGCCGCAGCTTGCCGAGCGCGTGACAGCATGAAGAAGCGCTTTGGTGCGGCGGGGCGGGCTTAACGGCGATTTGGAGGGCCGGCGAAGCAGGCCAGCCCTACGAGAGGGCTGGCGTCAAAGGCAGATTGCGTCTTTGAACAGACTCTTAGGCCACCGGCTTGCGGCCCACCGTGCGGATCAGCTCACCCACGCGCAGCATGTACTGGTCAAAGGCCTGGTTGGCAGCAGCCTGGCTGCCGGTGGGCTGGGCAACGGTGCGGCCTTCGGCCTCCAGGCGGGCACGGATCTCGGGGTTTTGCAGCGCCGCGCCAATGGCATTGCGCAACAGGCTGACCCGCTCGGCCGGGCAGCCTTGCTTGACAAAGTAGCCGCCACTGATGGTGTAGGCAAAGTCAGGCAACTGCTGGCTTTGGCTGATCAGCGGGATATGGGCCAGGGGGGTGGGCAGCTCCTTGGAGAAGCTGGTGACCACCTTGAGCCGGCCCTGGGCCTGCATCGCATCAAAGCTGGTCTGGTAAGGCAGGATCGCCAGGTCCACCTCGCCACCAGCCACGCCTTGCAAGGCGGGGGCGCCGCCCTTGTAGGGCACATGCAGCAAGGGCGCGCCCACGCGTGTGGCCAAGGCCTCGCCCATCAGGTGGTAGATGGAATCAATGCCCACGGTGGCGTAGGTGAGCGGCTTGGCGCTGCTTTGCTTGGCCAGCGCAATCACCTTGTCCAGGGAGTCGGCCTGCAGGCCATTGCGGGCCAGCAGCACGATATGCGCTTCGCTGATCGGCGCGACCAGGCTGAAATCCTTGGGTGCGTAGCGGGCCGAGGGGTTGAGCATGGGCGCCAGAAACACCTCGTTGATCGAGCCATGGAAGAACGTATAGGCATCGGCCTGCGCGCTCAAGACCTTGTTGGCGCCGATGAGGCCGGTGCCGCCGCCGTAGTTCTCGACCACGACCTGCTGCTTGAGCGTCTTGCCAATGGATTCGCCAAAGATGCGGGCGGCGGTATCGCTGGCGCCGCCTGCTGGGTAGGGCACCACCAGCGACAAGGGCTTGCTGGGGTAGCCATCGGCGGCCCAGGCCGGTTGTGTGGCCAGCCACGGGGCGCCTGCCAGCAGGCTGGCGTATTGAAGGAACTGGCGGCGATGGGTTGCGGTCATGGTGCTCTCGCTAGGTGGGGGTTATTGCAGATAGCTGTGTGCCAGGCTGGCCCAGAAGGCCGCGCCGATGGGCAGGGCCTTGTCATTGAAGTCATACAGCGGGTTGTGCACCATGCAGCCGCCGTCCTGCCCCAGGCCATTGCCCAGCCGCACATAGGCGCCGGGGCGGTGCTCCAGCATGTAGGCAAAGTCCTCGCTGCCCATGACCGGGCCGCGCGTGACCACGTTGTCGGCGCCTAGCAGTTTGGCGGCCACTTCGCGGGCACGCTCGGTCTGCGCGGCATGGTTGACCAGCACCGGGTATTTGCGCTCGTACAGCAGATCGGCCTGGAGCTGGTAGCTCTGCGCCTGGGCGCTGACAAAGTCGCGCAGCCGGGTTTCAATCTGGTTGCGCACCTCGGGGTTGAGCGCGCGGATGCCGATCTTGATCGTCGCGCTCTCGGGCACGATGTTGTAGGTGGCGCCCGCCTGGATCGAGCCCACGGTGATGACGGCCGATTTGAGCGCATCGACCTCGCGGCTGACCAGCGACTGCAGGCCCAGCACGATGCTGGCAGCCGCCTGCATCACATCGATGCCATGGTGGGGCATGGCGCCGTGCGCCGAGCGCCCGGTCAGGGTGACGGTGGCACGGTCAAACGATGCCATGGCCGGGCCGGTGATCATGCCGATCTGGCCCACCGGCAGGCCCGGCGTGTTGTGCAGCGCATAGATTTCATCGCAGGGGAACTGCTCGAACAGGCCGTCATCGACCATGCGCAAGGCGCCGCCTTCGTTCTCTTCCGCTGGCTGAAAAATCAGGTTCAGGGTGCCGCTGTAGTCCACCGATTCGGCCAGGTAGCGCGCCGCGCACAGCAAGATGGCCGTGTGGCCATCGTGGCCGCAGGCATGCATCTTGCCGCTCAGGGTGCTGGCATAGGGCAGGCCGGTTTTTTCCTGGATTGGCAGCGCATCCATGTCGGCACGAATGCCCAGGCTGCGGCTGCCCTGGCCTTTTTTGAGGCGGCCCACGACACCGGTGCTGCCCAGACCCCGGTGCACTTCATAGCCCCAGGCCTGCAGGCGCTCGGCCACCAGGTCACTGGTGCGCAGCTCTTCAAACGCCAGCTCGGGGAAAGCATGGATCTGGTGGCGGATGCCGACAAACTCAGGCGCAAGAGCCTGCACGGCAGATAGCAAGGAGGGTTTGATAGGTGCGTTCATGGTGGGGCCGTCACAAAAAAGTCAAACCATTATCGAAACTGCCATCCGTCGCGTCCATGACAACGCCGGCAATCAAACGTTGCAAGAATCGCAACAATGGGCGGAGGCAAGCGATGTTGAACCTGGGTATGGACGATGTGCTGGACCGCAAGCGGGCGTTGTGCCTGCTGCAGATCATGGAAACCGGCTCGGTGCGCGGCGCCGCTGAGGTGCTGGCCGTGGACCCGTCGATGGTCAGCCGCACGGTCGCCCGGCTGGAGCAGGACACCGGCCTGGTGCTGCTGGAGCGGCGCGGCCGGGGCGTGGTGGTGACCGATGCCGGGCGCATGCTGGCGCTGTTTGCCCGCCGCCAGCAGGATCTGCACGACACCTTTGTCGCCGAGGTCAACAGCCTCAAGAACGCCCAATCCGGCCATCTGGACCTGGTGCTGGGCGAGGGTACGCTGGATATGGTGATGGCGCCGGTGCTGCAGCCATTTATCAAAGCCCATGGCGATGTGCGCTACCACATCAAGGTGGCGGGCACCGAAGAGGCCGTGCAGTGCATTCTGGAGGACCGCGCGCATATCGGCATCGTGTTCCAGCCACCCAACGATGCGCGCCTGCGCTCCCACCATGCGCGGCTGGCCCCCGTGCGGGTGCATGTACGCAAGGGCCATCCGCTGGCCAGCCACCAGGGCCCGCTGAGCCTGGCCGATCTGGCGCCTTACCCGGGCGCGGCACTGGAGGAATCCTTTGGCGTGCGCAAGCACATCCAGGCCGCCGAGCTGGAGGAGAACATCCGCCTGCAGCCGATGCTGACCACCAACTCCTTCAAGGTTCTGTGGGATTTTGCGGTGATGGGCCTGGGCTACATCATGACGCCGCGCTCCATTCCGCTCCAAGGCGTGGCGCTCGATACCTTGGTGTCGCTGCCACTGGCCAGCCCGGTGCTCAACCACAGCCAGCTGCATGTGGTCACCCGCAGCGGCCGGCCGCTGTCGCCGGTGGCGTCGCAATTGCTGCGCCATATGCTGGCGGCGTTTTCTGCGGCTTGATGTGGCGCCGCAACGGGACGGGCGGTGCAACGGGGCAGCGCAAGAGGGCGGCCTACCGGCCGCAAGCCCCGGCTCTGAGCCTTAGCCTGGCCGCCGTGCCAAGAGCGCCCAGACCCCGGCGGCCGACAGCAAGCCACCTCCCGCCATGTTGAACCAGCGCAGCGACCTGGGTGAGGACAGCAGCTTTCTGGCAGACGATGCAAAGGCGGCATAGAGCGTGGCGTTGAGGGTGGCCATCACGACAAAGGTCAGGGCCAGAATCCAGAGCTGGCGCGCAAGCGGTGCCTCGGCGCTGATGAACTGCGGCAAAAACGCCACGAAGAACACAATGCCTTTGGGGTTGAGCGCCGTGACCAGGTAGGTATTGGCAAACAGCTTCCAGCGCGAGCTGGAGGCAGGCGCGGCAGCCAGCTTGGACGGCGAGATGCCAGCGCGCAAGAGCTTGATGCCCAGGTAGAGCAGGTAGAGCCCGCCTGCCCATTTGACGACGGTGAACCACCAGGCCGACGCCGCCAAGAGCGCCCCCAGCCCCAACAGCGACACCACCAGCGCCGTCGAATCGCCTAGCGCCACTGCTGCGACAAGCGGTACATTGGCGCGGCGCCCCTGGGCCATCGAATAGCTGATGACCGTGAGAATCGTCGGTCCCGGAATGATGAGCAGCACGGCAGATGCTGCGACAAAGGCAAACCACAGTTCGATCGGCATGGAGGCTCCTGGTGGCGGCGGGGCAAAGCGGGATGGGGCGGGAGTCACGCGCCGGGTACTGGCGACTATGTTGGTGAGCGGGCCCTGGCGCTGTGCCATGGTACGGCGAATTGCCCCCGGGCGCTGTCTGTCGTGCGTCCCTGCCTGCGCAACCAGCCATCCACTACCAAATATCTTGGGCTGGTGTGCCCTGGTGGTAGCGCAGCTGCCAATGGCCATCTGTCAGCAACCAGATCGACGAGCGCAGCGTGTGCTTGCTGCGCAGGCCCTGCGCATCGCGCTGCGCGCTGCGGTAGGTGAGCAGCGCCACGCCGGGTGCCAGCTCGGTAGCCGCATAGCCGTCTGCCACGATCTCGGCGGCGTCCAATTCATTGCGCAGCGCCTCCAGTACCCGCTCTCGGGTATAGCGCTGGCCGGAGCGGCCTGTCTCTTCAAAGGCCGGGTGCAGCAGCTGCGACACGCGTTCGGGCTGGTGGCGGATCTCCGGGTGCTGGAGCTGGGCTTCCCGTTGTGAAAGCTGCTGTGTCAGGGTGGGGTCCATGCGCGCGTGCCTGTAGGTGTTGTTGGTGCTGGTTGCCCGCGAGGGGCAACAGGCATCCTAGCAGGCGCGCCATGCCAACCCACCAGCACCAGCAGGAGCACTTGCACGAGGGCCAGCACTAGCCAAACGTAAACGCATAGCCCTGCGCACCCGCATCCAGAAACTCGATCTCCACTGTGCGTTGCTTCACTGGGCCCTGCTGGCGCACCAGCTGGTAGAGCCGCGTGGCATCGACCTGGCCGTAGCCCTGGGCATCGACATCGCTGCCGTGGTGGATGCCTGGGGGCTGGCCGTCGATGGTCAGGCGAAAGCGCAGCGGGCCAGCACCGGCAGCGCCCAGCACCAGGTTGGCATCGCGGGCCTCAAAGCGCAGCGCCAAGCGCCCGCCCGCCTCATTGGCTTGCACCAATTCGGGCATCAAGGTCCAGTTGCCCTGCAAGGTCCAGGTGTTGAGGCGCAGCGACGCGGGCTGGTAGTCTGCCGCCTTGTCGGGGGCGGGGCGGCCTGCCAGGCGCAGGCTGCCGCCTTTGTCATAGCCCAGGTAGAGCTCCGGGCTGCGCAGGCTGGCGGTGTCGGCGGCCATGCCCAAGCCCTGGGTGTCGGGGACCGTGTTAGCAGTAGACGCAGGTGCCGTTGCCGCCGATGGCGCCTGGGCTTCGCGCAGCAGCTCGTTGAGCGCACGCTCGGTAGCCGCATAGCCGCCTTCGCCAAACTGGTGGTGGCGCACCCGCCCTTGCGCGTCGACCAGGTAGAGGGCCGGCCAGTACTGGTTGTTGAAGGCGCGCCAGATGCGGAACCCGTTGTCCTGCACGACGGGGTAGCTGATCTTGAGCTGCTGCAAGGCCTTCTCGACATTGCGGCGGTCCTTCTCGAAAGCGAACTCGGGCGCATGCACCCCAACCACGACCAGGCCGCTATCGGCATACTTTTGCGCCCAGGCCTTGACATACGGCAGCGTGCGCAGGCAGTTGACGCAGGAGTAGGTCCAGAAATTGACCAGCACCACCTTGCCGCGCAGCGCGGGGATGGATTGCGGCGCAGCATTCAGCCATTGCGTGCCGCCGTCCAGGCTGGGGCGGGTCGATTCCACCGGCAGGGAGCTGGTGTAAGGGGCGCCATCATCCAGCTGTGCTGCGGTACTGCCCGCCCGCTCGGCCGCTTGGGCCGAAGGCATGGCCGCTTGCAGCAGGCTGCTTTCCAGCCCATTGCTGCCCAAGCCGTTCAATGCGCCTGATTGTGCGAGCAGGCGGCTGTCCAGCCCGGTGGCAACGGCCAGCACGGCGGCCAGCATCGCGGCGCCTGCGGCGCGCCGGCCGCGCTCGCCTGGCAGCCAATGGGCCCGCAGGCGTGCCATCGTGCCGGCGCTGATGCGCAGGGCCGCCCACAGGGCCAGGCCGGCACCGGCCGCATAGCTCAGCAGCAGCGCGCTGGTGGCGGTGCCCGGCCCCGCCAGCGCAGCACCCGACAGCAGCAGGCCCAGCACCGGGCCGGCGCAGGGCGACCAGATGAGGCCCGTGGCCACGCCCAGCAGCGCGGAATGCAGCCAGCGGTTCTGGGTTTGCTGGGCGGCCAGCTTTACACCCATCTGCACCAGCGGCCGGCTCCACCAGGCGGTCAGGCCGGGGAACAGCAGGGAGGCGGCAAACACGCCCAGCGCCAGCAGCGCCAGGCCCCGGCCAAATTGGCTCAGCTGTACCGCCCAGGCACCGGCGGCGGCGGCCAGCGATGCAGCGGCCGCAAAGGCCAGCGCCATGCCGATCAAGAGCGGCAGGCTGCCGTGGCGGCTGGGTTGGCCCTGGCGTGCAAAGACAAAGGGCAGAACGGGCAGGATGCAGGGGCTCAGCACGCTGAGCACCCCGGCGGCAAAGGCAACAAGGTACAAGGCCATGGCAGCTCCATTGGTGGCTGGTTGGGGGTTACAAGCGGGTGACGTCAATCATGGCCTGGGCAAAGGCGGCGGGTGCCTCTTGGGGCAGGTTGTGGCCAATGCCGCCCTCCAGGTTGCGGTGCTGGTAGGGGCCGCTGAACTTGGCGGCATAGGCAGCAGGCGCGGGGTGTGGCGCGCCATTGGCATCGCCCTCCATCGTGATGCTGGGCACGGCGATGCGCGGCGCGCTGGCCAGCCGGGCCTCCAGCGCATCAAAGCGCGATTCGCCCGGTGCCAGGGCAATGCGCCAGCGGTAGTTGTGCACCACGATGGCGACATGGTCGGGGTTGTCAAAGGCCTGGGCGCTGCGCTGGTAGGTGGCATCGTCAAACTGCCATTGGGGCGAGGCCTGCTGCCAGATAAAGCGGTTGAAAGCGGCGGGGTTGGCGGCATAGCCGTCGCGGCCCCGGTCGGTGGCCAGGTAGGACTGGTACCACCAGGCGTATTCGGCAGCAGGCGCCTGGGGCTTGGCATTGGCCTGGGGGTTGCCGATCAGGTAGCCGCTCACCGACACCAGGCCGCTGACCCGCTCGGGCCAGATCGCCGCCATGATGCAGGCGGTGCGCGCACCCCAGTCAAAGGCGCCCAGTACCGCCTGGCGCACGCCCAGCGCATCCATCAGCGCAATGATGTCCTGCGCAACTGCGCCCTGCTGGCCATTGCGTACGGTGCTGGCGGACAGAAAACGCGTGCCGCCGTAGCCGCGCAAGTAGGGCACGATGACGCGGTAGCCCGCAGCCGCCAGGCGCGGTGCCACATCGGCAAAGGCATGGATGTCATAGGGCCAGCCGTGCAGCAGGATGGCGACGGGGCCGTTGGCGGGGCCCGCTTCGGCATATTCCACCCGCAGGTCGCCGGCATCGATCTGCTTGAGCGGGCCAAAACTCGTCGCGCCGCTGGGGCTGGCTGCACGCGCGCTGCTGGCCAGCAAGCTGCCCATGGGCGCCAGGGCCAGGCCCAGGGCGGCATGGCCCAAGAAGCTGCGGCGGGAGGAGGTAGTGATCGGGTTCATGGGGGGCCTTTGCTTGGTGAAGGTGGTTGGATAGCTGGGTGCCGAAACTTGTGTGTCTTGGCTGTCAGCTAGTAGACCGCCGCCATGTATGTGGCATGTGTCATGCGCAGCCCCCAAATGCATGGCCGTGTAGCACGCGGCGCGGGCAGATACACAGCCATACAAAGCTGTGATGGCGGAGCCCGGAAACGCCACCGCCACCTCAAAGGTGGCGGTGTTGGGGGTGGTGGGGTTGCTCGGGCTTTTTAAGCGCGGGGCCCACGCTTGCGCAGCGGGGTGCTGCTGCTGGCCAAGGGGCAGGGCCGGCCTGCGGGCGAGGCGATTTCAGCAGCCGCACAGCCCAGCAAGAACATGCATGTGTACAGCCATTTGCGAACCCTAAACATCCTGGGCCTCCACCTGAGCGGCAAACACATAGCCCTCGCTGCGGACGGTCTTGATATAGCGCGGCTCGCGGGCATCGTCGTTCAGGCATTTGCGCAGGCGGCTGATCATCAGATCGATGGAGCGCTCAAACAGCTCGGCCTCGCGCCCCTGGGTGATGGACAGGATCTGGTCGCGGCTGAGCACCTTTTGCGGGTGGTCCACCAGCACACGCAGCAGCCGGTATTCGGCGCCGCTCAGCGACACCATCACGCCTTCCTGGTCCAGCAGCACGCGCTCCACCGTATCGAGCCGCCAGTCGCCAAAGGCCAGAAAGCGCGCCTCTTCGCTGCTGCGCATATTGGGCGGCAGCATGCGGGTGCGCCGCAGTACCGATTTGATGCGCGCGAGCAGCTCGCGCGCGGCAAAGGGCTTGGGCATATAGTCATCGGCGCCCATCTCCAGGCCCAGCACCCGGTCAGTCTCATCGCCGCGTGCCGTCAGCATGATGATCGGCGTGGTCTTGAACTTGCCGGCACGCAGGTCGCGGCACAGGGTGAGCCCGTCTTCGCCGGGCAGCATCAGATCCAGGATGATGAGGTCAAACGGCCCTGCCGTCTCCAGCAGCTGCCGCATATGCCGGCCTGTGGGCGCGGTGGTCACGCGCAGGCCATTTTTTTGCAGGTAGGCGCTGACCAGGTCGCGGATATCCCGGTCGTCATCCACCAAGAGAATGTGGTCGCTGGCAGGGGAGGTGCTTGTCATGGCAGAAGGTGGCGATGGTGTCAGTGGATGTCAGTGGATATCGGTGGTATCAGCGGGTAGCCGGCAGCTGCAGGCTGGCGCGCAGGCCGCCTTCGGGGCGGTTGTGCAGGCTCAAGGTGCCGCCCAGCGACAGGGCCAGCTGGTGGGCAATGGCCAGGCCCAGGCCGGAGCCGCCGGTGTCGCGGTTGCGGGAGGCCTCGACCCGGTAGAAGGGCTGCAGCACGGCTGTGAGCTGCTCCTCGGGGATGCCGGGCCCGGTATCGCAGACATCGATGTAGCAATGGCCCGCTTGCAGGCGCAAATGCACATCGGCGCGCTGGCCGTATTTCAAGGCGTTGTCGATCAGGTTGCCCAGAATGCGTCGCAGCGCATGGGGGCGGGTGTGGATGGGCTGGCCCGCAGCGCCATCGAGCGTGACCGGGCTGCCAGTGTCGGCATAGTCATTGACGATGCTGCGCAGCAGCGCATCCATGTCCAGGCGCCGCACTTTCTCGTCGGAGCCTTGCAGGGTCTTGGCGTAGTTGACGCCTTCGTGCACCAGGCTGCGCATGGCCTCCAGGTCCTGGCGAAACTTGTCGGCATCGGGCATATCGTCCATCAGGTCCACCCGCAGGCGCATGCGCGTGATGGGGGTCTGCAGATCGTGCGAGATGGCCGCGAGGATCTGCATGCGCTCGTTCAGGTAGCCGGCAATGCGCTGCTGCATGGCGTTGAAGGCACGCGCAGCGCGCACCACCTCGGCCGGGCCCGCTTCGGCGACGACGACGGGCTGCAGGTCGGGCCCCAGCTGGTCGGCCGCCGTTGCGAGCCTCTCCAAAGGGCGGGTGACCAGGCGCACTGCCAGCCAAGCCAGGCCCGCCAGCACCAGCAGCTGGCCCGCGAGCAGCCAGGTGACCCAGCCCGACACGGGCATTGGCACACGGCGCGCGACGATGTAGAGCGGCGAGCCATCGCTCAGCCGCAGCTGCATGCGCACAGCATCGGGCCGGTCGCCGAGCTGGCCCATCGCCAGTACCGGAAAAGGCTGCAAGGCATCGGCCACCACCTGCGCAAAGCGGGCCAGCGCCGGGTCAGTGGGGGCGGCGCTGCCAACCGTGCCCTCCAGAGAAAAGCTGTAGTTGGGCCGCTCCAGCTTGGGGAACCAGTCCTGGCGCTCGCCCGCCGGCAGCCGGTCGATCAGCGCCACCGAGCTGGCGATATCGCGCTCGACCCCGCTGACCATCAGCCGCATCAGCGCCTGCTCACGCTCATGGCGAATGGCCATATAGGTGAGCAGCTGGGCGACACCCATGCCCAGCACCACCAGCAAGGCGACGCGCGCCAGCAGGGTGGAAGGGACAAGCCGTTGAAAAAATCTGCGCATGGAGGTCAAGCCGGGTGGGGAGCCAAGGGGCGATCAGGCCACGGAAAGATCGACCTGGATATTGCCGCGTGTCGCCTTGGAATATGGGCAGATCTGGTGCGCCGCCTGCACCACGGCCAGCGCCTGGTCATGCGCCACGCCGGGTACCTTGACGTTGAGCCGCGCGGCCAGCGCAAAGCCCTCGGCGTTTTGCACCAGGTCCACCTCGGCATCGACCGCCAGGTCTGCTGGCAGCTTGACGCCCAGCGGCTGCGCCGCCCGTGCCATCGCCCCCATAAAGCAGGCCGACCAGCCCGCCGCAAACAGCTGCTCGGGGTTGGTGCCTGTGCCCGCCGTGCCGAATTGGGTCAGGCGAATATCCAGATGCCCGTCATCGCTGCGCGATGCGCCGGAGCGGCCGCCGGTGGTGGTTGTGCGGCCGGTGTAGAGAACCTTGTCTTGTGCTGCGCTCATGGTCAAATCCTTGTGGAGGTGCTGTTTTGTCAAACTGACGGAGCGATTGTTCAAGCCAGCGGCGCTTTGGCAAAGGGGTTTTCTGACCGAATGTAGCGCTGCGAGAGGCAGTGTACAAAACTATACAAAACGCCTGGGCTTGGGTGGCGGGTGGCGATGTATCCGCCTGGCAAGGCCTAGCAAAAAGCTCGCCTGCGGCTGCTGGAGTGGCGCGGCAGCTTGCCTGGTGGCAGCGCCGATGGGCGCGATCCACCAGCAAGAAAGCGCCCGACCTGTGCCGATGCACCAAGGGCCTGAGCGCTGCGCCTGGCGCAGGCGAAGGCAGCCATCACAGCGCACACCAGCGCCTCTAGGGGCCAGGATGGCATTGGCACAGGCAGAGCAAGGAGTCACTGGCGGATAGCCAGTACCAGCGCGAGCGCAGCGCACAGCGTCACCACGATGACCAGTAGCTCGGCCCATACCAGCCGGCGCTCCTGGCGCGTGTCCTCGGTTTGCAGCTTGGAGAAGCGAGACGATGGATCGGTCATTCGAGAATCCGGCCTTTTCCAGTTTTGATGGTCTTGTCCCAACGGCGATCCGCTCCCTTGGCTTCTGCCAGGATGGCAGCGAAGGCGACGGCACCGTTGAGTGCGCCGTATCCGATGGTCATGACCAGCAGGTTGCGCAGCCAATGGGGCAGCAATCCACGCTTTTCTGCGACATAGAGCGCCCATATCGCCACCATGCTGAGGCTGCTCCAGCTATAGGCAAGAAACATCAGGCTTGCCGTATAGGGCCCGGTGCTGTGGCGGCTGAACTCAACGATGGACGCCCACATGAAAAACAGGCTGATGAGTCCCGGATAGGTCAAACCCTGCAGCCAAGTCCGTCGCCCCGTAGGCGGGTCGATCAGCATGGCGAAAAGGGTAATAAAGAAGTAGATCAACGCGCTGACCATCCAGAAGTGCCTGAGCGTGCTGCCCGCCAGGCCTGGATTGACAAAATGCAGAGCCCACAAACCCAGCGACGACAGGATCGCCAGCAAAGGCACGGCCACCGTTGACATCCAGACTATGCCAAACCATGGCCCACCCAGGCGCGGATGCACGGAAGGGCGAAACCACAGCTTGCGGTAGGTTCGGGTCAGTTGAAGGTTGCCCCGGGCCCAGCGCAAGCGTTGCTTCCACAGGGACTCCAGGCTTCCCGGCTCTTCGGCCCAGACGACGGCGTTGCCATCGAACACGGCCTTGCGCCCGTTCAACTGCGTTCTGAGGGTGGTGTCCGTGTCCTCGGCGAGCGAGGAGGTATCGATGCGGCCACCCATGTCCAGGAGGTTCTGCCGCGTGTGCAGCTGAGCGCCCCCGGCCATGCACAGCAGCGCGCCGGTCACATTCTGCGAGCGCCTGGCAGCCGCCTGTGCGGCAATGTATTCAAACGCGATGAACCGCGTCAGAAGATTGCCCGGCCGGCTGCCTTCCTTGATGTAGGCCGTCACAGCACCTACTTCGGGATCGGCCAGATGCCGGGCCATGCGCCGCAGCGTCAATGGCGGGAACAGCACATCGGCATCCATGATGACGATGGCTTCTGCCCAGGGCTCCTGCAGCACCGTCTCCAGCCCGAAATTCAAGGTATGGGCTTTGCCTTGCCCGCCATTTTCCCGCCGCAGATGAAACACCCGGCCCGCAAACTCGCGCTGGGCCTGTTGCAAGATCTCAGGGGTGTCGTCGGTGCTGGCGTCATCGACCACCATTACCCGTATGCACTGCACCGGATAGTCCAGCCGCATCAGGCATTCGATGGTGGCGCGAATGCTGGCGCCTTCATTCCATGCAGGCACGATGAATGCGACATTGGGGGTGGTGTCTTGGCAGCGTGCATAGGGCTTGCCAAGCCCATGCAGGCCTACCAGCACAAACTGAATGAAGGAGACGAGCAAGGGAACGGTGCCGGCAAACACCCACGCTATCAACAACCATTCAACACCAGGTCTCATCAGTTCCATGTCGTTGGCACTTCAGCTCTGAACCAGAATAAGATAGTACTTTTTGCAAGCTCCATTCGCTCATGAAAATCTTGATCACCGGTGCTGGTGGACCTTCGGCCATCAGCGTTTGGAAGAGCCTCCACAGCGATCATCAACTGTTCATGGCGGATATGGATCCGTGCGCAACGGGGCTCTATCTGGTACCCGCTGCGCAACGTCTGATTGTGCCTCGCGGCGATGATCCTTTTTTCTCGCAGCGTCTTTTGGCGCTGTGCCTGCAGCACCACATTGAACTGGTGATTGCCACGGTCGACGCGGAATTGGTTCCACTGGCCATGAAAATCCAGGAGTTCCAGGCCCAGGGGATCCAGGTGCCCTTGTCGCCGCTCAAGGCGCTGGCGCTGTGCGCCGATAAGCTGGCGCTTCTGCAAGCCGCGCAAGCTGTTGTGGCCGTGCCGCAATTTGAGCCTTTTGTGGGCACCTCGGGCCTTTTGCAATCGGCCACTGCTCCGATGTTTATCAAGCCGCGCCGAGGGGCCGGCGGGCGGGGGGCGCAGATCGTCAGAGGTCCGCAGGATCTGGCCGCCATCCCTCGCGATGGCTCGTATCTGCTGCAGGAATGGCTACCCGGCAATGAGTACTCGGTGGACGTGTACCTGCGCGCCGATGGCGTGGCCATCGCTGCAGTGCCCAGGCTCCGCATGAAAATTGACTCCGGCATCGCCATGGCGGCACGCACGCAGCATTTGCCGGCATTGTCCCAAGCCGCGATCGATGTGGCCCAGGCCATGGGGGTGCGGTTTGCGGTGAATGTGCAGTTTCGGGAGGATGCAGACGGCGTGCCCAAGCTTTTGGAGATCAACCCGCGCTTTCCTGGCACGCTGCCACTGACCCAGGCCGCGGGCGTGGACATGCCCGCCTTGCTGGTCGCGGAGATGCAAGGGCAGCCCATGCCCGATGGGCTGCAGCCGTTCAAGGAAGTCATGGCGGTGCGTTATCTGGTGGAGCAACTGGTGGAAATCAAGGAATGGGAAACACTGAACAAGGCCTGAAGCTGTGGATCGTGCGCCATGGTCAAAGCACGGTCAATGCAGGGGCGGTGGCGCATCCGGACGCACCGCTGACTGCGCTGGGCCATGCCCAGGCCCAAGCCCTGGTCGAGCGCTTTAGCAGCGCCCCCGATCTGGTGATCACGTCGCCGCTGCTGCGCGCAAGACAGACGGCTGCCCCCTTGCTCGGCCACTGGCCGCGCACGCCAGCGGAGGTCTGGCCCATTGAGGAGTTTTGCTACCTGAGCCCATCGCGTTGCGCAGGCTCCACGGTCGAGACCCGCCGCCCCTGGGTCGGCGCCTACTGGGACCGCTGCAGCCCCGACTACGCCGACGGAGCGGATGCCGAGTCCTTTGCTGATTTCATGGCGCGTGTCAGCGCATTCCACCAACGCTTGATGGTGCGGGGCTCCGGCTTTGTCGTGGTGGTCGGCCATGGGCAGTTTTTGCGTGCCTACCAATTGGCGCTGACCCATGGCTTCGCCGCCAGTGCCGATGCCATGCGCCGCTTTCGCCAGAATGAAACGACCCATCCGTTAAGGAATGCCGAGATCGTCGATCTTGGCAGCGTTCTTAACGATCGAGCTGCCGAATGATCTCCAGGGGCTCCACCAGTCCATAGCCAGCATGGCGCCCCCAATAGCGGGCCGTTGCAGAAATGTACGCAGAATCGAGCCCAGCGTGCTTTGCCACCTGGCTGTGGTACTTCTGGATCATCTGCACCTTCTTGTCCATGTGATTCGTGATGTCCACGAACAGGTTGGGGCGGAAGTCCGTCGTCGATGAGGGCGATTGGTAGCAATAAAGGTTCGGTGTGTGCCTGGCCGCTACCAAGGTGGCCAGGTGCGCATTGCGGTGGTCCTGGTGCGAGTCATGCGAGGAGTGGGTGTAGATATGGGTGGGTGCGATTTCACGCACGACGCGCTCGATCAGCTCAATCGTCTGGGCCCCTTCTGGAACCTGCGAGTCTGGCAGATCCCCCACCTTCAGCGTTGCATTGAGCAGCATCGATGCCTGCTGCGCCTCCTCCAGGCGCAGATTGACATCCCCCCCTTTGGCGCCACGGCTCAGTATCAGCACGACAACCTCATGGCCCATGGCACGTTTTTTCAGCAACGTGCCGCCGCAGCCGATCTCCACATCGTCCGGATGGGCACCCACGGCAAGCGTGACCTGGCGCTGGCGCGCACGCTGCTCGCGCTTTTCATGGACGAGGGTGTAGATCTGATCGAGTAGTTCACTGCAGGAGTAAGTTCTGAGCAAGACATTGTCGACTTGCTGGCTCAGCGCTGCGCGGATGTTCATGACCCCAAGTTGGCGCACGATGCCAAGAACAGGCACGCCCCAGCCACCCAAGCGCGGCAAAGCGGTCGGCAGCGCTGCCAGCGCAACCTCATCGAGGTTGGCAATGATCAAGTCCCAGGGGTCTGCGTACAGCACACGCTGCAAGTCTGCGCCCGGCGCGCAGCAAGTCAGCTGCATGTCTGCGCGGTCCGCAAGCCATGCCGATACCTGGCGGGCATGCAGTTCATCACAATCGATCAGCAAGATGCGGAACTGGGCCGCTGCCGGCGGGGTGAACTGCGCCTCGCCTAATTCCAGTATTTGCGCCACCCTAGCTCCACCTGCGTTTCACGGTTGAGGGAAAGGTGCCGAATCGTTGCCAGAATGGCACCTTGCTGACCAATGGGGAGTACCGCTCGCCCATACACATCCGTTGCATTGGGAGAGGTCCCATGGCTGGTTCCAAGCACCCAGAGCATGTGACCGGGTCCTTGCCGTACCGCCTCCAGCGCCAAGGCGCGGCGGTGGCTGTCCTGGTCGATGTTGTGCTCCGAGTAGAGGCGCACCACCGCTTGCCAGCCCGCGCCCAGGCCGATGCCCAAGCCCAGATGGCGCAATTGCGACCGCCAACCAGAACCAAAGCTCTGTCGCAGTCCCCCGGACAAGAGCAGCCCCTCGGTGATCTGGTACTCGCCTTCCACGCCCAGGCGTCGCTGCGTTGCAGTGTCATCGCGCTCAATGTGCTCTGCGCTCAGCCGGATGCTGTAGTACGACGGCACCTGCCACCGGTAGCCGACGGCGACCGAGGTCGAGGGTAGCAAGCGGCTGTCTGTCGGCCGGTCCAGAGGCCCGACATCGACGCTGTTGCGGCGCAGGTCCACATCCAGAACCTGTCTCGCATCGATGGCGGTGGAAAAGCCCAGGCTGCCACCCCAGAGCTTGCCGACATCGTTGCGGAGATAGCTGCCTTTGGCATCCAGCTGGTAGCGGAACACGTTGTCGGACTGCGCAAGCCCTGCGAGGGCTTCTGCATTGTGCGGATGGGCCTCGAGCGTTTGCCCAAACCCTTGCCGGGCCTGGGCAACGTCATAGTCCGCCAGCAGCACCCAGGCCATTCCATTTTTCGCCTCCGGGTCCGCGGGATCCTCGGCGAGGATTTGTGCGTAGATGCCGCGCGCCTGCGAAAGCTGGCTCTGCGCCCTGGCCACCCGCGCAAGCCCCAAGAGCGCCGCACGCTTGTCGCCCGGATTGCTGGAGGCTGCACTCTCGCTATAGATCTCGCGTGCAAGCTCGAACTGGCCGGAGTGCTCCAAATTCTGCGCCCGCTCAAGGGCTGGCTGTTGCGCTGGTGCTGCAAAAACGCTGGCTGCAGCAAGGGCGATGGATCCAGCCAACAGGGGTTTGAGGAACATGGCGAAGGCGCGGTAGGTCAGAAATCGAAGTGCAAAAAATTATTTCAGAAAATATGAGAATTGTTCATTTCTTTACAATTTTCTATGGACTGAATGGTGAACAATTCTTTCCTGCACTGCAGCATCGCTGCCAGCGCTGGGCCCAGGCCTGCCATCCCGGCGAATGGGATGTCAGCCGGAATGGCGAGGTGTGAGGCTGGGCAGCATCCGGCTTGGCCCTGCTGCGCAAACAGGGGCTATGAGCGACTGCGATCAGTCCGCTGCAGAGGCTCTCTCGCCCCGCTTCTTTCTGCGGACAAGCCCCGCTGCGCCGGCCACCAGGCCTGTGAGCAACAGGGCGCCCAGGCCACCGAGTGCAGGCACGGGTGTGGCGGCGCGCGGCCCGGAGGGTGATACCACCGCATTGACGACCACCGTCACCTGGGCAGTGGCACAGGTCCTGATCGGCTCTTCCTGGCAAACCTCGTAGCTGAAGCTATCCGTGCCGGTAAATCCAGCATGGGGGGTGTAGACGGCAAGCCCAGAGCTATTGATGGTGACCGTGCCATTGGCTGGCTGCTGCACGATGCTGGGATCGGTCAAGCCAGTTGCTGGCGAGGCGGCGCTGTCATTGGCTCGCAGGTCGATCGTGACTGGCTGGCCCTGCGCAGTGCTGGCGCTGTCATTGACTGGTGCAGGGCTGGGGGCCGCTGTGCAGTCGGCCGACCAGGGCGTACTCCTCGTCGCACTGTCCCAGACCAGGTCATTCGCCGAGCCCGTAGACGGAGAGAGAAAATTCGGACATACCGCGCTGTTTGGCTCGAAGTAAGTCGCAAATGACGGGTTCGATGGTGCAACAGGAATGCTTCCGCTCAAGCGGTTGTAGCCCACACGGAAACTTACCAGCTCAACCGCATCGGCAAAAGAGGGGATCGCGCCTGTCAGCTGGTTGTATTCAGCCGAGAAAATACGCAAGCTGGCAAGTCCAGGCCCCGTTAGTTCAGGCAGCGGACCCGTCAATTGGTTGTTGGCGACGTTGAAGGTGTTCCATGCCGTTTGCCCCGTCAGCACCGGAATGCTGCCCGTCAGCTGGTTGCCGTCAACATTGAATACCTCCAAGTCGGGAAACCCTGTTAACGGCGGAATGGTGCCGGACAACTGGTTGTTTTCAGCTGTAAATCCCCGCAGCTTGCTGTTTGGCCCGAATGCAGGAATGCTGCCTGTCAATTGATTGCCGGACACATAGACTTGCTCAAGGTTGGGAAAGCTCACCAAGGATGGCAAGCTGCCCGTCAAATTGTGCCCGGGAAGAAAAATTCCCCTGACTGAGGTTCTATCTGCCGTGCACAAGATGCCATACCAGCTGTTGTCACAGGGGTCACCCGCCAGCCAGGTACCTTGAAAGGACCAGGTCGGGCCTCCGTTGTTGTTATACAGATCCACCAGCGCTGCACGTTCAGCCGGGTTCATTGCCGCCTGCGCCACCGCAGGTAACGCCCCGGCTGCCATGAGGCACAGCGCTGCGATGGCCTGTTTGGCCCCTGCAGCCCCGTCTTTTGACACCCGCTCAGATGTGCATCGCTGCACGCCTGCGAACCAATCAGGAATACGCATGGCCTCATCTCCAATCTCAAATTTATACACAAGGACACGCGGTGCTGAGACAGACGTGCCAACCATGCCATCGCACAGCGACTTGGATACCATTGCTTACATTGAGAAATCATAGCCATTAACCGGTGGATTTTGTTCAAGCTCCTTTTTGTTAACGGTTTTTCAACATTGGCGTTGTATTTTGTGAGTTTTATAGTTAATTGCTTATTAAGCAATAATATTTTTATAAAAACAAAGAACCATTTTTGCAGTTGTGCTAGCTGTTTTTTCAAAAGGCTGCGTTTATGAAAATAGGTCGCCTGCCATAGGCGGTGAAATATCAGCTCTCTGGTGATTTTCAACTGGGCGCTGCCTTTGCAAGGGCGTGCCGTATATTCAGGCTTAGGTCTAATGGCGAATGCCGAGGCAACTGGTATTTTTTTCGTCCTGTAACGCTGCCGCTGACGATGCAGAGCCGATGGCGCTGAGACATGCCTGCCTGGGGTGGAACACAGGCCACGCTGAGGCTCAGCCGGGACCTTGGTGGGGTGGCTTTTAGATGCTGCAACTATCCCCATCCGTTGCAAGCAAAACGCCGGTGGTACTGGCTACAATCGGCGCCAGTCATAACCACTGGCCTGACCTCCGCAAGTAGCACGGTACCCCTCTTGGCGCACACCCGCGCAGGGTTTGCCAATCCGGAGCGCAGGCTGATCGCAGCGAACCGTGCTATCTCCTTTGATCCCTCGTTCTCATCGAATCCTGTGCCAGCCACCATGCGGCCATGGGTGGCGCAGCTTGGCACCATGAATGCGCGCGTCCCCAATGGCGATGTGGCGCCCGACGATGGATCCCCGGCAAGCGGCGCGCTGGCGCGCACCTACCAGCGCCTGCGTGCGCCCTTGCAGCGGCTGCTGCGACGCAGTAGCGCGCGCAGGGAAGATGCCGAGGATGGGGTGCAAGAGGTGTTCCTGCGCTATGCCGCCAGCAACAAGCAGTTGCCCGAGGACGAGGAGGCCGCCTACCTGCATACGGCAGCGCGCAATGTCTCGCATACTGCCTGGCAGCAGGCCCAGCGGCGCGAGCGCGTTGAGGCAGTGTCGCTGGAGGACTGCAGCGAGATGGCAGAAGGGCTGGCCGCTGATGAGGCCAGCGATCCTCTGCATTGCGCCGAGCACAGCCAGCGCCTGGGCCTGATGGAGCAGGCACTGGCCGAACTGCCGGAGCGACGCCGCGAGGCCTTTGTGTTGCATGCCATCGATGGGCTGACGCAGACCGAGGTCGCGGCGCGCATGGGCATCACACGCCGCATGGTCCACAACCATGTGACCCTGGCCTATGCCTATTGCCAGATGCGCGTGCAGTACCGCAGCGCCGAAGACATGAAGCTCGCCCAGGCCCTGCAAGCGGAGGCCTCGCCATGACCCCCCTCAACCCTGAACTGGCGCAGCGCCACCAACGGGCTGCCGATTATTTTGTGCGGCGGCGTGAGCACGACTGGACGGGTTCGGACGAGCGCGAGCTCAACGCCTGGCTCAGCGATCCGGTCAACCGCAGCATCTTTGAAGACCTGAGCCGCGTGGCACTGGACCTGCGCCAGATTCCCCGGCCCCAGCTGGCATCTGACCGGCCTGTGCAAGGCAGGAACGGCCACGAGACGCCAGCACCTTCTGCCATGCTAGAGCCCGCAGCCAGCGGCCAGGCCAGCACGGCATGGCAAGCCCGGCGCCGTGCGCTGGTTCCTGCATTGCTGGCGGTACTGTTGATGAGCGGCGGCGGCTGGCACTGGTGGAACAACCATGCCAGCTATGACATGACCGTGACCACGGGGCCGGGCGAAACCCGCGAGCTGGATCTGCCCGATGGCAGCCATGTTGCGCTCAACTTTGGCAGCAGCCTGCGCATTCGCTTTTACCCCCAGCGCCGCGAAACCGAGCTCAGCGCCGGGGAGGCTTTTTTCAAGGTGGCAGCGGATACAAGCCGGCCCTTCACCGTGGACAGCGGCCACAGCCAGGTACGCGTGGTGGGCACGGCCTTCAATGTGCGCGCTGCGCCGCCGCAGCTCACGGTCAAGGTGCTGGAAGGCAAGGTCGAGGTGCGCCCTGACCGGCGCCGTGGTGACCAGCGGGCGCTGCTGCTGACTGCTGGCAAGGGCGTCCGCATTGACCCCGACACCGGCCAGCATGCACCGGTTGCAGCCCCCGCCAGCATGGTGGGCGACTGGCGCAATGGACAGCTGGTGTTTGAGCAGACCCCCCTGGCCGATGTGGCCGCCGAGCTTGCCCGCTACCTGGGTGAGCCGGTCTCGGTCGATGGCGCGCAGCTGGGCAAGCTGGCCGTCTCCGGCATGGTCATCACAACTGCCCCGGCGGCGTTCTTGCGCTCGCTGCCCGATCTGTTGCCGGTGCGGGTGGACCGGGCGGCGCAGGGTGGATGGCGGATCAGCCCGCGCCGTTAATGTAAATAAATGTAAATAAGCCGGGATTCTCATCTCCGGACGTTCTCACTTTGTCCGCGGCAACGGTTGATCTAGGTAGGGGGCAGGATTTTGCCCCGAGGTTGCCAGCCAGTGCCTG
The DNA here is from genome assembly GCF_037479395.1 of Comamonas sp. MYb21. Lineage (NCBI taxonomy): Bacteria > Pseudomonadati > Pseudomonadota > Betaproteobacteria > Burkholderiales > Comamonadaceae > Comamonas > Comamonas sp. MYb21. The sequence continues at coordinate 11,255 of NZ_JBBGZC010000018.1, read as the reverse complement.
CCCGGAGCAGATCAGCCAACAGCCATTACCGCGCGATGCGCGTGCGGGTTGTCACACGCTGATGTTTCGGATCGCTGGCCAAGGCCTGGGCCTGCTGCATGCCCACCTGATTCGCTTGTCTCGTCCTGATGACCCTCGCGCTGCGCATTCGGCCCCCGTGGGCAACAAAAACGGATAACGCAGGATTTGGACATGCGAGCTAAGCAGCATTTGAGGGGCGCCATTGCCAGTGGCGCATTGGCAGGACAGGTTCAGGGGAGCGCATGGCGCTGGCAGCCCGCAGCCGCGGCCTGGTGGGTCGCGGTGGCTGTCGCTGCCATGGCTGCGCCGGCGCAGGCCCAGGAGGCGATCGCCTTTGATATTCCGGCGCAGCCGCTGGCTGGCGCCTTGCGGGTGTTTTCGCAGCAGGCCAAGCAGCAGGTGCTGTTTGACCAGGCCACCGTGGCAGGGCGCTCGGCACCGGCACTGCAGGCGGCGCTGACGCCCCGGCAGGCACTCGACCGCTTGTTGGCCGGTACCGGCATCGTGGTCGTCCAATCGCAGCCAGGGGCCTTTACGCTGAAGGCAGCGCCGCCCGCTGCGCCGCAGGCAACGACCACCACGCTGGCAACGGTGACCGTGACCGCCCAGGCCGAGCGCGAAACCGCAACCGGCCCGGTCGGTGGCCTGGTTGCCAAGCGCAGCGCCACCGCCTCCAAGACCGATACGCCGCTGATCGAGATGCCGCAATCGATCTCGGTGATTCCGGCAGAGCAGATGGAGCTGCTCAAGCCCCGGGATGTGGCAGAAGCGCTGACCTACACCGCCGGCATCAACCGCGCCGCCTGGGTGGACCGCGTCTCCGACCAGTTTGTGGTGCGGGGTTTCACCAGCACCCAGCCTTATCTGGACGGCATGCGCTACCAGGTCGGCATCTACGACGGCCAGATGGAGCCCTATGGGCTGGAGCGGGTGGAGGTGCTCAAGGGGGCTGCCTCCACCTTGTACGGCTCCTTGCCGCCCGGCGGGCTGATCAATGCCATCAGCAAGCAGCCCACGACAGAGCCGCTGCGCGAGATTGCCACCGATATCGGCAGCTTCCAGCGCAAGCAGGTCTCGGCAGATTTTGGCGGTGCGCTGACCGAGGACAAGACCTGGTCTTACCGGCTGACCACGGTGCTGCGCGACAGTGATGCGCCGCAGGACCACACCAATGATGACCGCGCCTATATCGCGGGCTCCTTGCGCTGGCGCCCCGATGCCGCCACCACCTTGACCTTGCGCGCCGAGGTCCAGCGTGACGGCACGGTCTATCCGGCCGGCTACCCCCTCTACGGCACGGTCTATGCCAGCCCCTATGGCGAGATACCCACCAGCCGCTTTATCGGCGAACCCGGCTTTGACAGCTTTGATGTGAACCGCAAGGTCGCGGGCTATCTGCTGGAGCGCGATCTGAGCGATTCCCTCAAGCTGCGCCACGGCCTGCGCTATTACCAGGGCAGCATCCACCGGCGCGAAACCTGGGCGCGCAACTACTTTGGCTTTGCCGGTGACCAGCGGACGTTCACGCGCCGGGGCCATGAGCGCTACCAGACCTCCAAGGGCGTAACGATGGATACCTCGCTGCAGTCCACATTCCAGACTGGGGCGGTCCAGCACACGGCGCTGGTGGGGCTGGATTACTCCAAGACCACCTGGCGGGACGAGTACTACATCTACACCATGTCCGACCTGGACCTGTTCGATCCCGTCTACGGCGGCACCATCGGCCCGCAGCAGCGCTCGGACAGCAACTGGGGCCAGCGCAACATCAAGCAGACGGGTCTGTATGTGCAGGACCAGATGAAGCTTGGCGAGCGCTGGGTGCTGCTGGCCGGCGGACGGCAGGACCATGTGCGCTATGACGACTACAACCCGCTGACCGGTACGGTGGCGGCCGATGGCGAGAAGTCCAGCAAGTTCAGCGGCCGCCTGGGTGTGGTCTATCTGGCCCCCAACGGCTTCGCGCCCTTTGCCGGTTTTAGCCAGTCCTTCCAGCCCCAGGCGGGCTCGGATCGTCTGGGCGCGCGCTTCAAGCCGACCGAAGGCGAGCAGTATGAAGTGGGTCTGCGCTACCATGCGCCCGGCTCGGACACCCTGGTCAGCGCCGCCATCTACCAGCTCACCCAAAAGAACGTGACGGTCTCCGACCCGTTTGACAACAGCTTCAGCGTGCAGATGGGCGAGGTGCGCTCACGCGGCTTTGAGCTGGAGGCACGCACCCGACTGGGCCGCCACGCCAACCTGATCGCTGCCTACTCCTATACCGATGCGCGCACCGTCAAAAGCAGCCCGTTGACGCCGGACGAAGAGGGCAAGCGATCCGCCTATACACCTCGCCACCAGCTGTCCGCCTGGGCCGACTACGGCTTTGGCGCTTTCGACATGCCTGGGCTGCGCGTTGGCGCTGGCGCCCGTTACACCGGGGCCACGCGCGAGCAGGGCAGCAGCTTGTCACTGCCGGGCTATGTGCTGTTCGATGCGATGGTCAGCTACACCACGGGGCCCTGGAAGCTGGCCCTGAACATGAAGAACCTGGCGGACAAGCGCTATGTCACCTCCTGCTCGTACCACACCTGTTTCCTCGGCGAGCCGCGCACGGTGATCCTGTCTGCGGCTTACCGCTGGTAGCGGATGCCCGGGCCGCTTGGCCACAGCGATGTGGCCAGCGGTCTGTGAAGGATGCCTATTTTGGCCTCTGATAAATAAGATGAATTCTCATTTGCATTTATAATGCTCGGCTTACCGTCTCGCTACGCGCTACAGATCCAGCGGCCGCCACATCTTGCTTGCCACCTGACGGGCAATACCAATGCAAGGGATGGGGCTCGATTCGCTGTGGCTGCGCATGCTTATTACAAAGAACTGCTGAACTTCTGCGCTCGCAGCTTGAAGGACCGTGACTCGGCGGCCGATCTGGTGCAGGAGGCCTATGTGCGCCTTTTTGGCGTGCAGCAGTCGGGCACCCAGGTGGCAGATCCGCGCGCGCTGCTGTTCCGCACGGCGCGCAATCTGCTGACGGACGAGTACCGGCGCGAGCAGGTGCGCAGCCACCAAAGCCTGGAAGCGCTGGACGAAGCGCAGCAGCCGCTGGCACCCAGGCACCTGCAACCCGAGGAAGTGCTGGCCTTCAGCCAGTATGCGAGGGCCGTTTACTTGGCGATTGAGAGCCTGCCACCGCGCTGCCGTGAGGCCTTTGTGTTGAACCGCTTCGATGGCCTGTCGCACCAGCAAGTGGCCGAGCGCATGGGCATCTCCCGCAATATGGTGGCCCAGCATGTGATCCGTGCGGTCCTGGTCTGCAAGGCCTGTGATGACCGTTTCCATGGCCGTGCCGCCGCAGCAGCGCCCGCTGGCCATGGCGCCGGTACAAAGGATCCGCGCCCATGAGCCAGCCAGACCTCCACCACCGCCACAGTGCGCCCAGCAGATCGCGGCCAGCTTCCCCCCAGGAGGCGGCGGATGCGCGCGACTATGCCGAGTTCATTGCCGGCCAGGATCCGCTGGAGGTGGAGGCCATCGGCTGGATGGTGCGCCGCCAGGACGGGCTGACTGCCGCAGAAGAGGCGGAATTGCAGGAATGGCTGGAGCGCGACCCCGAGCATGCCAAGGCCTTGGAGCAGGCCGAAGGTGTCTGGGGCCGGATGGACCAGCTACCCGAAGCCGGCGTGGATGCGCTGAAGGCGGGCTTGCCACCCAGCGCTGAAGGCCCAGCAGCCTTGGCGCCGCCACCGATGGCGGACCGTGCCGCTGCGGGCGAGAGTCGCCGCCCATCAGGCGCGCCAAGCTCGCCCGGCCGCCGCGCCTGGTTGGCCAACCTGGGCTGGCTGCTGCCCCAGGCTGGCGTGGCCGCTGTCGCGCTGGGCATGGTGGGCAGCGGCTGGTATGGCTGGAATATCTGGCAGCAGCAGCCGACCTTTACACAAAGTCTGGCGACGGCCCGTGGCGAGCAGCGGCAGCTGGCGCTGCCCGATGGCAGCACCCTGTGGCTGGACACCGCTACGCAGGTGGAAGTCAGCCTGTACCGCCAGCGCCGCGAGGTGCGGCTGGTGGAGGGGCAGGCCTTCTTTACCGTGCAGCCCAACAGCGCCCAGCCTTTTGATGTGCTGGCCGGCGCGACGCGCGTCACGGTCGTGGGCACACGCTTTTCCGTGCGCAACACGCGCAGCGGGCTGGGGGAGCAGGGGCGCGTCAGCGTGGCGGTGGAGCAGGGGCGCGTCAGCGTGGCGGTGGAGCAGGGCCGCGTGCGCGTGGCCAGCCGCCAGAGCGCGCAGGAGCTGGCGGGTGCCGGCGCCGCAGTGGAGCTGGTCGCAGGCCAGTCCGTCAGCACCGATGCCAGCGGTCTGCCCGGGCCGGTGCAGCACGAGGCCGCACCTGCGGACAACTGGCGCGAAGGCCGGGTCAGCTTTAACGGCAGCACGCTGGCCCAGGCGGTGGCCGAGTTTGAACGCTATGGCGATACCGGTCTGGTCATCCGCGATCCGGCCGTCGGCGCGCTCAAGGTGCATGGCAGTTTTGAGCTGCGGCAGCTGGCAGCCTTTGCCCGGGCCTTGCCCCGGGTGCTGCCGGTGCGCTTGGTGCCCAAGGATGGCAAGACGGAAATTACCGCTGCACGTGGTGGTTGAGGCCATGGTGGAAGCAGCGGAGGGCGGCGCAAATGCAGGGCATGGGCAAGCGTGCGAGATGGGGGTACAAAAATTTCAGAATTTTTTTGTTGCCGACCTCAACACCTCGGCCCCTCATGCGTCAGCACAGCTAGGAACCTAACTTTCTACTGTGGAGATCGCATTCATGCCGCAACCGCGCTTTCAACTCGCGCCCCTCGCTCTGGCCACCGTGCTCGCCCTGCCGTTGCTGGCGCTCAGCGCCTTGCCCGCCCATGCCCAGGCCGGGGCCACCTTGGCCATCTCCTTGCCAGCGCAGCCGCTGGGCACGGCCTTGAACGAGCTGGCGCGCCAGGCCCGCTTGCAGCTGATGGTGCACCCTGACCTGGTCGCAGGCAAGCAGGCGCCTGCCGTGGCAGGCAACCTCACGCCCCGGCAGGCGCTGGACCGGGTGCTACTGGGCAGCGGCCTGGTCGCGGAGCTGCAGGGCGCCGAGGTGATCGTCAAAAAAGCGCCGACCGCCGATCCCCGGGATGCAGCTACCTTGTCGACGGTGACGGTCACTGCCCAGTCCGACGCGAGTGGCGTGACCGAGGGCACGGGCGCCTACACCACCCACAAGGTCCGTACGGCCACCAAGATGGACCTGTCCATCCGCGAGACGCCGCAGTCGGTCAGCGTGGTGACGCAGCAGCAGATGCGCGACGCCAATATGCAGTCGCTCGACGATGTGACCGAAGCGCTGCCCGGGGTGACCTACAGCAAGCTGGGCACCGAGCGCTCTTACTTCTATTCGCGCGGCTTCCAGATCACCGACCTGCAGATCGACGGCATGTCCACCAGCATGGCCGAGAGTTTTTCAGCCGATGCCATGTCGCTCAACAACATGGCGATCTATGACCGGGTCGAGGTGGTGCGTGGCGCCAATGGCTTGCTGCAAGGCTCGGGCAATCCGTCGGCCGTCATCAACCTGGTGCGCAAGCGGCCTACGCGCGAGTTCCAGATGAGCGCCGAGCTGGGCGCGGGCTCCTGGGCGGATTACCGTGCGCAGCTCGATGTGTCCGGCCCGCTCAATGCCGCTGGCAGCTTGCGCGGCCGTGCCGTGGTGTTCGACAACCAGGCCAACAGCTTCAAGCAGGGGGCCGAAGCCGACAACCGCATGCTCTACGCCATCGTAGAGGCCGACCTGGGCAGCGCAACCACGGCCAGCCTGGGCTTCAGCGCCCAGCGCGACAACCACCAGGGCTATGACTGGGGCGGCTTCAACACGCGGGCAGATGGCACCTTTTACGATCTGGACCGCTCGGCCTCGCTGTCTGGCGCGGGCGCGCACCTCAACCGCGATAACTACAGCGTCTTTGGCGACATCAAGCACCGCCTGGACAATGGCTGGAGCCTGACGGCCGCCTTCAATGCCGTGCGTTCTGACGCCAGCTTTGTCGCCAACTACCCGGCGCGCGTCTCGGACACCGGCCAGACCCTGTCCTGGGTGGATGCGGAGTACCAGGACAAGCAAGTCGCCTTTGACCTGCATGCCACCGGCCCCTACACACTGTTTGGCCGCGAGCACCAGCTGATGCTGAGCCTGAGCCGCCGCCGGGACAATTTTGACTACGACATCTTTGCGGCCCAGGGCTCGCAGACGATCGATATCAGCAGCTTTGATTTCTCGTCGATCCGCGTGCCGGGTTTCAGCCGCACGCCCACCACCTATGCACTGGAGCGCAATGAGAAGGGCGCAGCCGTGGCCACCCTCCTGCGCGCGACGGATGCGCTGAGCTTTATCATCGGCAGCCGCCTCAGCTGGTCGGACTATGCATCGCGCAGCCCCTACACCAACGCGTCCTTCGACTCGGGCCGGCAGGTGATTCCGTATGCGGGCGCGGTCTATGACCTGAGCGCTGCGCATGCGCTCTACGCCAGCTACACCGACATCTACTCGATCCAGCAGTACTACAGCCCGAACGGCCTGCTGGCGCCGGTCAAGGGCAAAAACTACGAAGTGGGGATGAAGAGCCAGTTCTTCGATGGCCGCCTGCAGACGGCCGTGGCCCTGTTCCAGACCGACCAGCTGAACCTGCCAGTCGCCCTGAACATGGCCTCGACCTGCGGTCTGACCGGTGCCACCCGTTGCTACACCGAAGGCGCCAAGGTGCGCAACCGGGGCATTGATCTGGAGGTGTCGGGCTCGCCCACCCCCGGCTGGAACCTGGCCGCCGGCTTTACCTACAGCGATCCGAAATACGTGGCCGGCCCCAATAACGGCCTGCCCTACAACACCACCTTGCCGCGCAGGATCTTCAAGGTATCGACCGACTACCGCCTGCCCGGCGGGAAGTGGCGCCTGGGCGGCAATGTGCAGGCGCAAAGCGCCATGTCGTACAGCGGCAGCGGCTATCGCATCCAGCAAGGCGGCTATGCGCTGCTCAACCTGCATGCGGCCTACCAGTTCAACAACCATCTGCGCCTGCAGCTGAACGTGCGCAACGCGCTGGACAAGCACTACTACCAGTCGATCCCTACCAACAACAACTACGGCGGCGTGTTTGTGGGCACGCCGCGCAGCTTTGCGATGACCTTGCGCTATGACTACTGAGCGACTGCCAGAGACTGCGATCCCAGCGGCTGAGGCGGGCCCCGGCACCAGCACCAGCACCAGCACCAGCACCTGGAGGCACCGTTGCCCCCACCGCTGATCGAACTGCGCGGCATCCGCAAACGCTATGGCGGCAGCAGCAGCGGCCGGCCCGAGGTGGAGGTGCTGCATGGCATTGATCTGTCCATCCAGGCCGGAGAGTTTGTCGCCATCGTCGGCCAATCGGGCTCGGGCAAATCCACGCTGATGCACCTGCTCGGTTGCCTGGACCGGGCGAGCGAAGGCAGCTACCACTTCAATGGCAGCGATGTGGCGGCGCTGGATGCCGACGCGCTGGCCTGGCTGCGGCGCGAGGCCTTTGGCTTTGTGTTCCAGGGCTACCACCTGATAGCGACCGACTCGGCCCAAGAAAATGTGGAGATGCCCGCCGTCTATGCGGGCAGCGCAAGGCCAGCGCGGGAATCGCGTGCACAGGCCTTGCTCAGCCGGCTGGGGCTGGCAGACAAACGGCATCTGCGGCCGAATCAATTGTCGGGCGGACAGCAGCAACGGGTATCGATTGCGCGGGCCTTGATGAACGGCGGCCGCATCATCCTGGCCGATGAACCCACCGGCGCGCTCGACAGCCAAAGCGGCGCCGAGGTGATCGCCCTGCTGCACGAGCTGGCCGATGCCGGCCACACCATCGTCTTGATCACCCATGACCGCAAGGTAGCGGCGCAGGCCCGCCGCGTGATCGAGATCCGGGACGGCTGCATCGTCAGCGACAGCAACGCTAACCCGGCCAAAGCGCCATCGCAGGCCGCCTTGCCACCGCCAGATATGGACGAGGCAATGCAGAAGTATGGCACCCAACCCTTCGCCGACCTGCGCGAAGCGCTGCGCTCGGCCTGGCGATCCATGCGCATCCACCGCGCACGCACGGCCTTGACCCTGCTGGGCATCGTCATCGGCGTGGCCTCGGTTATCGTGATGCTGGCCGTCGGCATGGGCGCCCGCCAGGAGGTGGTGGCACGCATGGGCGCGATGGGAGCGACGGTGATGTACATCAACAACCGCAAACCGCCGCAAGGCGGGCCGACTGGCGTGACGACCTTGGCGGACCTGGAGGCAGTAGAACAGCTGCCCGAGGTGGCCCATGCCATGCCGGTAGCGCGCGACCCGGCCACCGTGCGCTACGGCAATGTGGCCTGGCAGGGCGACACCATCGCCGCCACCAGCGCCTGGCCAGCCATCCACAACTGGCCCGTGGCGCAAGGGCGCTTTTTTACCGACGCCGAGGATGCGGAGCTGGCCCCCGTCGTGGTGATTGGCAAGAAGGTGCATGAGCGCTTTTTTGAAGGCCGCAAAGCGCTGGGCGAGCTGCTGCTGATTGGCACCACGCCTTTTCAGGTGGTGGGTGTCATGTCAGAAAAAGGCGCAGGCGATGGCGGCCAGAGCCAGGACGACCTGGTCGTCGTTCCCTACCGCTCGGGCATCTTGCGCATCTTCCCCAACGGCAAAAGTTTTGACCCGCACTACACCGTTATCCAGGCCCGCGATTCCCAAAGCGTGCTGCCCGCGCAAGCGGCGATCGAAAACCTGCTGCGCCTGCGCCACGGCCGCGAAGACTTCTATGTGGCCAACGCTGCCGCCCGCCTGCAGGCTGCAGCCCAGGCCAAGGATTCGATGACCACCATGCTCAGCCTGATCGCCGCCGTCTCGCTGCTGGTCGGCGGTATCGGCGTGATGAACGTGATGCTGATGGCCGTGAAAGAGCGCACGCGCGAGATCGGCATCCGCATGGCAACTGGCGCACGCCAGTGGGATATTCAGCGCCAGTTCATGACCGAGGCGGTGCTGGTAACCATGGTGGGCGGGACCGTGGGCGTGTTACTTGGGGTGTTGATTGGCGCGGTGCTGGTCTTTTTGGGGGGCGCTGTGGTGCTTTCGGTCAGTGCGATGCTGCTGGCTTTTGGCTGCGCGGTGGTGACCGGCTTGGTGTTTGGCTGGATGCCGGCGCGGCAGGCGGCGCGGTTGGAGCCGGTGGTGGCCTTGGGTGGGGGCTAGACTGATGGGTTCTGACAATTGTCTGGAGGTGCATATGAGAGACGATGATTTGAAAAGCGCATTTGAACTCATCGCGCGCTATAAGCTAGGCGAAATACCGCCAGGTACCACCGTTGACGATACGCAGATCGGTCTTTTGAAATTACTTTGCGCAGATCTCTTGCCTGATGAGAAATTCTCTCTAGAGGGCATGGATGTTTTGGTTCTAAAAATTGCGAAGGCTGACACCAAATGGAATAAAGAGTGCCAGATTGCCATTTCAAATATCTATGATCTGAGGCTTGCTGGGAAAAACAATGAAGCAGAACAGGCTCGACATACTTTTGTGAGTGCCTGTCCCTCGTCGTGGTACCAAGAAATTATTGAAAGTGTCTAGAGGTGTTAGCGCCGCTGACGACATGGCTGATGGCGCCATGATCTGCGCAACACAGGGCTTTAGGTAATTCACCCATCTATGAAGGCGAAAGACTTTGCCGGGCGAGTACTTAAGGTGAACCATGCAGGGGAGCATGGCGCTGTCAACATCTATGCCGCTCAGATCCTGGTCGCGCGATGGACTGCGCCATCCATCGTTACAACGCTCCAGGCATTCAAGGCGCATGAAGAATCGCATCGCAGCATCTTCTGGGACGAGCTTCAGCGCAGAGGTTTCAGCCGGTGCCGCAGCTACTGGTTGTGCGGACTGGGTGGATTTGCACTGGGCTCGATAACGGCACTTTTGGGATTGCAGGCGATTTCCGCAACGACCGCTGCTGTAGAGCGCGTAGTGCTGGGCCACTTGAAGCACCAAATCCACTTGCTGGAAGGTCAGGATGATGCAGCGGTTGCGGCCATTGCAAAAATCGTGGCGGATGAAGAGCAGCATCTGGAGCAGTCTGTCGTGCATCTGGCGCCTGGCCAGTTCTGGCCCAAAGTGTTGACGCCGGTGGTCGCTGCATCGACACAAACCGTTATCTGGTTGGGAATGCGGTTATGAGGGCTTGTTGAAACGCCTACGCGCGACGAAGCAATACCAAGCACGAAAAAGTCCTCTAACGCCAGCCTGAGGGCGCTGAGTTTATCTCCTTAAACGCCCAAGCACTGACCCCACACATCGCCAGTGAGTTGGAGCGCATCAATGCCATAGACCGTGACGGCTTACCGATCCGGCCGGGCCGGTACCGCTTCATTGAGGAGGACCGAGAGGCTCGGGCAGAAGAGGGGGCCAATAATGCGGCACACCTAAACACTCCCATTCCTGCCGTGCTACAGTTACGCCGCTGCGCCAGTCAAGCACAGCCGGGATTGGCGTCCTGTCACATTGCTGCGACGCAAGCCGCAGTCTCCTCCGCAGAGTACCTGCGGCTTGTTTGTTCGTGCCCCTTTTATGGCGGCTCGGGCAGGGAGCCGCGAGGCTCGCCGGTTTGCGCAAGCGGTGTCCGGTACGCCAACCTGCTCGAGCTGCCGCCCTGATTGGCGTCCGGGTGGTGGTTTTTGCAAATCACACTGCTTGGAGTCCACCATGGCTCAGTCTTCCCTCGCGCGCATCTCTGCGCCCACTTCTCGCCTGGGCGAATCCGCCCGTATCCAACTCCATCCCGACGCGCACAACGCGCTGAACATGGTCGTACACGCACTTCCTCCACTGCGCAACCTGTCCCGGAGTCAGGAGGCGTCATCATGAATAGCATGCCCCAAGCTGCCCGTGCGGCAGCCAAAGCCGCTGCATCCATAGATACCAGCTCGGATGCCTCCGGCCTGGATAGCGCTTACGCCGATGTCATCCGGGCCATCGCGGGCCATGGCGACCAGCCTCTGGACATTCACGACATTTGCAGGCTCCGGCGGGCTTGCGGCTTCACCGACGACCTGGTGCTGACGGAGTCGGAAGCCCAAGCGATCAACACGCGCTTGTATAGCTTGAGTGCTATATCTGAATCGCCCCGACTTGGCTAGACACTCTTGAGCCGTTGGGAATGGCGCTGTTCAAACTCGATGGGCGATAGCCC
>NZ_JBBGZC010000017.1:25796-122559 GCF_037479395.1 Comamonas sp. MYb21 | reverse complement strand
CGCTGGCACCGAAGAGTGCCAGTGCATCGTCAACTAGCTTGCCGCGTCTGTCCGAACGGAGCGCCTACGGCGCGTAGAGAGTTTCGCGGCATACCCCGCAAACGCCACGACACAGGTTGCCCTTCGCAACGCGAAGGGTCGCAAGCAGCAGGGGCGGCCTTCTTTTGGGTACTTTTCTTGGCCGCGCAAGAAAAGTACCTCGCCCGCCGGGGCGAGACCCGGCCAGCTGCCCTACGCAGTAGTATGCAGATCCGATAAACAAGCACAACGGTCAGCCGACCAGAAAAAGACAGCATCCTCCACCATCAACGAAGCCATCCCTAATCCCCCCTTTTGCATGCGCCTGGGTCGTGGCGTTTACGGGGTGGCGCTGGCACCGAAGAGTGCCAGTGCATCGTCAACTAGCTTGCCGCGTCTGTCCGAACGGAGCGCCTACGGCGCGTAGTGAGTTTCGCGGCATACCCCGCAAACGCCACGACACAGGTTGCCCTTCGCAACGCGAAGGGTCGCAAGCAGCAGGGGCGGCCTTCTTTTGGGTACTTTTCTTGGCCGCGCAAGAAAAGTACCTCGCCCGCCGGGGCGAGACCCGGCCAGCAAGTCATATCAAAGCCAAAGGCATAACAAGCAAACAAACACCCAACATGGATTTGGCACAAATCCTAAAATCCCCACCTTCCCCGCGCACCAGCGGCCAGCAAAGCCGCCACAGCGCCACCCCAGCCACAACAAGCAAAAACCCGTGTCCCCTTTTGAATCGATTGCCCGCCGCGAACGCGGGCTGCTGCAGCAACTCACTGCCGCCCAAATGACGATGATCGCCATTGGCGGCGCCATCGGCACCGGCCTCTTCATGGGCAGCGCCTTTGCCATCGGCTTTGCCGGGCCCAGCGTGCTCATCAGCTATGCCATCGGCGCGCTCATCGGCCTGCTGCTGATGGGCTGCCTGGCCGAGATGACCGTCGCGCACCCGACCAGCGGCTCGTTTGGCGCTTATGCCGAGCACTACCTCAGCCCCCTCGCCGGCTTTGTGGTGCGCTATGCCTACTGGGCGGCCGTGGTGCTGGCGGTAGGGATGGAGGTCACCGCCGTTGGCAAGTACATGAAGTACTGGTTCCCAGAGGTGGAGCAATGGGTCTGGGTGGCGCTGTTCTCGGTCGTGCTGGCCGCCGTCAATGCCACCAGCGTCAAGGCCTTTGGGCAGATGGAGTATGTGTTCTCCATGGTCAAGGTCGTGGCCATCGTCGCCTTTATCCTGATCGGCGCCTATGTGGTGTTCGGCTCGCGGCCCGAAGGTGTGGGTTTTTCCAACTACACCGCAGACCGGGGCTTTTTCCCCAATGGCTGGTGGGGCACCTGGGTGGGGGTGATCATCGCCATCTTCAGCTACCTCAGCCTGGAGTCGATCGCGATTGCCGCCGGTGAGGCGCAGAACCCGCGCCAGGCGGTCACCTCGGCGTTCAAGACCACGGTGCTGCGCCTGGTGCTGTTCTACCTGCTGTCGCTGGCTTTGATGCTGGCCATCGTGCCCTGGAGCCATGCCAGCACCGACAAGAGCCCCTTCGTCAAGGTGATGGAGATCGTCGGCATTCCCGGCGCGGCCAGCGTGCTCAATTTTGTGGTGCTGGTGGCCAGCCTCTCGGCGATGAATGCGCAGCTCTATGTCACCTCGCGCATGATGTTCAGCCTCTCGCGCGGCGGCTATGCGCCAGCAGCGCTGGGCAAGGTCAACAGCCGGGGCGTGCCGATGGGCGCGATTGCGATCTCCTGCCTGGGCATGGCGGTGGCCATGGTGCTCAACGTGCTCAAGCCCGAGGAGTCGCTCACCCTGATGATGTCGATCTCGATGTTCGGCGCCATGTTTGCCTGGTTCATGGTGTTTGTTACCCACCTCTTTTTCCGCCGCCGCTGGCAGCGCGAGCATCCGGGCGAGCGCCTGCAGTTCCGCATGTGGGGCTTTCCGGTGCTGACCCTGCTGGGCGCCGTGCTGATGCTGGCCGTGATCATCACCACCTATTTCACCGATGTGTTCCACATGACCACCCTGATCGGCGTGCCCATGCTGCTGGTGATGACCGCCGTCTACCTGATCTGGTACCGCAAGCGCTGATACATTGCATAGCTATGCCAAACACGCCTCATTCCGAGCCAACCCTGTGGGACATCTCGCCGCCCGTCTACGTCGGCATGCCGGTGTTCCCCGGCGACACGCCCTACCAGCAGCAATGGGTGGCCAGTATCGGGCCGGGTTGCCCGGTCAATGTGGCCAGCATCACCAGCACCCCGCATGCAGGGGCCCACGCCGATGCGCCGCTGCACTATGCGCCCGATGGCGCCACCATCGGCCAGGTCGATCTGGCGCCCTATCTGGGCCGCTGCCGTGTGGTCCATGCGATTGGCTGCGGCCCGCTGATTGAGTGGCAGCACATCGAACACGCGATACGCGACGACCTGCCCGAGCGCGTGCTGGTGCGCACCTACCAGCAGATGCCGCAAACCCAATGGGATGCGGGCCTGACCGGCTATGCGGCCGAGACCGTAGAGCGCCTGGCTGCGCTGGGCGTACGGCTGATCGGCATTGACACCGCCAGCATCGACCCGGCCGACAGCAAGGCCCTGCCCAGCCACCAGACCATTCGCCGCCACGACATGCGCGTGCTGGAGAACCTGGTGCTGGACGCCGTGCCCGAAGGCGACTACGAGCTGATCGCGCTGCCGCTCAAGCTCGTGCAGGCCGATGCCTCGCCGGTGCGCGCCGTGCTGCGCTCGCTGCCCGGCACCTACAATCAGGCCTCGGTCTGAACCACCCCATCCCTTGCGGCAGGCGCCTGACCCACCAGCGCCTGCCCGCCACCCTTGACAAAGAGACATAGCCATGACCACCTTGGAAGCCTGCCGCGACGTTGACCAGCATGAGCCGCTGGCGCCGCTGCGCCATCTGTTCGACCTGCCCGACGGCGTGATCTACCTGGACGGCAACTCGCTGGGCCCGCTGCCCAAGGCCACGGCCGCGCGCGTGGCCGATGTGGTGCAGCGTGAATGGGGCCAGGGCCTCATCCGCAGCTGGAACGATGCCGGCTGGATCGACCTGCCCCAGCGCCTGGGCGACCAGTTTGCGCCCTGGATTGGCGCCAAGCCTGGCGAAGTCGTGTTCACCGACACCACCTCGGTCAACCTCTACAAGGTGCTGAGCGCGGCCATCCGCCTGTCGCAGCAGGAGTTCTCCGACCCGGCGCCGCGCACCAAGGTGATCAGCGAGCGCAGCAACTTCCCCACCGATCTGTACATCGCCGAGTCGCTGTGCAAGCAGCACAACCTGGAGCTGGTGCTGATCGAGCCCGAGGAGCTGCCCGCCTGCCTGACCACCGACGTAGCCGTGCTGCTGCTCAGCCACGTGAACTACCGCACCGGCCATATGCACGACATGACCCAGGTCACGCGCGATGCGCATGCCCAGGGCGTGCTGACCGTCTGGGACCTGGCCCATGCCGCCGGCGCCGTGCCGGTGGACCTGAACGCCGCCAACGCTGACTACGCGGTGGGCTGCAGCTACAAGTACCTCAACGGCGGCCCCGGCGCCCCGGCCTTTGTCTGGGTGCATGCGCGCCATACCGACAAGTTCTGGCAGCCGCTGTCGGGCTGGTTTGGCCATGCCGAGCAGTTTGCCTTCACCAGCGACTACCAGCCAGCCGCCGGCATCCGCCGCTACATGTGCGGCACCCAGCCGATGATTGCGCTGTCGGCGCTGCAGTGCGGCCTGGACATCTTTACCGAAGCCGAGAAATACGGCGGCATGACGGCGCTGCGCCGCAAGTCCATCGCACTGACCGACCTGTTCATCGAGCTGGTGGAGACCCGCTGCGCCGGCTACGGTCTGGGCCTGGCCACGCCACGCGATATCTTTGCGCGCGGCTCGCAGGTGTGCCTCACGCGCGACGACGGCGCGGGCGTGGACGGCCAGGGCAGCGGCGCCTACGCCATCGTGCAGGCGCTGATCGCTCGGGGCGTTATCGGCGACTTCCGCAAGGGCGATGGCGGCAACGGCCCGCACAAGGACATTCTGCGCTTTGGCTTCACCCCCCTCTACACCCGTTTTGAGGACGTGTGGAACGCGGTCGAGCACCTGCGCCAGGTGCTGGAATCGGGCGAGTGGCAAAAGCCCGAGTTCAACCGCATCCATGCGGTGACCTGATTGCCGAGCACCTCCAGCACCTGCCCCGCCATGTCCGAACGCATCGCCATTCTCGACTTTGAAACCACCGGCATGAGCCCGGCGCATGGCGCGCGGGCGGCCGAGGTCGGCATCGTCATGGTCGAGAACGGCCGTATCGTCGACCGCTACCAAAACCTGATGAATGCCGGCCAGCGCATGCCCAGCTTTATCACGCAGCTCACCGGCATCACCACGGCCATGCTGCAGGCGGCAGCGCCCGCTGAGCAGGTGATGCGCGAGGCAGCAGATTTTGTCGGCACGGCGCCGCTGGTGGCACACAACGCATCGTTTGACAGCAAGTTCTGGCTGGATGAGCTGGAGCGCGCAGGCTGCGCAGCCAGCCCGGCCGCAGCGCCTGTCGGCAGCCTGTTTGCCTGCACGGTGTTGCTGTCGCGCCGCCTCTACCCCGAGGCGCCCAGCCACTCGCTGGGCAAGATCGTGCGCCATCTGCAATTACCGCCGGCCGACAAGGCCCACCGGGCGCTCGCCGATGCCGAGATGACGGCCCATCTGCTGCTGCGCATGCAGGCCGACCTGCGCAGCCGCTGGCATATCCCCGACCCCAGCCATGCGCTGCTGAGCGAGCTGCAGGTCTGCCAGCGCAAGCACCTGGGCCGCTGGCTCAGCAGCACCTCGGCGCGCCAGACCCAGCCACAGCTGCCCGAACTGGTGACCACACTGGCGCCTAAGGCTGCTGCAGAACGGCGCTGAGCAGCACATTCAGCGCTGCCATCAACAGCACCGCCAGCCCGGTGACCAGCAGCACCTTCGCCTGCACCCAGGCGCGCTCGGCCTGCGCCTCCCCGGGCACCAGCTGGCAGGCCATCTCCACCTTGCCGGGCGATGCCATCAGCAGCAGCGCTGCACTGACATTGTGGACCGCCATAAAGGGCAGCACCGCGACGCCCAAGGCCTGCGCAATCTCGGCCTGGGTGGCGGCAAACATCGCATTGGCCCCCGTGTTGGAGCCAGTCAAAAAGCCGCCCAGGGCAGCCACAAAAGGCGCCGCAAACACATAGGCGCTACCGCCCTGCGCCAAGGCATGGGCCAGTTGCGCGGCCATGCCAGATACCGCCATCACGACGCCCAGCACGATGAACAGCCCCGTCACGGGTGCCACCTGGCGCCAGGACTGCCACACCCGCTGCAGGCTGCTGGGCGCTGGCAGGCCGCGCGCAAACCAGGCCGCCGCCACAAACAGCCACAGAGCAGGGGATGCCAGCAAATGCCAGGCACCCGCAGCTTGCAAGGCGCGCAGCACGGCCCCTGCCACCAGCACACCGAGCAGCAGCAAGCCATAGGCGGCCAGCGCGCGCCAGCCCAGGGCGCCCAGCGGCGCAGTGGCATCGCCCGCACAAGCGCCTGCGCCCCGACGGCCCAACCAGAGCCAGAGCGCGGTCATCAGCAAAGCGCCCAGAGCACCTGCGGCTGAGGTACCTAGCACCGCATTGCTCAGCCCGATGGCCAGCGCCAGCATCAGGCCCGACAGCGCACCTTGCAGCATGGCCCCCGCACGCCGGCCCGGCGCGCTGGCCAGCCAGGCAGCGGCCACACCCACCACCACCATGGGGATCACACTCACTGCTGCTGAGGCCACGCCCAGCGCATCAAATGACAGCCCGGCCATCGTCGCGGCAACCAAGGTGCCCGGGCCCATCGAACCCCAGGGCACGGCGCACAGGCCCAAGAGGCCAATCAGCGCGATCTTGCGCGCCGGCAACCCGCTGTGCGCCAGCAGCGGAATGCCAATCGTGATGCCAATGCCAAAGCCGGTCAGCGATTCGGCAAAGGGCGTGACGCCATGCACCACCAGCAGCACGGCGCCCACGCCTTCACCGGTGCGGCCCATCACACATTGCGCCAGCGCTTTTTGCGCGCCGGCGGCGCGCAGCACTTCGGACAGCAAGAGGCCCCCGCCCACAATCAGCAGCACCTCGACCAGCACCGGCATCCAGCTGGCCAGTGCCTGCAGCGCTGCGGGCGTGCTGAGCGGAAACGCCATCACACAGCCGGCCAGCGCCAACGCCACGCCGATCAGCGCTGCATACAGCGACCGCAGGCCCAGCAGCAACCCGGCGATAACGGCCAGGACCGGCGACGCACTCAATAACAGGTACATTGGGAGAGCTCTTGTTGAAATTGCATATAGGCAAATAATATTTCCTACACGAAATATAGTCAATCCATGTCGACTGAAAACTCCCCACCCAGCGCGGACTCCGACCTGCAGTTCGGCCTGGCGGTGCGCGCCCGCCGCGCCCAGCTGGCCATCACCCTGGACCAGTTGGCGCAGGCCAGTGGCGTGACTTCCGGGGCGCTGTCCCGGGTGGAGCGGGGGCTACTGAGCGTGAGCCTGCGCAACGCGATGGCCATTGCGCGCGGCCTGGGCTGCGAGCTGAGCGATCTGGTGCAAAGCCCTGCCCCGGCGCAGATCACCCGCGCGGGCGAACATGCGCGCTTTGTGCATGAGGACACCGGTATCGTGCGCCTGGCGCTGGCCCGCCCGCTGCCGGGGCTGGAGCTGCTGCACTATGCGGTGCCGCCGGGCCAGACCTCCAGCTACTTCGCGCCGCACCGCCCGGGCACGCGCGAGGTGTTTTATGTCGAGACCGGCAGCCTGCGCGTCTTTACCGGTGCTGATTCCGTGCTGCTGCAGACGGGTGACAGCGCCCAGCTGGCGATGGACACCGAGCACCACTTTGCCAACGAAGGCCGAGGCGTCGCGCATTTCATCCTGCTGGTGGCAGCTCCGGCACACGGCGGCTGATGCCCCGGCGCCTGGCCTCGATGGGCTTTATGGCGACGGTGGCTGGAACAGCCGCTCGGCCACAAAGTCCACAAACACGCGCAGGCGCGGCGACATCAGCCGGCCCGAGGGCCAGAGGATGCTGAACTGGCCGGAATAGGTCAGACAGTCGTCCAGCACCGTCTCCAAGCTGCCATCGGCCAGCGCATCGCGGGCCAGAAAATCGGGCATATAGGCAATGCCCAGGCCCCCGATCGCCGCGCCGCGCAAGGCCTCCATGTTGTTGCAGGTCAGCGCCGGCGGGTGGGCAGCGGCATCCTGCTGCGCCTCGGCCGTGTCACCGCCCATCTGCCAGGGCTGCAGCTTGCCTGAGGTGGGAAAGCGAAAACGCAGGCAGTCATGCGCCGCCAGCTCCTCGGGGCGCTGGGGCCGGCCGCGCTGCGCCAGATAGGCGGGGGATGCGCAGAGCACAAAGCGGAACAGGCCCAGGCGCCGGGCGCTGAGGCTGGAGTCGGCCAGCATCCCGCTGCGGATCACCGCATCCAGGCGCGCCTCGACCACATCGACCAGCCGGTCGTTGAAGTCCAGGTCCAGCGCGATATCCGGGTAGCGCGCACGGAAGTCTGGAATCACCGGCAGCAAGAAGCGGTAGCCAATGGTGGGCAGGCCAATGCGCAACAGGCCCCGGGGACTGCTTTGCGTGCTCGACAGCAGCGCCTGCGCATCCTGCAGGTCATCAAGGATGCGGCGCCAGTGCGTGTACATCAGCTCGCCCTCATGCGACAGCGACACGCGCCGCGTGGTGCGCACCAGCAGCTGCGTGCCCAGCTGCGCCTCCAGCTTGGCCACGCTTTTGCCGACGGCCGATGCCGAGATGCCCAAGGCACGGGCAGCGGCCACAAAACTGCGGCGCTCGGCCGCCTGCACAAAGGCGGCGATGTGGTTCAGGTTGTCCATGCGCGCATATTACGGAAATTTGGTTGTTAATCAAACAACGATCGGCCTGTTTATTGGCAATCTATTCCTCATTAAGCTGCACAGCGTGTTTTTGCAGGAGTTGGCTATGCACCGTGTTTTACCCTCCGCCTGGCGCGGGCCCTGGGTGGTTCTGGCATCCGTTTGTCTGGCAGCGCTGGTGCTGCCACTCAGCTTTTCTGGCGGGGCCGTGGCCACGCCGGCGATTGGCCGTGCACTGGGCGGCAGCGCCAGCAGCCTGGGCTGGATCACCAATGCCTTCATGCTGGGCTTTGGCAGTTGCCTGATGGCCGCTGGCGCAGTGGCCGACCAGTGGGGGCGCAAGCGGCTGTTTTTGCTGGGTCTGTCGACCTTTTGCCTCGCGGGCCTGGCATTGGTGCTGGCGCGCAGCGTCTGGCAGATTGACCTGCTGCGTGCGCTGCAAGGGGTGGCCGCAGCTGCAACGCTGGCC
The DNA here is from genome assembly GCF_037479395.1 of Comamonas sp. MYb21. Lineage (NCBI taxonomy): Bacteria > Pseudomonadati > Pseudomonadota > Betaproteobacteria > Burkholderiales > Comamonadaceae > Comamonas > Comamonas sp. MYb21. The sequence continues at coordinate 114,177 of NZ_JBBGZC010000017.1, read as the reverse complement.
GGCGGCACGGCCGCACTGGCGCAGGAATTTGCGCCGGCCCAGCGCGCCCAGGCCTTCAGCCTGCTAGGCACCACCTTTGGCACCGGCCTGGCCTTTGGCCCGCTGCTGACGGGCTGGCTGATCGAGCACACCGGCTGGCAGGCCGGTTTTGCGCTCTGCACCGGCCTGGGGCTGCTGGCCTTGCTAGTCGGCATGGTCGCGATGCGCGAGTCGCGCGACCCGCAGGCCCAGGGGCTGGATGTACCCGGTGCGCTGCTGTTCACCAGCATGCTGGTCTTGCTGACGCTGGGCATGGTGCAGGCCGCCGCGCTGGGCTGGCGCAGTCCGCAGGTCATCGCGCTGCTGCTGGCATCCATCCTTGCGCTGCTGCTCTTCATCGCCGTGGAGCGGCGCGTGGCCCGGCCGATGCTGGACCTGAGCCTGTTCCGCTACCCGCGCTTTATCGGTGTGCAGGTGCTGCCCATTGCGACCTGCTACTGCTATGTGGTGCTGCTGGTGCTGCTGCCGCTGCAGCTGATCGGCATTGCCGGCTACAGCGAGGTGGCAGCGGGCTGGTGGATGCTGGCGCTGTCGGCCCCGATGCTGGTGGTGCCGCTGGTAGCAGCCTGGCTCACGCGCTGGTTCCACGCCGGCCCTATTTCGGCCGCTGGCTTGCTGCTGGCCGCCGGGGGCCTGGTGTGGCTGGCGCAGGTGCCTGTGGATGCAGGGGGAATGGCAAGGGTGCTACCGCTCTTGCTGATCGGCAGCGGCGCGGGTCTGCCCTGGGGCCTGATGGATGGGCTGTCGGTAAGCCTCGTGCCCCAGGAGCGCGCGGGCATGGCCACCGGCATCTTCAGCACCGTGCGGGTGGCCGGTGAAGGTATTGCGCTGGCAATGGTGACGGCGATGCTGGCCGGCTTGATAACCCCACATCTGCCGGCGGTGCTGGATGCGGCCAGCCTGCAAACCGCCGCCCAGCAGTTGGCGATGGGCGAGCTGCGCCAGGCGCTGGCCTTGCTGCCCGCCCAGCCCGATGCGGCAGCGGCGCTGGGTTTGCAACATGCCTATGGCCAGGCCTTTGCGCAGCTGCTGTATGTGCTGGCGGCGATAGCCACGGTCTCGGCCCTGGTGGTGCTGGGCCTGCTGCGCCCGGCCAGTGGCGGTACGCTGCAGGCCCTTGAAGCCAGTCCTCAGTAGCTTTTGGCCGACAGGCTGGCCCAGAGGTGGGCCGCCACCAGCGCCCGCCAGGGTGCGAACGCACCCAGCCACTGCTCGGCCTCGCGCTGCGAGACGCTGGGCACATCCAGCAAGCGGGCCAGCGCATTGCGCACCGCCACATCGCCATGCAGGCTGCCATCCAGCCAGCCAAAGCCACGCAGCAGCGCGTAATGCACGGTCCAGGGGCCAATGCCCTTGATGGCCAGCAGCGCATCTTCAATCGCCTGGGCGTCTTGCGCCTGCAAGGGCTGGGCGGCCCAGGCATCGAGCGGCAGGCTGCCGTCCAGCACGGCGGCGCAGACGCGCTCCAAGGTCGCGATCTTGCTGACCGAGAAGCCCGCTGCCCGCAATTGCTCGGGCGTCAGCGCCGCCAGCGCGGCGGCATCGGGGTGGCAGAGCATGCCGCTGCTGTGCTGCACGGCCGTGGCTGCAATCAGGCGCCGGCGCAGCGCAATGGCCGCTGCCACGCTGATCTGCTGGCCGGTGATGGCCCAGACCAGGGCCTCAAACGGGCTGCTGCTGGCGGGCACACGCAGCCCCATCTGGCTCAGCAACAAGGGGCCCAGCACCGGGTGCTGGCCATGCTGCAGTGCCAGCTGGTCCGCCCCATCGCCCAGGCCCAGCATGCGCGCCAGCATCGCATCGAGTGCAGCGGGGTCGTTGCCGGTCGGCGCTGTGCCATCGACTGCCAAACTGGCGACCGCGCGCGCTGCGCCATCCACCATCTCCAGCTGCAGCAGCGCAGGCTGCCCCTGCCAGACCAAGCCCTTGCTGACGCGCAACCCTTCGACCTTCTCTGACGCCTGCAGGGCATCGCGGGCATGCAGGGCCAGCATGTCCTGCGGGCGGTAGTTGGCAGGCAGGGCGACTTGGGTGCGCAGAACCAGGGGCATGGCGTGGTCGGTAGATGGCGGCGGCTGCCGTGGATCCCCACTATAGAGGATGGAAGCTGGGCGATGAAGTCGGGGCTGTTTCAGCGCTTACTCTGCATCGTGGAACACAATGCCCAAGGTATGGCGATCGCCCCGCAGCACGGTGGAGACCCCATGCCGGTGCTGCACCCGGTAGCTGCCGCGTGCGCCCTGCACCGGCCGCTCGCGCACCGCAATGATGGCCGCATCACCGCGCTGCAGCGGCAGCACCTGCACGCGCGACTGCATGCGGGGGCGCTGCTCGGTCAGCACCAGCTCGCCGCCGTCAAAATCCTCGCCCGGCTGCGACAGCAGCACGATCACCTGCAGCGGAAACACCAGTTCGCCATACAGGTCCTGGTGCAGGCAGTTGTAGTCGCCCGCGCCATAGCGCAGCAGCAGCGGTGTGGGCCGCCGCTGGCCGGCTGCATGGCACTGCGCCAGCAAGGCCGCATGCTGCGCAGGCCAAGGCGGCGCGGCGGCTGCGAGCTGCGCGCGCCATGGCTCCGCCACGGGCTGCAAGCGGGCATAGAGTGCCGTGCGCAAGGCCTGCAGCAGCGCTGGCAGCGGGTAGGCAAAGTACTGGTACTCGCCCCGGCCAAAGGCGTGGCGCTGCATCTGGATGCGGCTGCGAAAATGCGCCGCTTCGCCATACATCGCGGCCATCTGCTGGCATTGCGCGGCATCCAGCAAACCGGGTAGCAGGCCCCAGCCCTGGCGGTCCAGCTGGCTGCCCACAGCGGCCCAGTCGTAGCGCTGCAGGCTTGCCTCACTGGCTACATCTGCGCCATCTGCATCGGGTTTTGCCGGGGCAGCGGATTGCGACAGCGCTGCGCTGGCCTCAGCCTCCAGCGGCAGCGCAACTTGTGCAGCACTGGCCGCACGCTTAGCCATGGCGCGCCACCCGTGGCGCCTGCGGTGCCAGCTCGGCCTCGTGCTGCAGCAATGCGCGCTTGCGATCCACGCCCCAGCGGTAGCCGGAGAGGCCGCCGTCATTGCGCACCACCCGGTGGCAGGGAATGGCGACGGCAATCGCATTGGCCGCGCAGGCGCCCGCAACGGCGCGGCTGGCCTGGGGCATGCCCAGCTTGCGTGCCAGCTCGCTGTAGCTGACGGTGCTGCCGACGGGAATCAGCCGCAGCGCCTGCCAGACCTGCTGCTGAAAGGCGGTGCCGCGCACATCCAGCGGCAGCGCCAGGCCGCGCGTGGGTTCGTCGACAAAGCCGATGACCTGGGCCATCCAGCGCTCAAAGGCGGCATCACCCCCGGCCAGTTGGGCTTTGGGAAAACGCTGCTGCAGGTCCTGCACCAGCGCATCGGCATCGTCGCCCAGCAAGATCGCGCAAATGCCCTGCGTGGTGGCAGCCACCAGGATGGGGCCCAGGCTGCATTCGGCCACGCCAAAGCGGATCTGCTGCGCGGCGCCCCCTGTGCGGTACTGGCGCGGGGTCATGCCCAGCACGGCCTGGCTGTCGCGGTAGAGCTGCGCGGTGCTGGCAAAGCCGGCATCAAAGATCGCATCGATGACGCGGGGCGCCTCTTGCGCATCGCCCAGCGCCGTTTGCAGGCGCTGGCGGCGCTGGGCCTTGGCATAGGCCTTGGGCGATACGCCGACGGCCGCCTTGAAGACGCGCTGCAGATGGAAGGGGCTCATGCCGGCACGCTCGGCCAACTCGGCCAGGCTGGGCTCGTCTTCAGCCGTGGCGATCCAGTCGCAGAGCTGGGCCATCAAGGCCGCATGGCCGGGCTTGGCGGCCGCCTCAGGCTGGCAGCGCTTGCAGGCGCGGTAGCCGGCGGCCTGGGCCTGCGCTGCGGTGTCGAAAAATTGCACGTTTTCGGGCTTGGCCAGGCGCGAGCTGCAGGAGGGCCGGCAAAAAATGCCGGTGCTGCGCACCGCATAGACAAAGCGGCCGTCGGCTGCGGCCTGGCGGCCTTGCACCTCGGCCCAGCGCGGATCGGCCAGGGTTTGCTGCGCGCGGGAGGCGGCCAAAGCGGCAGCGCCGCGCGCCGGCACGGCCTCCGAAGTGGCGCTGGGTGTGGATGGGGCAGACGGTTTCATGCGAATCACCTCAGTACAATCGATGCAGCCACTTTAGGCCTTGCGGCCCGGTTGTGCAGTGCCATTCTTGCGCTGCAATTGACGCCGCTTGCACTGCCCCACACACCATGCGAGACACCCCCAGCAAGCCCGAATCCATTGTGCATGAAGAGCGCGCCCAGCTCGATTTCAGCAAAGACATGAGCTATGGCGACTACCTGCACCTGGACGAGATCCTCAACGCCCAGCACCCGCTGTCGCCCGCGCACGACGAGATGCTGTTCATCGTGCAGCACCAGACCAGCGAGCTGTGGATGAAGCTGATGCTCCATGAGCTGCGCGCCGCCATGCAGGCCATGGCCAACCCGGCAGACAACACCAAGCCCGAGGCCTTCAAGATGCTCGCGCGCGTCTCGCGCATCATGGAGCAGCTGGTCAATGCCTGGACCGTGCTCTCGACCATGACCCCGCCCGAGTACACGGCCATGCGCCCCTACCTGGCCAACTCCAGCGGCTTTCAGAGCGCGCAGTACCGCTGCATCGAGTTCTCGCTGGGCAACAAGAATGCCGCCATGCTCAAGCCCCATGCGCACCGGCCAGACCTGCTGGCCCAGGTAGAGGCGGCCTACGCAGCGCCATCGCTGTACGACATTGCCTTGCAGCTGCTGGCCCGCGAAGGCATTGCCGTGCCGGCCGAGGCGCTGCAGCGCGACTGGAGCCAGCCCTATGTCGAAAGCGAAGGCGTCAAGCAGGCCTGGATCACCGTGTACAGCGATCCGCACAAATACTGGGACCTCTACCAGCTGGGCGAGAAGCTGACCGATATCGAAGATGCCTTCCGCCTCTGGCGCTTCCGCCACCTGACCACCGTCGAGCGCGTGATTGGCTTCAAGCGCGGCACCGGTGGCACCGGCGGCGTGAGCTACCTCAAGAAAATGCTCGATGTGGTGCTCTTCCCCGAGATCTGGTCGCTGCGCACCAACCTGTGAGCTGCCGCAACCCCACCCAGGGGTTGCCCCAAGTGACACTGCGCCGTGCAGAGCCGGCCAGAGTCCTCTATAGTGACAGTCGCATATAACAAGCCGCGCCCGCCCCCTGCTGGCCGATGGCGCATATTAAGAGGCACTGACATCACCCAGCAAACCGAAGGTTTGCGGTTGAGACGAGGCATCAAGCCGCAGACAGTACAGACGTACTGCAAGGCTTGAGAACGACGTATCAAAGGTTATGTTGGTGACTCTATTAGGACCGGCACCCTCTGGCCCTGGCTTGTTGCCCGCACTCTCAGCCATGCCGGTCCCACCTACACCCTCCCCCACCGGGCGCCCTGCGGCGCCCTCGTCCACCCTGCTCTGGGCCATGCTGCTGACCTTGCTGTCGGCCTTCTCGCTGAGCCAGGCCTTCCGCACTGTCACCTCCATCATTGCCGATGGGCTGCGCACCGATTTCGGGCTCTCGGCCGAGTCGCTGGGCGCCTTTGCCGGTCTGTTTGGCCTGTCATTCGGCGTCACGCAGCTGTTCATGGGCGTGGGCATGGACCTGTATGGCCTGCGCAAGACCGTGCTCACCGCCTTCCCGCTGGCCATTGCCGGCTCGCTGATCTCGGCGCTCGCGCCCAGCTACCACGGGCTGATGCTGGGCCAGCTGCTGATCGGCATTGGCTGCTCGCCGGCCTTTTTGGCCTGCACGATGTTCATTGCGCGCCATTTCCCGAGCGACCGCTTTGCGTTCATGTCCGGCGTCGGCATGGGCGTGGGCGGCCTGGGCCTGCTGTTTACCGGCACGCCGCTGGCCTGGCTGGTGCAGCACTACGGCTGGCGCTGGGGCTTTGGCCTGCTGGCCGTGCTCTGCGCGCTGTCCTGGATAGCGATTTTTTTGCGCGTGCACGAACCGCATCTGCCCAGCGATGACCTGCCCAAGCCCAGCTGGCTCACGGCCGTCAAGGGTTTTGGCGGCCTGCTGCTGGTGCCCCATACCTGGGCCATCGCCATCATGGGCATGGTGGGCTATGCCTCGTTTCTGACGGTGCGCGGGCTCTGGCTCAGCCCGATGCTGATCGACCGCTATGGCTTCTCGCTGGTGGCGACCGGCAATGTGGCCTTGGTGGTGTCGATGATCTCGCTGTTCACGCCATCGGTCTTTGGCCGGCTGGACCCGGGCCCGGCACGCCGCCGGCGCCGCATCATCGCCGGGGCGGCCGTGATGGCCTGCACTTTCTGCGCGCTGGCCTTTGTGCACCATGCTGCGGCCACCGTGGCGCTGATCATGTTCATGGGCCTGGCCTCGGGCTACTCGGTGCTGCAGTACGCCGATGTGCGCTCCTCCTACCCCAAGGAGACCACCGGCCGCGCGCTGTCGGTCTACACGATGGCGATGTTCCTGGGTGTGGCGCTGATGCAGTGGCTCTCGGGCATCGTCGCGTCCTACGCGCAGCAGCACGGCGGCGAGATCTACCAGTATGTGATGCTGTTTGTGGCCGGCATGCTGATGCTGGGCTGCCTGGCCTTCCGCTTTTTGCCACAGTCGCCGCTGCTGCTGGCGCAGCAGGCCCCGGCACGCCATTAGGCCCCATCGGGCCTGGCGCGGCTTGTGCGGCTTGGCGCGCCCGCGCTACAGCGCCGAGGCCGATGAGCCATCACCCCGGTACAGCCAGGGCACATCCATCAGCTTGGCGCCCATGGCGCGCAGCGCCGTATCGCGCCCCAGGGCCACCAGGCCGCGTGCATGGAAAATCTCGCCATTGCGGATCGCGCGCGCCTGCACCCGGGCATTGCGCTGCCAGCGGTTGAGCGCATAGCGCCGCAAGCGCAGCGGCATCTCCAGGTCATGCATGGTCAAGGCACGCTGCAGCTCGGCCGCATCTTCAATCGCCATGCCCGCACCCTGGGCCAGGTAGGGCCGCATCGGGTGGGCGGCATCGCCCAGCAGCGCAACCAGGCCCTGCGCCATCTCCTGGGGGCCAGTCATCGGTGCGCGGTCTGCCAGCGGCCAGAGCCGCCAGGCAGCGCCTGTGGCATTCACCGCTTCCACCAGGCCCAGCAGCTGGCGGTGCGCACCGGCCAGGCACCGCTGCAGATCGGCGCCGTTGCCGGCATGGTCCCAGTGCTCCAGGTCATCGGGCGCGGCGCCCTCGACAATGATGACCAGGTTCTGCATGTCGCCGCCGCGCACGGGGTACTGCACTGCATGAAAACGCGGCCCCATCCAGGCGCTGACCACGTCGGTGCGCCAGGCCGCCGGCAGATCGCTCTGGCGCACCAGCGCCCGGTAGGCCAGGTGGCCAGTCACGCGCGGGGGCGCATCATGGAGCAGGCGCAGCCGCGTGCGGCTCCAGATGCCATCGGCCCCGACCAGCGCATCGCCCTCGATCTGCTTGCCCTGCTTGGTGGTGATGGTGACGACGCGGCCGTTGTCCTCGTGGTAGTCCACGGCGTTGTCCAGGTTGAGGTGCAGATCGGCGCTGGGCCGCACCGCATCGAGCAGCAGCTGGTGCAGGTCGGCGCGGTGGATGGTGGCGTAGGCTGCGCCGTAACGCGCCACCGCTTGCGCGCCCAGGTCCAGCCGGGCCAGCTCCTGCCCGCTGATGGCATTGCGCGAGACCAGCGCCTGCGGAAAGGCTGCGACCGCCTGCAGCGGCCTTTGCAGGCCCCAGGCCTGCAGGCGCCGCACGACGTTGGGGCCCAGCTGCACACCGGCGCCCACTTCGCTGAACTGCGCAGCGCGCTCAAACAGGCGCACCTCGGTGCCCGCGCGAATGGCAGCCAGCGCAGCGGCCAGGCCGCCGATACCACCGCCGGCGATCAAAATCTGTTCATGCATACCGCCATTGTGCCCAGATTGCAGGGCCCGCCTTGTGCGCTAGCGCAACAGGCCTCGTGGCTGGCTGCAGCACCCGGCGATGGGGGCAGCTCAAGCCGGCCGGAAGCTGGCGAAGCCGTGCAGGCGCTCGAACTCGCCAATCGGCACCGGACGGCCAAAGTGGAAGCCCTGGAAGCGCTTGCAGCCGTTGCTGACGAGAAAATCCACCTGCTCGGAGTTCTCCACGCCTTCGGCCACCACTTCGAGCTCCAGGCTTTGGGCCAGTGCCAGGATGGTGCGCACAATCACCGCGTCGCTGACGTCGCTCAGCACATCGCTGACAAAGCTGCGGTCGATCTTCAGCTGGTCGAGCGGCAGGCGCTTGAGGTAGGACAGCGATGAATAACCCACGCCAAAGTCATCGAGCGAGAAGCCTACGCCGCGCTCCTTGAGCTGGCGCATGCGGTTGACGGTTTCATTGACATCGCCCAGCAGCAGGTTCTCGGTCAGCTCCAGCTTCAGGCGTGCGGGGTTGGCACCCGTCTGCGCCACAATGCCCAGCACCTCATCGACAAAGCCCTGGTTGTGGAACTGCCGGGGGCTCACATTGACCGACATGGTGAGCGCCTGGGTGGAGGGGCTGGCCGCCCACAGCGCCAGCTGCTCGCAGGCGGTGCGCATCACGAAGTTGCCCAGGTCGACAATCAGCCCGGTCTGCTCGGCCAGGTCGATGAACTCGATCGGCATGACCAGGCCACGCGCCGGGTGGCGCCAGCGCACCAAGGCTTCCGCGCCCACCAGGCTGCCGCTGCCATTCATCACCGGCTGGTAGTAGACCTGCAGCTCGCCGTCGTGGATCGCCTGGCGCAGGTCGCTTTCCAGATTGGCACGCGCGTTGACGATGGCCTGCATCTGCGGATCAAAGAAGCGCTGCGTGTTGCGGCCGGCCGATTTCGCCTCGTACATCGCCAGGTCGGCGCGCTTGAGCAGCTCCTGCACCGTCAGCGATTCATGGTCGCCAAACACCGTCACGCCAATGCTGGGCGTGCTGTGGTGGGACTGGCCGTCGAGCACAAAGGGCTGCTTGAAACGGGTGATCACATGCTCGACCACCGAGCGCACATGGGCTTCGGCCTGCACGCGCTCGGCGCCCAGGTTCTCGACCAGCACGACAAACTCGTCGCCGCCAAAGCGCGCGACCACATCGCCGCTGCGCACGCTGGCAATCAGGCGCTTGCCCACTTCGCACAGCAGCCGGTCACCCTTTTGGTGGCCCAGCGAATCGTTGAGGTCCTTGAAATTGTCCAGATCGATGAACAGCAGCGCCGCATAGGTGCCGCGCTGCTTGCAGGCGATGATCGACCATTCGAGCCGGTCCATCAGCATGCGGCGGTTGGGCAGGCCGGTGAGCACATCGAAGAACTCCAGGCGCTCGATCTCCTTGCGCGCGCGGCTGCGCTCGGCCAGGTCGCGGCAGATGCACAGCAGGCCGGTGACCTCGCCATTGGCGGCGCGAATGGCCGATTTGGTGATCTCGAAACGGCCCTGGTAGCCATTGTCGGCAAACTGCAAGGTCTCTTCGTAGACGACGGGCGTGTTGCTGTTGCGCGCACGCAGGTCGGTTTCCCAGTCAGAGGGCATGCGCCCTTGCAGGCCCAGGTCCGAAGTCGTGCGGCCAATGATCTGCGCGTGTGCCAGGCCCACCAGGCGCTCAAACGCCTGGTTGCAGTGCAAGAAGCGCCCATCGGCCCCCTTGAGCACGACCAGGTCCGGGATGGCACTGACCAGCGACACCAGCTGCGACTGCTGCTCCTGCACGCGGCCGACCATCAGCTTTTGCATCGACACATCGTGCGAGAGCAGCATGAAGGCATGCGCATCGCGCCCTTGCGGGGCGACCAGGATATCGGTCTGGAAGTGGCGCAGGCCCTGGGGTGTATCAATGCTTTGCTCAAAGGCGAGCGACTGCCCTGCGCGCAAGCGTGCTAGCCAATCGGGGGCCTGGCTGCGCAGGCTGGGGGCGAGCGCCGCGGTCCAGGGCTGGTCCACCAGGCTGGACACGCCCAGCCATTCCAGCTGGGTGCGGTTGGCATGCACGATGGCGCCCGCGCCGTCAACCCGCACCACACCGATGGGGGCCTGCTCCAGCCATTCCTCGCCCTGCAGGCGCGCCGGGTGGGCCGAGGCCCAGCCCACCAGGCTGTGGCGCAGCGAGGCCATGATCAACACCAGAGCCAGCACCGACAGCGCATAGCACCAGGCCGCCTGCTCCAGCAGCATCGCCCAGTGGCTGCCCGCGCCCAGCAGGATGGCCGCTGCGCCCACGGCCAAGGCGGCCGCGAGTCTCAACACCGTCCAGCGCCCGGACTGGCCGGCAAAATGGCGGCTCTGCACCGCAGCCCAAGCGCAGCAGGCCAGCATACCCAGCGGCAAGACATAGCGGCGCACGCCGTCCAGATCGACCAGGCCTTGCGCGACCACCGCCGTCACCGCCACCAAGAGCGCCGTCGCCGTCAGCACCGCGCCATTGCTTTGCAGCTGCAGCCAGTGGCTCGCGCGGAGCACGGCACCTGGGCAGTTGCGCCGCGCAGAGGACAATAACTCTAGGGAGACTATCAATAGACTTATTGATAGCAAAAGATTGACGGACAGCTCCAGCCACAAGGCTGGCCGGCTGCCGTGCTCAGACAAGCGCAGCGGCAGTGCCAGCACCACCGCAAAGCCGCCTAGCACCACGGCACTGCAGACCCACAGCGGCCGGCCCATGAAAGCGCTGCCAGCGCTGCCCTGCAGCAGCAGGCGCCCGCCCCAGCCGAGGGTGGCCAGGGCAGCGAGCAGCAGCAAGACCTGCACCCAGGTCTGCAGCGCCCGGGCAAAGCCCACGCCCTGCGCATCGGTAGACACCAGCCCCGCCAACAGCACCCCGCCAGCGAGCAAACACCACATGATCCGCGTGTGGATCTCGTGCATGCGCCTGCCTAGCGACAAGGGGGTGTAGGGGTGGGCCATAGTTGGCTAAATGTAATTAAAAGTAAACTAACGTCCATCTATTTGACCAGTAACGGTCAACAAATGCAAACGGGCCTCGTTGCAAACAAGGCCCGTGTTAGTCGCGCGTAGGTCAACTCTTACAGCAACTGGCGTAAAACGAAGGGCAGTATACCGCCCTCCTTGTAGTATTCGACCTCGATAGGCGTGTCAATACGCAACACCAGCTCGGCTTCGGTAACGCTGCCATCCGCGCGTTGGATGACCAGTTTGGCCTTGCTGCGCGGCGCGAGCGAGGGGTCGGGCACGATGTCGATCAGCTCGTCTCCGCGCAGCTTCAGCGTCTCCCAGCTCTCGCCTTGCTTGAACTGCAGCGGCAGCACGCCCATGCCCACCAGGTTGGCGCGGTGGATGCGCTCAAAGCTGCGCGCCACCACCGCCTTGATGCCCAGCAACTGGGTGCCTTTGGCCGCCCAGTCGCGGCTGGAGCCGGTGCCGTATTCCTCACCGGCAAACACCACGGTGGGCGTGCCCGCTGCCATATAGCGCATGGCGGCATCGTAAATGAAGAGCTTGCTGCCCTGTTCCTCGCCCGGATTTTGGTAATGCGTCAGGCCACCCTCTTCGCGCGAGCCGTCCGGCCCAGCCGCCAGCATCTGGTTCTTGATGCGCACATTGGCAAAGGTGCCGCGCATCATCACCTCATGGTTGCCCCGGCGCGATCCATAGCTGTTGAAGTCGCTCTTCTTGACGCCATTGGCCAGCAGCCATTGGCCGGCCGGTGAGCTGTCCTTGATCGAGCCAGCGGGCGAGATATGGTCGGTGGTAATCGAATCACCAAATAGCGCCATCACCCGGGCCTTGCGCACCGCATTGTCGCGCTGCTCGGCACCGGGCTCGGGCGCTGCCAGCGAGAAATCCTTGAAAAAGGGTGGCTCGGCAATATAGGTGCTGTCCGGCCAGGTGTAGGTGGCGCCGGTCACGCCCTTGATCTTCTCCCAGAGCTTGCCCGGCTCGCTGCTGACCTTTTCGTAGTTGGCACGGAAAGCCTTGCCATTCATCGCGAATTTCATCAGCTTCTGCACCTCGTCGGTCGTCGGCCAGATATCGCCCAGGTAGACGTCGCGGCCGTTCTTGCCTTGGCCGACCGGCTCGGTCATCAGGTCCTTGCGCACATTGCCGGCAATCGCATAGGCCACCACCAGCGGCGGGCTGGCCAGGAAGTTGGCGCGGATATTGGGGTGGATGCGCGCCTCGAAGTTGCGGTTGCCCGACAGCACGGCCGCACAGACCAGGTCATGGTGCTGGATGGCGCTGTTGAATTCGGGCAGCAGATCACCGGCATTGCCGATGCAGGTGGTGCAGCCATAACCGGCGATATTGAAGCCCAGCTGCTCCAAATAGGGCAGCAGCCCCGACTCGGTCAAATACAAGGTTACCAGGCGCGAGCCAGGGGCCAGCGATGTCTTGATGTGCGACTGCACACGCAGCCCGGCCTTGACGGCCTTCTTGGCGAGCAGGCCCGCAGCCAGCATCACGCTAGGGTTGGAGGTGTTGGTGCAGCTGGTGATGGCGGCAATCAGCACATCGCCATTGTGCAGGTCCACATCACGCCCTTCGATGCGCTCGGCATGGGCATCGGCCGCTTCCAGTGCCGCTTCCGCATCCACCACGGCCGGCTTGTTGGCCACCATCTCGACCGCATTGCGCGGCGAGCCGGCCGGCAAGGGCTTGGCAGACGGCTCGGCGGTCTCGCCAGCGCCATTGATATGCACCTTGACCGGGCGAGCCAGCTGGTCTGCTGGCAGGTTGAAGCCGTTTTGCGCGACAGGCGCGCTGAACAGCGCATCGAACTTGGCAGCGACCTGGCCGATCTCGATACGGTCCTGGGGCCGCTTGGGACCCGCCAGGCTCGGCGCCACGGTGGCCAGGTCCAGGCGCACCACCTGGGAGTAGTCAATATCCCCCGCCTTGGGCACGCCGTACAGCCCCTGGGCCTTGAAGTAGGCTTCAAAGGCGGCGATCTCGGCCTTGCTGCGGCCCGTGCCCTTGAAGTAGTCTATGGTCTTGTCATCGACCGGGAAAAAGCCCATCGTGGCACCGTACTCGGGCGCCATATTGCCGATGGTGGCGCGGTCGGGCACCGACAGGCTGCGCGTGCCCTCGCCAAAGAACTCGACAAACTTGCCCACCACCTTTTCGCGGCGCAGCATCTCGGTGACGGTCAGCACCAGGTCGGTGGCGGTCACGCCTTCGCGCAAGCTGCCAGAGAGCTCAAAGCCCACCACATCGGGGGTGAGGAAATAGACCGGCTGGCCCAGCATCGCCGCCTCGGCCTCGATACCGCCCACGCCCCAGGCCACCACGCCCACGCCATTGATCATCGTCGTGTGGCTGTCGGTGCCCACCAGCGAGTCGGGGTAGTAGACATGCTGCTTGTCCTGGTGCACGCCGCGCGCCAGGTATTCCAGATTGACTTGGTGCACGATGCCAAAGCCCGGCGGCACCACACCAAAGGTGTCAAAGGCCTGCATGCCCCATTTCATGAACTGGTAGCGCTCGTTGTTGCGCTCGAACTCCAGCTTCATGTTCAGGTCCAGCGCGTTCTTGCTGCCGTAGTAGTCCACCATGATCGAATGGTCCACCACCAGATCGACGGGCACCAGCGGCTCGATGGCGCTGGCATTCTTGCCCATGCGCTCGGCCGTGCTGCGCATTGCCGCCAGGTCGGCGAGCAGCGGCACGCCGGTGAAATCCTGCAGCACCACGCGCGCGACGACAAAAGGAATCTCCTCGGTGCGCTCGGCCTGCGGCTTCCAGTTGGCCAACTGCTCGACATGCTCGGGCAGCACGCGCTGGCCATCGCAGTTGCGCAACACCGACTCCAGCACGATGCGCAGGGACATCGGCAGGCGCTGGATATTGGGGAATTGCTTGCTCAGCTCGGGCAGCGAGTAGAACTTGCCTTTGCTGCCTTTTTCCGACTTCTTGGACGAAGGGATCGAGAGGGATTTGAAGGTCGAGGCGAACGCATGCTGCGCTGTCTCATGAGCACCTGATTTCATCGTGACTCCTGTTTTGCGGGTATTAGACTGAACGCTGCAAACAGTCTACTCCCGGGCCAGGTCTTGCATATGTCATCCAAAGGCTAAGCCCTGCAATTGCCTGTGCGATCGCAGGTGTGATCGCCATACGATTTGCGCATTCCGATTAAGCATCCAGGTCGGTTGTCTAGGCAGCGAAATGCGAACCACTTCAGTAGCTGTCCATCCGCCACCCAATCTCCACAGAATCTACAAAGTCGTAAAAAAAATGAATAAGCCTATAGATTGTTAAATGCAATTATAGCAAGGCACTATGAGCAATTGCATACATTTAGCACCGCTCAGATATGACGGATGGATGGGCAGATAGTTAGCAACAATCCATTCCTACAAAAATAGGAGAAATTAAGAAGATATGTGCTAATTTTTATAAAGCTGCCCAACCCGTCGACTCCGCAACGAAAAAAACCTGCCGAAGCAGGTTTTTTCTTTGAAGGATGTCCAACTTAAATCGCGAACTTTTCACGATCTTGGCCTTCAATCCACTTTGGCGCCTTGCCGCGGCCCGTCCAGGTAGCGCCCGTAGCGGGATCGCGGTACTTGGGGGCGACCTTGGAGCCTGCGGAAGCCGAGCGGCCGCGTGCAGGAGGGAATACATCCTGTTCGGTCAGGCCGTAATCTGCCACCAGCTTGCGCACCTGATCTACGGCGGTCTTCAGTTCGTTGCGACGAACTTCTTCACGCTGTTGTTGCAGGGCTGCCAGTTGGGCATCGATTTCCTTCAAAGTAGGCATGTTTAATATCCATTCAATTCAGTTAACGCTTGCAGTATACCTAAAAATGCAATAACCGAGTAAGTCCACACATTTTTATATTTAAAGGAATGGTAAACCTGGATCTACACACCTGTAACGTTTAGTAATCAAGTGCCATCGCGTCCAGCCTGGCGATTACCTTGTCGACGCGCTTGCCCTCCAGCGCCAGCACCTCAAATACCCAGCCCGCGCAATAAATCTTTTCCCCCAAAGGGGGCAGATGGCCTGATTCCGCCATCAGCATGCCGGCCAAGGTGTTATAGCGGCCCTTGTCCTCATCGGGCAACTCCTTGATTTCCAAACGCGCCTTCAATTCGGACACCGGCATCAGGCCATCGAGGTACCAGGAGCCGTCGTCATTCTGTACCGCCCAGGCCTCGCTGGCCGCGCCGGGTTTGAGCTCGCCGGTAATCGCTTCGAGCACATCGCGCGGCGTGATGATGCCCTGCACCACCCCGTATTCATCCACAACAAAAATCATGCGGCCCGCACGGGCGCGGAATTGCTCCAGCAGTTCAAAGCCGCTGAGCGTTTCGGGCACATAGCTGGCTGCCACGGCCACCTTGGCAATCGCGGTGTTGTGCGTATCAACGACGTCGAGCAGCTGCGCCACGCTGACCAGGCCCACCACATTGTCGAGCGATTCGCGGCAGACCGGATACCAGGAATGCGCACCCTTGCCGCTGGAGGCACGCACCTCGTGCAAGGCCTGGGCCACCGTCAGATGGGCATCGAGCCATTCCACATCGCCCCGGGGCACCATCATCGAGATCAGCGGCCGGTCATCCAGATGGAACACGTTCTGCACCATCTGGTGTTCGTGGTGCTCGATCACGCCAGCGTCTCGCCCCTCGTCCAGGCTGGCGACGATTTCTTCTTCGGTGACCGCGCGGTCCGATTCATCCTTGATGCGCAGCAGGCGCAGCACGCCTTGCGCAGAGATGGCCAGCAGCCAGACAAAAGGCTTGGCAATGCGCGACACCCAGGTGAGCGGCAGCGCAATGATGCGCGACGACGCCTCGGGGTACATCTGGCCAATGCGCTTGGGCACCAGCTCGCCAAACACAATGGTCATGAAGGTGATGACAATGATCACCGTGGTCGTGGCCACCACCGAGGCAACCGAGGCCGGCATACCCCAGGTGATCAGCGATTGCGCCAGCCCATCGCTGAACGCCGCCTCACCGAAAATACCGTTGAGCATGCCGATCGAGGTGATACCCACCTGAATCGAGGATAGAAATTGGGTAGGATTGCTGAGCAGATCCAGCGCCGCCTTGGCGCCCTTGTCGCCACTTTCGGCCATGGCCAGCAAACGGGACTTGCGGCTGCTGGCCAGCGCCAGCTCGGACATGGCAAAGACCCCGTTGAGCAAGGTCAAAAGCGCGATCAAGAGTACGTCTAACAAAATAGTTCACAGGTAGTTCAACAAGCATGTCACTTTACTGTATCGGCGATATCCAAGGCTGCGATAGCGCTTTGGGCCGTCTGCTGGCCAAAATCGACTTCTCCCCCAGCCGCGACACGGTCTATCTGCTCGGCGACCTGGTCAACCGGGGCCCCGAATCGGCCCAGACCCTGCGCCGCTGCATGGCTTCGGACGGCAGCATCCTGGCCTTGCTCGGCAACCATGACCTGCACCTGCTGGCGGCGGCGCATGGCCGGCGCAAGTTCTCCCGCCGCGACACCCTGCTGGAAGTGCTGCAGGCACCCGATGCCGTGCAGCTCTTGGAATGGCTGCGCCAGCAGCCGCTGGCACGCAGGCACACACTGGGCGGCGAGCAGCTGCTGATGGTGCATGCCGGCGTGCACCGCAGCTGGGATGCGGCCGATACGCTGCGCTATGCGGCCGAGGTGGAAGCGGTGCTGCGCAGCGACGAGTTGACCCGCTTCTTGCAGGCCATGTACGGCAACACCCCTGCGCAATGGGATCCGCAGCTCACCGGCATGGAGCGCCTGCGCATGATCACCAACGTGCTCACGCGCATGCGCTTTTGCCATGCCGATGGCAGCCTGGATTTTGACAGCACCGAGAGCCTGGCCGAGGCCCCTGAAGGCCTGACTGCCTGGTTTGACCTGCCCGGGCGTGCCACTGCCAACACCACCATCGCCTTTGGCCACTGGTCCACCTTGGGCGATCTGCAGCGCCCCCACCTGCTGGCGCTCGATACCGGCTGCGTCTGGGGCGGCTGCCTGAGCGCAGTGCGCTTTGGCGACACGCTGGCCGAGCGCGAGCTGATCCATGTGGATTGCGAGCAGGCCCAGCAGCCGGGCTGAAAAAAAGGCCTCAGCGGGTGGCTGAGGCCTTGGTCCATCGTCGTTACCGAGATTATTCAGATGCTGGCGACGGCTTGAACAGCGCAGCGACCTTGCGGCGCGGCTTGATGCCGGGGCCACGTGCTGGCGCCGGCTTGGCGTTCGCATCCCAGGCAGCGGGCTCGGCCGCCTTGGGCTCGTACGGCTTGTCAAAGAAGGGATCGCGCGAGACGGGTGCGGGACGGTAGCGCTCACGGCGGTCCTGCGCATCGTCCTCGCGCGGCGCGCGGCGGTCGCGGCTGCGCGAGCTGTCGCGCTCACGGCCAGCTTCACGCTCACGGCGCTCGCGGTTGCCATCGTTGAAGCGCTCGCGCTGGGGCTGCTCGTCCAGTGCAAAGTTCTCGACGTCGATCTTCTTCTTGATCAGCTTCTCGATGTCCGACACATGGCGGGCATCGGCATGGGAGACCAGCGTGACGGCCAGACCCGATGCGCCAGCACGGCCGGTACGGCCAATGCGGTGCACATAGTCTTCGGCATTGAAGGGCACATCAAAGTTGAAGACGGCGGGCACATCCTTGATGTCCAGACCACGGGCGGCCACATCGGTGCAGACGAGCAGATCGACTTCGCCTTGCTTGAAGGCTTCGAGCGCCTTGAGGCGCTCGTCCTGGCTCTTGTCGCCATGCAGCGCTGCGGCACGCAGGCCTTCACGCTCCAGCGTACGGGCCAGGCGCGAGCAACCCAGCTTGCTGTTGACGAACACAAAGGCCTGGCGGATCTGGCGCTCGCGCAGCACCTTGGTCAGCACACGGCGCTTGTCATCGTCCGAGGCAGCGTAGAAGCGCTGCTCGACGGTGGACGCGGTTTCGTTGGGGCGTGCAACCTCGATCGTGACCGGGTCTTGCAGGTAGCTGCCAGCCAGGCGCTTGATCTCGGGCGAGAACGTGGCCGAGAACAGCAAGGTGGTGCGCTTCTTGGGCAGGAAGGACAGGATGCGCTGCAGATCGGGCAGAAAACCGATGTCAAGCATGCGGTCGGCCTCGTCCAGCACCACATACTCCACCTGGTTGAGCACCGCGTTCTTGGCTTCGATGTGGTCCAGCAGGCGCCCGGGGGTGGCCACCAGAATTTCCACACCCTTTTTGAGCTCCAGGGTTTGGGGCTTCATGTCCATGCCGCCAAACACCACGGTGCTGCGCAGCTTGGTGTGTTTGGCGAACTGGGCAATCTGCTGGGCGACCTGGTCGGCCAGCTCACGCGTAGGCAGCAGCACCAGCGCACGCACCGGATGGCGGGCAGGCGATGCCGAGCTGTTTTCGTGCACCATCATCCGCTGGAGCAGCGGCAATGAGAAAGCAGCTGTCTTGCCCGTGCCAGTTTGTGCAGCACCCATGACGTCTTTCCCGGTCAGCACCACAGGGATGGCCTGTGCCTGAATGGGAGTCATGGATGCGTAGCCCATCTCGGAGATGGCTTTGGCCAGGGGCTCGGCCAGATGAAGGTTGGAGAAAGAATTTGTCATGTAAGCCCCCTATTGTCGCACTGCAGACAAATCGGCGCTTGGCTTAACCCTGTCTTGCCTTACGGATTCGCACACGGCCCCTGAAAATCCGGGCTGGCCAGCGTAGCAACGGGCGCCGCCAGCCTGCAGCAGATTGCCGCAGCGCAGCGGCCCAGCCCGATTTTTGGCGGTCTGGACCGGCTGCATCACAGGCTGCCGGCCTGGAAGGTATCGCAGGACTGGACACTGCCGGTCTTGTAACCCTGCGTGAACCAGCGCACGCGCTGGGCGCTGGAGCCATGGGTAAAGCTGTCGGGGCGCACGGTGCCGGTGGCTTCGCGCTGCAGCTTGTCGTCACCGATCTGCTGGGCGGCATTCACGGCCGATTCGATATCGCCCTGCTCCAGCCAGCTCTTGGCCTGCTGCGAATGGTTGGCCCAGATACCGGCATAGCAGTCGGCCTGCAGCTCCAGCCGCACCGACAGCGCGTTTTGTTCGCGCTCGCTGATGCGGCCGCGCATCGCATCGACCTTGCCCGAGATGCCCAGCAGGTTCTGCACATGGTGGCCCACCTCGTGCGCCACCACATAAGCGCGCGCAAACTCACCGGGCGCGCCCAGCTGGCGGCTCATGGTGTTGAAGAAATCCATGTCCAGGTAGACCTTCTGGTCGCCAGGGCAGTAGAACGGCCCCATCGCCGACTGGCCGGTGCCGCAGGCGGTGCGCGTGACGCCGGTGAACAGCACCAGGCGCGGCGCGCGGTACTGGGCGCCACCCTTGGTGAAGATGTCGCTCCAGACATCTTCGGTCGAGGCCAGCACGGTGGAGACAAACTTGGCGCCCTGGTCATTGGCCGGTGGCGCCTTGGCCGGGCCTTGCTGCGTGGGCGCGGGCGAGCCGCCGCCCGAGAGCACGCCGATGGTGGTGAGCGGGTTGATGCCAAACACCCCCCAGCCAATCAGCGCCAGCACCACGGTGCCAATGCCGATGCTGCGCCCGCCCAGGCCAAAGCCTCCGCCGCCCCCGCCACCACTGCCGCGGCGGTCTTCCACATTGCTCGATTCGCGGTTGCCTTCCCATTTCATGGTCGCTCTCCTTGCAGTGCCCTGGCACTGCCTCTGTTATTGATCCGTCTACAGTAGCGCATTTGCGGAGGCCCAGCGCGTAAGACCGGCTCCCGAGCGCGCAGAAAATCTGCCTGCAGCGCCCCCATTGAAGAAAATTTGCAAAGGCCCTGGCGACGGTGCCACCCTCCAGTAAAAAAGCCACTCCAAAACGGGAGTGGCTGTGGGGCTCAGCGCGGCATTGTCAGGCCTTTGGCAAGGTGACGCCATGCTGGCCCTGGTACTTGCCATTGCGGTCCTTGTAGCTCACCTCGCAGGGCTCATCACCACGCAGGAACAGCACCTGCGCGCAGCCCTCGCCCGCATAGATCTTGGCCGGCAGCGGCGTGGTGTTGGAGAACTCCAGGGTTACATAGCCTTCCCACTCGGGCTCGAAAGGCGTCACATTGACGATGATGCCGCAGCGCGCATAGGTGCTCTTGCCCAGGCAGACGGTCAGCACATCGCGCGGAATGCGGAAGTACTCGACGGTGCGCGCCAGCGCAAAGCTGTTGGGCGGAATGATGCAGTAATCGCCTTCAAAATCGACAAAGCTTTTTTCATCGAAATTCTTGGGGTCGACCACGGTGCTGTGGATGTTGGTGAACACCTTGAACTCGCGGGCGCAGCGGATGTCATAGCCATAGCTGGAGGTGCCGTAGCTGATGATTTTCTTGCCATCCACCTGGCGCACCTGACCGGGCTCGAAGGGCTCGATCATGCCGTGCTGTTCCGCCATGCGGCGAATCCACTTGTCGCTTTGAATGCTCATGTCTGAAATAACTCCTAGGCGGCATTGTAGCGAAAGGCATGGCCCCGGCGGGCGGCATCTGCTGCCGCCCCGGGGCCTGCCCCTGCACTAGCGCTGCACCAGGATCAGGCCAGCTTCTGCGCGATCCGGCTGCGCTCGATCAGGCGGTCATCGCCCAGCACGATGAGGCTGAACAGCAGCTCCTCCAGGTTGCGGGCCTGCGCCGTCTTGCGGGCAATGAGTGGTGTGGCCTGCGGGTTGAGCACGACAAAGTCGGCCTCGCAGCCCGGCTGCAGGTTGCCGACCACGCCCGCGAGGCCCAGCGCCTGCGCCGCACCGGCCGTGTGCTGCCACCACAGATGGCTGGGCGCCAGCGACAGGCCCTGCTTGTCGCGCCCCTCGCGGCCGACAAAATAGGCCGCCAGCATGGTGCGAAACGGGCTGAAGCTCGTGCCGCCGCCCACATCGCTGGCCAGGCCGTACAGCATCTGCGCGGCATCGGCCTGGGCATAGTCAAAAAAGCCGCTGGCCAGAAACAGATTGCTGGTCGGGCTCACCGCTGCAGCGGTGCGGGTTTCGTGCATCAGCGCGCGGTCACGTGCATCGAGGTGGATGCAATGGGCATAGACGGCGCGCTCGCGCATCAGGCCCCGGTCGGCATAGACCTGCAGGTAGCTGCGGCTGTCCGGGAACAGCTCGCGCACCCAGGCAATCTCGTCGAGGTTTTCGGCCACATGCGACTGGATCCAGACATCGCCGTAGCGCGCTGCCAGCTCACCGGCACCGCGCAGTTGCGCCTCGCTGCTGGTGGGCGCAAAGCGCGGCGTTATCGCATAGCCCAGGCGGTCCACGCCATGCCAGCGGCGGATCAGCGCCTCGGTGTCGACCAGGCTTTGCTCGGTCTCATCGCGCACGCCGTCGGGCGAATGGCGGTCCTGCAGCACCTTGCCGGTGATCAGCCGCATCTGGCGCTTTTGCGCCTGGGCAAACAGCGCATCGGCCGATGCCGGGTGCGAGGTCGCAAAGGTCAGCGCCGTGGTCACGCCATTGCGCAGCAGCTCATCGACAAAGAATTGCGCGACTTCCGCCGCGTAGGCAGCATCGACAAAGCGCGACTCATGGGGAAAGGTGTAGTCATTGAGCCAGGGCAAGAGGCCGCTGGCGGGCGAGCCGATCACATCGGTCTGCGGGTAGTGGATGTGCATGTCGACAAAACCCGGCGCAATGATGCGGCCTGGCAGTTGCTCGACCACGGCATCGGCCCCCGCCTGGGCCAGCCATGGGGCCGACAGCGCCTGCCAGCTGCCGGCGGCCAGCACGCGCTCACGGCCATCGGCGCCCGGCGCCACGGCCAGCAGGCCATCTTCTTCATACAGCGCCTGGCCGTCATCGGCAAAGCGCAACAGGGCGGATCGGTAGATATGCATGGCGCCAAGCTTAGCGTCTGCCAAGGACTGCCGTTATACAAGCGCAGCAATAGTTTCTATGCGCTGCAGCTGCGCTGTTGGCAGGGCTGGCTGCCGACCGCGTGGCAACACGGGCTGTAGGCTGACAGCAGCGCGATGGTTAACCAGGGAAAACCCCAGGCTGAGATGCATGCGCAGGTCATATCTGCGGTCTATAGTGTTTGTTTTACCTGTTGGTTAAATCCACTGGTAGCGGCGCTGCACTGGCAGCAGCCGCTGCCAAAGCCCAAGGAGGAGGCTTGGCCCATGCCGCATTTTGTTGATCCGTCCCCTGCCGGTGTCTGCATTTTCTGCCGAATCGTGCAAGGAGAAATTCCCTCAGCCAAGGTGTATGAAGACGCCTTGACGATTGCCTTTATGGATCTGGGCCAGGTCAACCCCGGCCATGTGCTGGTCGCGACCAAGCGCCATGCGGCCAATATTTTCGAGATCACCGACGAAGAATCGGCGGCCGTGATGCAGACGGCGCGCAAGGTGGCGCTGGCCGCCAAGATCGCTTTCGAGCCCGCAGGCCTCACCCTGCTGCAGGCCAATGGCGTCGAAGGCGGCCAGACCGTCGCGCACTTCCACCTGCATGTGGTGCCGCGCCATGCCGACGATGGCGTGAGCTTCAGCTGGCCGCGCAAGGAGCCCGGCGGCGCGGTGCTCGAAGGCTATGCGCTGCAGCTGCGCAATGCGATGCTGTCGGAGTCGGTGCCCGCAGCAGCCGCCGCTTAACGTCGCCGCATACCGGCCAACACCAAGGGCGCCTCGCGGCGCCCTTGTTGCTTTAGCGTTTCGGTTTAACGGGCAGCTTCAGCAAAGGCCATCTGCAGTTGCCCCAGCCAGGCCTGCTTGCGCGTCGGCGGCACAAAGCTGGCCTCAAAGCTGTTGGCGGCCAGCTGGTAGGCCTCGTCCGAGCCCATACCGGTGGCGGCAAACAGCTGCACAAAGTTCTCGTTGATATAGCCGCCAAAATAGGCCGGGTCGTCCGAGTTGACGGTAGCCACCAGGCCGGCCGCCAGCAGCTGCGGCATATTGTGGTCGGCCAGGTCGGGGAAGACCTGCAGCTTCTGGTTGGACAGCGGGCAGACCGTGAGCGGAATGCGCTCGTCCTTGAGCCGCTGCATCAGCGCAGCATCGTGCACCGCTTGCACGCCATGGTCCACGCGCTCGGCATGCAGCAGATCCAGCGCGCCCCAGATATAGGCCGGTGGCCCCTCCTCACCGGCATGGGCCACGCGGCGCAGGCCCAGGTCCTTGCAGCGGGTGAACACGCGGGCAAACTTCTCCGGCGGGTTGCCGACCTCGCTGCTGTCCAGGCCCACGCCGCTGAAGTAGGCGCGGTAAGGCAGCGCCTCGTCCAGGGTCTGCAGCGCTTCTTCCTCGCTCAGGTGGCGCAGAAAATTCAGGATCAGCTGCGCGCTGATGCCCCAGCGCTTTTCTGCATCCACACAGGCCTTGTGCAGGCCATGGACCACATCGGCCATCGCCACGCCACGGGCGGTGTGCGTCTGCGGGTCAAAGAAGATCTCGGTGTGCACGACATTGTCGGCCACGGCGCGCTCCAGGTAGGCCATGGCCATGTCGTAGAAGTCCTGCTCGGTCAGCAAGACACTGGCGCCCGCGTAGTAGATATCGAGAAAGCTCTGCAGGTTGGTGAAGGCGTATGCGGCGCGCAGGCTTTCGACATCGGCATAGGGCAAGGCCACGCCGTTGCGCTGGGCCAGCGCAAAAATCAGCTCGGGCTCCAGCGAGCCTTCGATGTGCATATGCAGCTCGGCCTTGGGCATGGCGCGCAGCAGGCCCGGCAGGCGGGCCGCTTCGATCTGGGGGACGGTGTACATCTCAACACACTCCAAAAGTGACGCCACTGGCCTTGAGGTAGCGGCGGTAGGCCACCGACATGCGGTCGGCCGCTGAGTTCAGCTCTGCCTTGGCATCGAGCGGCAGCGGCTTGGGCATCTGCGACTCCAGCACGGGCTGATCCTGGGTAAAGATCGTATGCTGAAACTGCTGCAGCTGCTCGTCCGAGCTGTCGAAATCGGCAACGGCCAGGCGGAACCAGACGCGGCTGCGCTCGGGCGTGACCGGGCAGACAAACAGGCCAATCGCCTCGCGCCAGCCCTGCTTGCTCGATCCGCTCTCGGGCACCTTGGTCAGCAAGGCGGTATAGGGGGCGGTCACCTCGTAGGTGTAGTCCACTTCGGCGGGCTTGGTCGAGTGCAGGTTCGACTGGGGCTGGATCGCCTTGCAGCCGGTGGCCTTGACGCCCCGCTCCGTGGCCTCGACCTCGTAGTGCGACATCTCGGTCGCATCGCGGCTGCCCAGCCAGCCTTCGTGCACAAAGCCGAAGTGCGACATATCGAGAAAGTTCTCGATAATGCGGGGCGCGCTGGCGTCGACATCGTAGGGGCCGCAGTTGAGCTTGCGCAGGCGCTCATCGGCCTCGGCCTCGAACACCGGCAGCGGCGTGGCGGGCTGGCCCTCGGCATCGGGCGCCAGCTGCACCCACACCAGGCCATGGGCATCCTGCACGCCGTAGGACGCGACACAGTGCTTGGCAGGCGGCACAAAGGCGGGCACGGCCGGCACCTTCACGCACTGGCCGCCGCTGGCAAACTGCCAGCCATGGTAGGGGCACTCCAGCTGGCCATCCTGCACACGGCCCAGCGACAGGCGGGCACCGCGGTGCGGGCAGCGGTCGAGAAAGGCCTGCACCTGGCCTTGCGCATCGCGCCACAGCACCAGTTCCTGGTCCAGCAGACGCACCGGCAGCGGGGCATCCACCACCACATCAGACAAGGCAACCGGGTGCCATTGTTGGGCTTCGATCATCGGGGGAAATCTCTTGGTATAAATGACAAGGCTGCCCTGGGGCAGCCTTGGGTTGCGATGTTAGCACTGGCGTAAAGAACACCTGTGCTACTCGCGTTTAGGCGGGGCGCAAGGCCCGCGCATCACTTGCCAGGAACCTGGCCTTCCACGCCCTTGATGTAGAAGCTGATGCCCTTGAGGAAGTCGTCGTCGGCCACCTTGTCGGCTGCCAGGATTTCCTTGCCGTCCTGGCCCAGGATGGGGCCCTTCCAGATGCTGAACGTGCCGTCCTTGAGGCCCTTCTTGACCTCTTCAACCTTGGCCTTGGTTTCGGCCGGCACATCGTCAGCCATGGACACCAGATCAATGGTGCCTTCCTTCACGCCCCACCAGGTCTGGCGGCTGGTCCACTTGCCTTCCAGTGCGCTGCGGGTGGTGTCGATGTAGTACGGCGCCCAGTTGATGATGGCCGAGCCCAGGTGGGCCTTGGGGCCGTAGGCGGTCATGTCCGAATCCCAGCCAAAGGCGCGCTTGCCCTTTTCTTCGGCGGTCTTGAGCACGGCCGGCGAGTCGGTGTTCTGGAACAGAATGTCCGCGCCGCCATTGATCAGGCTCGTAGCCGCTTCGGTTTCCTTCGGAGGGCTGAACCATTCGTTGACCCAGACCACCTTGGTGCTGATCTTGGGGTTGACGCTTTGTGCGCCCAGCGTGAAGCTGTTGATGTTGCGGATCACTTCGGGGATCGGCACCGAGCCCACTACACCCAGCGTGTTGGATTTGGTCATCGAGCCGGCGATGATACCGGCCAGATACGCGCCTTCGTAGGTGCGGCTGTCATAGGTGCTGACATTGCCGGCCACCTTGTAGCCGGTGGCGTGTTCCCATTTCACATCGGCAAACTCGGGCGCCAGCTTCTGGATCACGTCCATATAGCCAAAGGTGGTGCCAAACACCAGCTTGTTGCCCTGGGTGGCCATGTCGCGCAGCACGCGCTCGGCGTCCGCGCCTTCGGGCACGCTTTCAACAAAGCTGGTCTGGATCTTGTCGCCAAATTCCTTCTCCAGCGCCTTGCGCGCCTGGTCGTGCGCAAAGGTCCAGCCGCCGTCGCCCACCGGGCCCACGTAGGCAAAGGCGATCTTCAGCGGATCGGCTGCAGGGGCGGCAGCCGGTGCTGCAGCCGGTGCGGGCGCTGGCGCCTCTTCCTTCTTGCTGCAACCCACCACGGCGGCAGCGGCCAGCGCGGAGAGCGCGGCCACCTTGATCAGCGAACGCTTATGGAAATCAGTCATCTGTGTGTCCTCGAATGTTGTTGGAATGCCGAGCTCTACAAGCCACTATGCCGGCCTGCAGCGGGTAGAACATCGCCCGGCCAATATATGCATAAATCGGGCCAGGTTCCAAGTGCAGCCGGCCCCGCCGCGCTGCACTGTTGTTTGTTTGCCAGCAGGCCCGCCAGCCCCTGCTTGGCGCTAACTCTAGCGCCACCTATGGCTACCGGGCGCTGCAGCCAGGCTTACTTGGCGCCGGGCACGGCGCCTTCGATGCCCTTGACATAGAAGTTGATGCCGCGCAGGAAAGCATCATCGCCCACCGTGCCGCTGGCCAGCACTTCCTGGCCCTTGTTGTCCACGATCGGGCCGGTCCAGACCGCGAAGCTGCCGTCCTTCATGCCTTGCTTGGCCTTTTCAACCTTGTCCTTGGCGTCCTGGGGCACCTGGTCGGCGATCTTGACCAGGTCCATCGCGCCTTCCTTCACCCCCCACCAGAAGTTGCCCGACTGCCATTGGCCGGCCAAGGTGTCTTCGACCACCTTGCTGTAGTAAGGCGTCCAGTCGATCACGGCCGAGCCCAGGTGGGCCTTGGGTGCGAAAGCGCTCATGTCGCCGTCCTTGCCAAAGGCGTAGACGCCGCGCTCTTCGGCGGTCTTGAGGACGGCGGGCGAGTTGGTGTTCTGGTACATCACGTCCACGCCGCCGTTGATCAGGCTGGTGGCCGCTTCCGACTCCTTGGGCGGTGCAAACCATTCGTTCACCCAGACCACCTTGGCCTGGATGCTGGGGTCCACGCTCTGCGCGCCCAGCACAAAGCTGTTGATGTTGCGCACCACTTCCGGAATCGGCACCGAGGCGACCACACCGACGGTCTTGGTCTTGGTCATCGAGCCGGCCACGATACCGGCGAGGTAAGCGCCTTCAAAGGTTTTGGTGTCGTAGACCGCGACATTGTCGGCCTGCTTGTAGCCGGTGGCGTGCTCGAACTTCACCTCCTTGAGGTCGGCAGCGGCCTTTTGCACAAACTCCTGGTAGCCAAAGCTGGTCGCAAAAATGAGCTTGTTGCCCTGGCCTGCCATGTCGCGCAGCACGCGTTCGGCATCGGCCGACTCGGGCACGCTCTCGACCATCGAGGTCTCGATCTTGTCGCCAAACTTCTGTGCAATCGCCTTGCGGGCCAGCTCATGCTGGAAGGTCCAGCCGCCGTCGCCAATCGGGCTCACATACATGAAGCTGACCTTGAGCTTGTCGGCAGCAGGGGCGGCGGCAGCCGGCGCAGGAGCTGCCGGGGCGGCGGGCTCTTCCTTCTTGCCGCAGGCGGCCAGGGTCGCCAACGACAGGGCCGACAGGCCGATCAACTTGATCACGGAGCGCTTGCGCATGGTTTGCATGGATGAATCCTTGGTTTTTATAAAGAACGGACGAAAAGCGGGCCGCTGTTATCGTTATGGGCGCGTGCTGACACGCGCTTATGACCCGGGATAGAAAGGCTTGCCCAACGAAGCCGGCATATTGGCGCGAATCCAGGTTGGATTGCGCGAGATCAGCACCAGCACCACGATGGTGGCCAGGTAAGGCAGCATGGACAGCAGCTGGCTGGCCAGCTGCACGCCGCTGGCCTGCAGATGGAACTGCAGCATGGTCACACCGCCAAACAGGTAGGCGCCCAGCAGCACCCGCGCGGGGCGCCAGGTGGCAAAGGTGGTCAGCGCCAGCGCAATCCAGCCCCGGCCCGAGACCATGCCTTCGACCCACAGCGGCGTGTAGACGGTCGAGATATAGGCACCGGCCAGGCCGCACATCGCACCGCCAAACACCACCGCCATCAGGCGGATGCGGCGCACCGGGTAGCCCAGCGCATGGGCGGATGTGGGCGATTCACCCACGGCGCGCAGCACAAGGCCTGCGCGCGTGCGGTAGAGGAACCACATCATCAGCAAGACCAGCGCCATGGCGCCATACACCAGCGGGTGCAAGGTAAAGAGCGCTGGGCCCAAGAGCGGGATATCGGCCAGGCCCGGGATCGCATACTTGGGCAGGCTGGGCAGCTTGGCCTGCACATAGGACAGGCCAACAAAAGCCGAGAAACCGGCGCCAAACAGCGACAGTGCCAGGCCCGTGGCGTACTGGTTGGTGTTGAGCCAGATCACCAGCACGCCAAAGATGGCGGCCAGCACGGCGCCAGCGAGCATGCCCGCGCCAAAGCCCAGCCAGGTGCTGCCGGTGTGGACCACGGTGGCAAAACCGGCGATGGCCGCGCACAGCATCATGCCCTCGGCACCCAGGTTGACGATGCCGGCCTTCTCGTTGATCAGCAGGCCCAGCGCTGCCAGCGCCAACACGGTGCCAGCGCTCAGCGTAGCGCCCAAAAGCAGTGCATAGGATTCCATCACAGGCCTCCCTTCACTGCGGCGCGCGATGCCACCCAACGCAGGCGGTAGACCACCAAGGTGTCACAGGCCAGCAAGGTGAACAGCAGCAGCCCCTGGAAGACGCCGGTCAGGGCCTTGGGCAGGCCCAGGCGCGACTGCGCCAGCTCGCCGCCGATGTAGAACATGCTCATAAGAATCGCGGAGAAAACCATGCCCACGGGATGCAGGCGACCGACAAAGGCGACGATGATGGCGGCAAAGCCATAGCCGGCGGGCACATAGGGGGTGAGCTGGCCCAGGGGGCCGGCCACTTCCAGCGCGCCAGCCAGGCCGGCAGTGGCGCCCGAGATCATCAGCGCCGTCCACAAGGCCTTGCGCGACGAAAAGCCGGCATAGCGGGCCGCTGAGGGCGCCAGCCCCCCCACCTGCTGCGCCAGCCCGGCGCGGGTGCGGAACAGGTAGACCCAGAGCAGCGCAGCACCGGCCAGCGCAATCAGCACGCCGATGTTCATGCGCATGCCTTGCACCAGTTTGGGGATTTGCGTGATCTTCTCGAAGCTCTTGGTCTGCGGGAAGTTGTAGCCCATCGGATCCTTCCAGGGCCCATAGACCAGGTAGCCCAGCACCAGGGTGGCGACATAGACCAGCATCAGGCTGACCAGAATCTCGTTGGCATTGAAGCGGTCGCGCAGCCAGGCGACGATGCCGGCCCAGACCATGCCGCCGAGCATGCCGGCCAGCAAGATGACGGGAACAATCCAGGGGCCGGTGTTCTTGTCGGCCAGCAAGGCCATGCCGCCCGCGGCCACGGCGCCGATGACAAACTGGCCCTCGGCACCAATGTTCCAGACATTGGAGCGAAAGCAGACCGCCAGGCCCAGCGCAATCAGCAGCAGCGGCGTGGCCTTCATCGTCAGCTCGCCCAGCGCGTAGCCGGACTTGATCGGCTCCCAGAAAAAGGCCTGCAGGCCCTTGACCGGGTCCTTGCCCAGCAGCACAAACAGGCCCACACCGATCAGCACCGTGATCAGCAAGGCCAGCACCGGCGAGCCAAAAGTCCAAAAGCGCGAGGCCTGGGGGCGTTGCTCCAGCTTAAGCATGGCGGCCCTCCTCGGCGAGAGCGGCAGCAGCGGCAGCCGGGGCGGCATTGCGGCCTTCCCAAAGGCCACTCATCCATTCGCCGATCAACTGCACCGATGCATCGGCCCGCGCCACCGAGGGCGACAGGCGGCCCTTGGCAATCACATGCAGGCGGTCACTGATTTCAAACAATTCTTCCAACTCCTCACTGAGCACCAGCACTGCGCAGCCCGCATCGCGCAGCGCCAGGATCTCGCCCCGGATCTGCGCTGCCGCGCCCACATCCACCCCCCAGGTGGGCTGCGAGACGATCAGCAGGCGGGGCTTGGCATCGATCTCCCGGCCCACGATGAACTTTTGCAGGTTGCCGCCCGAGAGCGACTGCGCACTGGCCTGCGGGCCACCAGCCTTGACACCAAAGCGCGCGATGATGCCGCGCGCCATCTGGTCGAGCTGGCCCATGCGCAGCCAGCCACCGGCGCCCAGCATCTCGTTGCGCGTCAGCACCAGGTTGTGCGCCAGGCTCATGCTGGGCACGGCGCCCCGGCCCAGGCGTTCTTCGGGCACAAAATGCAGGCCCAACGCGCGGCGCTGGCCCGGGCCCATGCGCCCCATCGGCGTGGCATCCATCAGCACGGCCTGCGGCTCGGCGCGCATGTCTTCGCCCGAGAGCGCATACAGCAGCTCCTTTTGGCCATTGCCCGAAACACCGGCAATCCCCACCACCTCGCCGGCCCGCACCTGCAGCGAAATGCCATCCAGGTCCACACCAAACGGGTCCTGCTTGGCCAGGCGCAGCTGCTGCACGCTGAGCACCGTGGCCCCTGCCTGGCTAGGGCGTAGCTTGAGCATCGGCGGCTCTGCGCCAATCATCATGCGCGACAGCGAGGCATTGCTTTGCTCACGCGGGTCGCACTCACCGGTCACCTCGCCACCACGCAGCACCGTGCAGGCGGTGCACAGCGCGCGGATTTCATGGAGCTTATGGCTGATATAGAGAATGCTGCAGCCCTCGGCGGCCAGCTTGCGCAGCACGACAAACAGCTTTTCCACCGCCTGGGGCGTGAGCACCGAGGTCGGCTCATCGAGGATCAGCACGCGGGGGCGGGTGAGCAAGCCGCGGATGATCTCCACCCGCTGCATCTCGCCCACCGACAGGCTGTGCACCGGCCGCTGGGGATCAATATCCAGGCCATACTCGCTGGCCACCTCGGTGATGCGAGCGGTCACTTCTGCCAGCGACATGCTTTTGTTCTGGCCCAGCCAGACGTTCTCAGCCACCGTCAGCGTGTCAAACAGGCTGAAATGCTGGAACACCATGCTGATGCCCAGCTGGCGTGCCTCCTGGGGGTTGCGGATCTGCACTGGCTGGCCATCGACCAGGATCTGGCCCTCATCGGGTTTGACCGAGCCGTAGATGATCTTCATCAGCGTGGACTTGCCCGCGCCGTTCTCGCCCAGCACGGCGTGGATTTCCCCGGCGCGCACTTTTAACGATACTTTGTTATTGGCTACAACCGCTGGGTAGCGCTTGGTGATGCCGATCAGCTGTAACCGGGGCACGGCCGCGCCATCGGTTGTCGGTGTCGGGGTCTGTTCTTTCATGGGCGGCAATTGTCCCTCAAATTGTTACCCGAGCGCGGGATAAAACGCGAAGATGCGCTCACTCACGGCGAATAGCCCGCCGGGCTTCGCAGCGAGAGCGCGGTTTTTTTCAGGCAGCTGCGCAGCCAGATGGCCGCATCAGAGGCATGGGTTCGGGCGTGCCACAGCAGGTAGTAATCGAGCGGCGGCAGCGCCAGCGGGCAGTCCAGGATAGCCAGCGCATGCGTGTCGACAAAGCGCTCACAGAACTGGCGCCCCGTGGTCAGCACAAGCAAGCTCGATGCCACCATGGCCGGAATCGCACTGAAGTGGGCGCAGCGCGCCATGATGCGCCGCTCCACCCCCAACGCATCGAGCCGGGCATCGATGATGCCGCGCGCGCCCGGGTGCGTGGCAGTGGGCGCAATATGCTCGGCCTGCAGCCAGGCCTCGACATCCCAGCCCCGCCGCACCGCCGGGTGGCGGCGGCTGACCAGGCTCACCACGTCGTCGCTCATCAGGCTGGTCATGTGCAGGTCACCGGTGGGCTGCAGCCAGTTGCCCACCACCACATCGATATCGCCCTGGGCGAGCTGGGCGTGGTAATGGGTCTCGGACGACAGCGGGTAGATCTCCACCACGCACAGCGGCGCCTCGGACTTGATGCGCGCGACCAGCGCGGGCAAAAACAGCGGATCGAAGTAATCACTCGCTGCTATGCGGAAGGTGCGGGTCGCCGTCTGCGGGTCAAAATCGCGGGCATCGCTGAACAGGCCTTCGGCAGCGCGCAGGATGGCCGCTGCGGGCTCGACCATGCGCTGGCCCTTGTCGGTGGGCATCATCGCCGCGCCCGAGCGCACCAGCAAAGGGTCGCCCACCAGGTCGCGCAGGCGCTTGAGCGCGGCCGACACCGCCGGCTGGTACATACCTAGGCGCAAGGCGGCCCGCGAGACGCTGCGCTCGGTCAGCACCGTGTGCAGCACCCGGATCAGGTGCAGGTCAATCTTGTCAAACAGGGCTTGGTCGCGCATGCGGGTGTTTAGAACGTGTTTACGATCTCTACACAGCCGCGTTGGAGTGCAATCGGGATGAGTTCGAAGGGCTGGTCCGCCGCTTGCACCGGGGTGCAAGCAAGGGCCAGCGCGCAGAAATCGCCCGATTTCACTCCAACCCGTAGGGACAGTGGCTTTGCGGCCGCCCGGGCAGGGGCGGTCTGCGTCGTTGCAAATCCTCGCAATAGCCGGGCTATTGCTGCGGTGTTGCGCCTCGCATCCCATCCCGCAAAGACACTGTCGCGGCGTGAGGAGATCGTAAATACGTTCTCGAAATGTGGACATTCAAGCTTATCAGCCGGGGGCTGCAGCCTATCCCGGTTGTTACCCCAAGCTGTGGCGGATGTCCCTCAGCCCCTTGCCTTCAGAACCTGTTCAAAGTCTCCCCGCCCTGCGCCCCCTCCCTTCAGGCCACCTTGGCCTCACGCCAGCAGGCGCGGTTGCCTCCCTGGCGCTTGGCGCTGTAGCTGGCCATGTCGGCGGCGCGCACTGCCTGCAGCGCATCGGAAAACGAGGCATCCATCTGCAGCAGACCGATGCTGACGGTGACCACAAAATGCTTGCTGCGCAACTGGGGCTGCCAGTTCTGCAAGGTGTCGCAGAGCTGGGCGGCCAGCTCATGGGCCTTTTCCGGGCTGCACTGGCGCAGCACCAGCGCAAACTTGTCGCCCGCCACCCGCGCCGCATAGCCCTGGAAGGGCTGCAGCAGCTGCAGCTGGCGCGCCACATGCTGCAGCACCAGATCGCCCTGCGCATGGCCGGCCAGCGCATTGATGGCCGACATATTGTCGACATTCACATAGAACAGCACCGGCGCACTGGGCGAGGACTGGTCCAGCCCCTCGCGCCGGGCCTGCAGCAAGGCGGTCAGGTGCAGCAGCAAGGCCTCGTAGTTGGGCAGCAGGGTGAGCTTGTCCATGCGGCTGGGCGACTGCGCGGCCACGCGGGCCTGGCCGGCGCGCACAAAGCACCAGCGCAGATCGGGCCCCGCCTGCGCAATGTTCACCAGGTGCAGGCTGACCATGACCGGCGCACCCGACTGGTGGCGCAGCACCACGCTGGTCTCGGCGCTGCCCAGGCGCTCCAGGTCCGGGGCCAGTTGCGCCCAGGCCTGGTCAAAATCCTGGTCGGCCATGGCCAGCATGTGCACCGGCTGGCCTTGCAAGTCCTGGCGGCTGTAGCCCAGCAAATGGGCCAGCGCCTGGGAGACCTGTTGAATCTGATCGCGCTGCAGCAGCAAAAAGGAAAAGCGCGCATGCGCGAGCACACTCTCGGCCAGTTGCTGCTGCTCACGCAACTGCTCGGCCAGCGATTCGCGTTGCTGCCCCAGCTCCTGCAAGTGCATGCCCATGCGGTCAATCTCATCGGGCGGCGGGCCGCTGGCTGGGTCGGCCGCCTGCACCGGGCCCGAGGCCAGCGCCAGCACCGGGGCGGGCGCAACGGGCAGCGGTGTCTGCGCCACCAACTGCTTGAAGCGCCGGCTGTGCCCCCACAGCCACAGCCAGGTCAGTGCCGCCAGGGCCAGCGGCATCAGCAGCAGCCACCACCAGCTGCGCCACTGGCGTCCCCAGCTTTGCAGGCTCTGGTCATGGGGCATCACACGCACCACCAACCAGCGGGCTGCCGGCATCTGCGCGACGCTGACAAGATTGGGCGCCAGCCACCAGGACTGCGCAGTCTGCGCGCCGCCACGGGCTGCGCGCTCCTGCCAGCGCTGCAGCACCGGGGCCAGCAAGGGGTCATCGTCGGTCGGGCCCAGAATGCGGGCCGGGTCGGGGTGGGAGATCAGCACGCCTGCGGCCGTCATCAGCACCAGCTGCCCACTGTCGGGCGGGGTGGCGGCCAGCGATACCGGCAGCAGGCTTTGCGACTGCAGGCGCAACACCCCGGCCATCGCGCCCTGCACCGTGCCCTGCTTGTCGCGCAGCGGAATGCCCAGCGCAATGCTGGGCCCGCCGGACGCACTTTTGAAGGGCTCGGACACCAGCGGTTTGCCGTCGACCATCACCCGGCGCAGCAGATCCCGCTCCGCTGGCTCCACGGCCTCATCGCCCTCGCTGGCATCGCGCACATGGCGCCGGAAAACCTCGGCGCCGCGCGCATACACCAGGCTGTCGAAATAGCGCGTGGCCGCCAGGCCCTGCTCCAGGAGCGGGGGCTGCTGGGACGCGGGGCCCTGCACCCAGGGCGCCGCCGCCTCGGCCAGGGCGCCGAGCACCTTCTGGCTTTGCTCGAGCTTGCTGCCCATCAGCCTGGCGAGCATCTCGGT
Organism: Comamonas sp. MYb21; assembly: GCF_037479395.1. Classification (NCBI taxonomy): domain Bacteria; kingdom Pseudomonadati; phylum Pseudomonadota; class Betaproteobacteria; order Burkholderiales; family Comamonadaceae; genus Comamonas; species Comamonas sp. MYb21. Next base: position 79,882 of record NZ_JBBGZC010000017.1, on the reverse strand, counting down.
CTCGTCGGCCTGCTGGGCCGACAGCTGGGTGATCACCGTCTGCTGGCTGGCATGGATTGCCAGCCACTGCACCAGCGCCGTGCCCATCAGCACCATCAAGGGCACCACCACCCACAGCCGCCACAGCCAGGGCCCGGCCGTATCACGCAGGTCGTCTACCGGAGGGGCGGGATCGGGCTGCCAATGCACCGGCCTGTCATCCATGCCGGGCTACCTGGCCCGCAGGGCCCGGAGGCACCAGCCGATCCGGCAAGGGCAAGTCATCGTCTTTGGCACAGGGCACCTCCTTTCAGGTGCCACATCTTGGCGCTTATGTACCGGCGCCGGTATCAGGACAAAACCGGACCGAGAAAACCCGGGTCACCGTTTGGCCCGGCCGATCCAGTGCGGGGGCGCCAATCGGGCTGTCTAGGACTTGGCCAGCTGGCGCAGCGATTCGGGCTGCGGCAGCCAGAGGTTCTTGCCCAGGCCGTCGAGCAGGCCCTGGTCGCGCAATTGGCGCAGCACGCGCGAGAGCGTCTCGGGCGCAATGCCCAGGTGGGCGGCAATCTGGCGCTTGGATTGCGCCAGTTGCACCCGCAGGCCCTGGTCGCCGGGCTCGGCATGCTGCAGCAGCCACTCGGCGCAGCGCGCCACAGCGTCCTGCGCCACACGGCTGACCGCGAGCGCCGCCTGCTGGCAGTAGCCCTGGGCCATGCTGGCCACCAGGCCCTGGGCCTCCGCGGGCCATTGCAGCAGGTAGCCGCGCAGCTGCGCCACCGGCACCGCGCGCCATTGCACGGAGGTGCGCGCCACCATGTCCACCGCACAGGGCTGGTCGGCCAGTGCCGGCGCGGCATCGAGCCAGCAGGGCCCCTCCATCACCCCGAGCAGGTGGCGCATGCGCCCCTCTTCCTGCACCCCAAAGGCGACCGAGCCCCGCTCCAGGTACAGCACATCCAGCAAGGGCTGGTGGCGCTGGCGCAGCAAGGCACCGGCGCCGGCGCTGTTCGGGGCAAATTCATCCAGGCAGAGTAAGTCAGGCATGGGCCGCACTTTGCCCCGATTGCCGCCTGCGCACATTGAGCTACATCAATCCTTACCAGCGATCGGCAGCCCCAGCAGCGGCCGCTTCAGCCCCAAACCAGCGGCCTCATCAGGCATCAGCGGCCAAGAACCTGCCTTAACTCCTTGCAAAAACCATATACCCCCAATATGCGGCGTCCACGCCACACCTCGGGTCTTTACCAGCGGTTTTTTTAGCTTTTGGCACACATATTGCTCAGAGCGGTCGGCACTGACTTCACAATTCACCGCTATCACAAATTCACACGCTTGTAACAAAGGAATGCCATGAACAACAAAAAACTGCTCGCCCTGGCCGTGATGGCCGTCTGCGCCTCCGCAGCGCAGGCCCAATCGTCGGTGACCGCCACCGGTCTGGTCGATATGTATATCGGCTCGATGAAGGCTCCAGGCGATGATGGCCGCACCTCCACGCTGGGCAGCGGTGGCATGACCACCTCCTGGTTCGGCTTCAAGGGCACCGAAGACCTGGGCGGCGGCCTCAAGGCCAGCTTCCTGCTGACCAGCTTCATGCGTGCCGATACTGGCACGCCCGGCCGCTTCACCGGCGACGTCTTCTGGTCGCGCGATGCGCTGGTCTCGCTGTCCGGCGATTTTGGTGCCGTGACCCTGGGCCGCACCGTGGCGCCCAACTTCGTGCCATCGATCTCGATGAACCCCTTTGGTGATTCCTTCACCTTCTCGCCGCTGGTGCTGCACCAAAACGTGTCGCTGTTCAACAAGAGCGGCTGGCAGAGCAGCAACCCCTCCGACACCGGCTGGAGCAACCAGGTGATCTACAGCACGCCCAAGGTCGGCGGCTTCAGCGGCAACCTGCACTACCAGTTTGGTGAGCAGGCCGGCCAAGGCGGCAAGAACAACATCGGCCTGAACGCCACCTACGCCAACGGTCCTTTTGCCATCACCGGCTTCTATGAAGACGTGGACATGAGCAACCCCGTCCCCGCCGTGCTGGCCGAGAACCACCGCAACTGGATGCTGGGCAGCAGCTATGACGCCGGTTTTGTGAAGGCCTATGCGACCTACGGCCAGACGACCGGCAAGGACACCGACTTCAAGATCAAGACTGCCAGCCTGGGCGCGACCGTGCCGCTGGGCGCCACCAGCCGCATCCTTGCCGGCTGGGCCCACAGCAAGCTGCAAGACAGCAATGCCAAGCGTGACACCGTCTCCGTCGGCTACAACTACGACTTCTCCAAGCGCACCGACGGCTACGCCATCGTGATGTACGACAAGGTCAAGGACTTCGGCAATGGCACCAGTTTTGGCGTCGGCATCCGCCACCGCTTCTAAACGGTTTCTGTAGCGATCTGTGCGGCCTTCGGGCCCACCACGCAAAACGCCAAGCATGTGTACATGCTTGGCGTTTTTTCTTGTCGGTTCGGCAGACCCAGCGCCTTAGCGCCGGATCGAGAGAAGTCTTTACTTCTTCAGGCACTCGCTCATGAAGGCCTTGCGCTCGTCGCCCTTCTTGCCGGTCGCATCGACGTTGCAGGTCTTCATGCGTTCTTGCTGGCGCTTGCGGCCGTCGGACAGGCAGCTGGACATGAAAGCCTTGCGCTGATCGCCCTTGAGCTCCTTGGTCTTGGCCTCGGTGTTGCAGGTACCCATCAGCTGCTGCTGGGCCGTGGGGGTCTTGTCGGCTGCCAGCGCAAACTGGGATGCCAGCGCGATGCTGGCAAGGACGATGAGTTTTTTCATGGTATGGGCTCTTATCTAAACTGCGCCGACGACCAGCGCATGCGAATTTCTGCATATCTGGCCCGCCCTGTCAATGGGCAGATGATAAAGAAGCGCAAACTGCCTACGACGGCCACACAAGCGCCCATGAAAAAACGGCCTGCGCGGCCGTTCTCAAGCGGGTGGGCAGGGACTGGGATCAGTCCACCAGGCCCACATAGATGTTCTGCACATCGTCGTCGTTTTCCAGACCGGCCAGGAAGGCTTGCACCTCTTCCTGCGCTTCGGCAGGCAGGCTGGCCATGCTGATGGGGGTCTTGGCCTTGTAGCCCAGCTTGGCCGACAGCACCTTGATGCCCTGCTCTGGCAAGGCCTTGCTGACGGTGTCCAGGTCCGTCGGCTCGGTGATGAACAGGGTCACGCCCTCTTCTTCCGCCGGCTCGAAATCCTGCGCGCCCGCTTCGATCGCGGCCAGCTCCACATCGGCGCCGTTTTCTGGCTCGCCTTCGACCATGCCCACATGGTCAAAATCCCAGGCCACGGCCGTCAGCTGGCCCTTGCGGAAGCACACGCGCATATTGGGTGCCGTGCGGTTGGGGTTGTCGGTCAGGCACTCGACCATCACCGGCACGCGGTGCGGCGCATAGCCTTCGAACAGCACGGTCGAGTAGTTGACGGCATCGGCGCCAGCGCCCGAGCCCTTCTTGATCGCGCGCTCCAAGGTGTCCTTGGGCATCGATGCCTTGCGGGCCGCTTCCACAGCCATGCGCAGGCGCGAATTGCTGGCCGGGTCTCCCCCGCCCAAACGCGCCGCCACCGTGATTTCCTTGACCAGTTTGCCAAAGAGTTTTCCCTTGGCATCAGCGACCAGCGCCTTGCCCTTTGCTTTCCATTGCGCGCCCATGGCTGCGTTTTCCTAGTTGTTGGTTGGGCAGCAGCGGTCGCTGCTGGCAACAATGCCGGGCAAAGCCCAGATTGACAGGGCAAATTTATACACTGCCGCCCAAGGCTGTGCTGAGCATAAGGGGAAATCTGTGCCAAAAACCTGGGGCATCGCTGCGGCCAGGCGACGCTGGGGCGACGGCGCCGCGCGGGCTGCGCCCGCCGTTCAAGGGCACAATGGCGCCATGCAAGTTCTGCAGCGACTTTGGCGATGGACCCAGGCCCAGCGCACCCCTCTGCTCTGGAGCCTGGGCGGCCTCGTGCTGTCCTTTGTACTGCTGGGCCTGCCCGGCTTTGCCAGCTATGCGCCGGCCGAGCAGCTCTTTGTCTGGGCGGGCGATGGCGCGCTGCTCCAGGCCATCCATGGCGACAGCCTCTGGCCCATTCTTATCTCGGCGAGCTTTTTGCAGGCCTTGCTGATCACGCCGCTGCACTGCCTGCTGCGGCGCTGCTGGCCTGGCTTGTCGCGCTGGCCCCATGTGCTGGGCGTCGTGCTCGGGGTCTGGCTTATCAGCATTGTCTGCACCTGCCTGATGCTGCTCGCTGCGGTCGATGCATAAAAGCTGCAGCCTGCCTACAATCACGGCGCCCGCGCCTTTTTCTCAGCTTTGACCCTGCACGCTTCCATGCCCCACCCTCTCTCCCCCATTGGTGTTTTTGACAGCGGTATCGGCGGCCTGAGTGTGCTGCGCGCGCTGCGCGATGTGCTGCCCGATGAGCAGTTCGTCTATGTGGCCGACAGCGGCAACGCCCCCTACGGCGAGCGTGGCGATGCCTTTGTGCAGCAGCGCTGCGCCCACATCACCCAGCAGATGCGCGAGCGCCACGACATCAAGGCGCTGGTGATTGCCTGCAACACGGCCACCGCAGCGGCGATTGAAGGCCTGCGCGAGCAGCACCCGGGCCTGCCCATCATCGGTGTGGAGCCCGCGCTCAAGCCCGCCGCCCAGCACAGCCAGACCCATGTGGTGGGCGTGATCGCCACCCAGGGCACCGTCAACAGCAGCCGCTTTGCCACCTTGCAGGCAGCGCATGCCACGCAAACCCGCTTTGTGGTGCAGGCCTGCAACGGACTGGCGCGCGCGATTGAAGACAGCACCCGGCCCGGGCGCGATGCAGCCGCCGATGCCGCGCATATCCAGAGCCTGTGCCAGACCTACCTGGCCGCGATGGGCGACTTTGGCGCGCAGCCCGGCCAGATCGACACCCTGGTGCTGGGCTGCACGCACTACATTTTTGCCGCCGATACCTTGCGCGCGCTGGTGGGCGACGAGGTGGCGCTGATCGACACGGCCACACCCGTGGCCCGCCGCACCTACAGCCTGCTGCATGCCACCGGCATGCTGCGCAAGCCCGCGCAGGCGCCCAGCGCTGACGAGGCCTGCCGCCTGACGACGACCGGCGAGCTGGCGGCGCTGCAATACGCCGCTGCGCAGTGGCTGGGATTGCCGCCGCAGCTTTGCCAGGCTGCGGACTGATCAGCCGGCGCTGTCCGCCGCATCCGCCCCCAGCTGCCACAGCCGGTGGCCGCCCTGGTCGAGCCAGGTCAGGTAGAGGCGCACCTCCAGCTCCAGCTGGTGGTAGGACGGCTCCATGTACTCGCACAGCTGGTAGAAGGCCTTGTTGTGGTCGGACTCGCGCAGATGCGCGAGCTCATGCACGGCAATCATGCGCAAAAAGGCCTCGGGCGCATGCTTGAAGAGGCTGCCAATGCGGATCTCGTGGCGCGACTGGGTCTTGCCGCCATGGTTTTTGCCGCTGCGCACATGGATGCCCAGCGCCTGGTAGACCAGCTGCAGCTTGCTGTCATACACCACCTTGGCCAGGCCCGCGCTGTTGCGCATGTGCTCGCCCTTAAGGCCCATCACATAGGCATGCAAGGCCTTGTCCGAGCGCATCTGGTGCGGCTGCGGGTGGCGCTGCAGCAGCCACTGGCTCAGCTTGCCCGATTGCAGCAGATTGCCCGCCTGCTGCTGCAAGCTGGCGGGGTAGGACTGCAGATAGGGAAGCAAGACAGGGCTGGACATGGTTCAAGCAAACAGCAAAGGCAGCACAGCGGCTGCCTTGGGATTCCAAAGATATGCCGCGCCCAGTGGACGCAGCGCTATTTTCAGTGGAGGTGGCGCGGGCGGCGTCCGCCACCCCCATGGCCGCCGGGGCCTCCTGGGCCACCGGTGCCGCGTGGCGGCTTGCCGATCTCGAGCGAATCGACCAGCGCATCAAAACGCTGGCTGAACAGCTTGTCGATCTCGCCAACCACACCAACGAGCTCGCCGGCATCGAAGTGGCGCTCCATCGTGCTCACCACATCCTGCACCAGCATGTCGCGCTGCACCTGCATGATGGCCGCCGGCGTCGGGCCCACAAACAGCATCATGAAGTCGTCGCGCGACTCGGCGCTGCGGTCCTGCTCTTCGTCGTCGAACTCGGCGTCGTAGAAGGTGACCTCGATCGCGGCGCCCTGGTCGGCCAGCTCGTTGAGGTTCATGCACATGTCGTCCAGCGACTGGCGAAAATCATCATCGCCGCGCACCGTCCAGCACATCTGCAGCACATGGTCCTTGGGCTCGAACAAGATACCCGGCTCTTCGTCGTAGGCACTTTCGGATCCATCGACCAGCGACTTGGCGCCCGCATAGGCCCACAGCGGTTTCAAGGCCTCTTGCAGCTGGTCAAAGCCGACATCGGCACGCAGCAGCACTTGTCCGTGGACATGGATCTCAAAGGGTGGGTTGTAACTGGGCATGTTCTGTACCTTCCTAAATGGGGGCCGCCCGCTTGCGCTCGCCAACCCCACGCCTGATGACACGGCACGCCGCATCGCTCTGCACAAGGCGCCAGCACAGCCACCAATGCGGGGCCAGGTTGGCGACTCTCCATGCGCCACCCACCCGAGCGGCGCAATATCCACAATATCGGACATTGTGCCCGGTTTGTCGACCACAGACGAAGAAAAAGCCAGCAGGAGGCCTGCTGGCTCACGCCCCGCACCCCAGCGGGCACAAGCCCGGGATGCGAAACGGTCTTCGTCGCTGCCAGCATGCATGAGCGATGCCCGGCCCGCGTCTGTGGCGCAGGCAATAAAAAACAACGGTTTGCAGGCTTTTTCTGCGAAACCGTTGCTCTGTAGTGCATGGCGCCGGGGCATTTTAACAGGTCCGGCCCGGGCCTGGCCCTGCGGGGTCAGCGGCCGCCGCTGAGTTACCACCGGGTCAGGTCCGGCCGGGTCAGGTCCGGCCGGGTCAGGTCCGGCCGGGTGAGGTCCAGCCGGTTGAGGTCCGGCCAGACCAGCGGTTCCCCTCCTCAGTCGCCCGCCTGCACCATCTCGCCGTTTGGATCGGTCACCCGCACCACGGTGATGGCTGGCGCATCCTCGGCATCGCCCACAATGCCGGTGCTGGCGCCATAGAAGCCGGCCACAAAGCGGAAGGCCGGGGAGCCCGAGGGGCCGGTGCAGTGGAAGTTGAACTGGCGCAGCACTTGGGCAACACAGACATAGCCCGAGTCCGCATCGATCACCGAGTTGGCGTCGCGCGTCTGGAAGCGGAAGTTGCGGCTGGGCATCGCATCCGTTTGCGACAGCAGCACCCAGGATCCACGCAGCGACTGGGCCGAGGCCTTGTTGACGCCATAGTAGAAGCGCTCGATCTGCACCGGCTGCTCGCCGGGGAAGGCCAGCGTTCCCACCGATGGCGCCGTGAAGTGGATCGACCGGGTCAGACCTGCATCGGCCTTGAAGCTGGCAATCGCAGCCGGGCCACCAAAGTAGCGCCCCCCTTGGTACTGCACCGTGGGCAGATCGGGCGTATTGGGCGCTGGCGTGGTGGAAGCATCATGCGCGCCCAGCAGGCTGTGGAAGCTGCCCTGGCCATCGCTCTCATAGTCATAGACCGACATGAACAGCATATGGTCCTCGCTGGTCACAGGCTTTTGCAGCTCGATCGACAGACCTCGGCCAGGCAGGCCGCGCAGCTCGCTGCTGACCACCCAGGTGCCCGATTCAGGAGCATAGCCCGGTGCGTAGTAGCTGGTGCGCACATTCTGGTTGTTCTGGGCGGTATAGGCCGCGCGAGCGACGCGGAAACCGACCAGGCGCCGGGCATCACCACCGCCCTCTTGCAGCGAGCCGCTGATCTGGTCCACGCCACGCTGCAGCGTCAGCGACACCACGGCACCACTGCCTGCGCCGCCTGTGCGGTTGCCCGCGCAGTTGAACACCAGGCCAGCGCCGCTGTAGCTGCACTGCGCCACCACACGGCCGGACAAGGTGCCGCCAAAACCATGCATGGTCGTCGCCGCGTTGGCGGGATAGGGCCAGGCCATGGCTGCTGCCGCCCATTCGCCGCTCATGGGCACCTGCTCGCCCGTGCCGATATCGGCCCACCAGCTGCGCACCGGCTGGTTGCTGCTGTTGAGCTCGACCATGGCCCAGCGGTCGACAAAGGCCGGGTCGGAGAAGACGCCAGCTGGTGTGCCCTCGTAGTCAAAGCGCTGCATCACCTTGGTGGGCTCACCTGGGAACTGGATCGTGCCGGTGCTGCGGCTGGTGAAAGTGATCACCACATTGCCAGGGCTGCCCGCCTCATGGCCGTCGCGCTGCTCGCTGCCAAAGAAGCGCCCGCCTTCGTAGTAGTAGAGCGGCGCGGTCACCGTGTTGTCGTGCAAGCTGCCCAGCGCCGTGTGGAAGGTGGGCGCACCCGTGGCACGGTAGTTGTAGACCTGCATGAACAGCACGCCGTCCTGGATGTCGATGCCCATGCCGCGACCCGGCTCCCCATTGAGTTCGTCCTTGATGATCCAGGTGCCGCTCTGGGCCGCAATCAGACCGGCAGGCAGCTCGCCATTGGGGTCCGAGGTCTTGGTCACCTCGCGGCTGCTGCTGCCGGTATTGCCAGCCTCATCGGTCTGCGACGCCGTCACCGTGACCGGCCCCTTGGGCAAGGCACCCACCTGCATGCCAGGCGCCGTCCAGCTGCCGTTGACGCAGGCCACTGTCACCTTGATGGATCCCACGCTCACCGTGACCGCGCCGTCGCCGCTGGTGCAGGTGCCCGCTGGGCTGTAGGCATTCTGGTTCGAGGTATCGATGGTCGGCGCGGTGCTGATCGAGACTGCAGGCGCCGTCGTGTCCTTGACGGTGTTGAGCGTGCCGGAGATGACCGTGCCGGCCACCGTCTGCGAGGCCTTCACCACCACCGTTCCCTCGGGCAGGCTGCGCACATCGACAGCGCTCAAGGTCCAGTTGCCGCCGGTGCAGGCCGCCGTGTTGCTGATGCTGCCAATGGCCACCGTCACCGCGCCACCAGCGGCGCTGCAGGCGCCAGAGACGCCGCCATAGCTGGCCTGGTTGCTGCTATTGATACGCGGCGCCACCACCACCGTGACGGCGGCTGCGCTGCTGTCCTTGCTGGTGGTGCGGCTGGCATTGCCGGTGTTGCCCGCGGCATCGGTCTGCATCGCCGTCACCGTGACTGCGCCGGCCGGCAGGCCGCTGACATCCATGCCCGAGGTGGACCAGATTCCGCTGCTGCAGACCGGCTGCGGCACAGCGGCCACCGTCCCCACGCGCACCGTGACCGCCGCCCCGTTTTCAGAGCAGCTGCCCGCCACGCCGTATGACGAGTGGTTGGCCGCATTGATCACCGGCGCCGAAGTAATCGCCACCGCAGGGGCGGTCGCATCCTTGCCGGTCACCAGGCTGCCCGATCCGGTCTGGCCAGCCACGGTTTGCGAAGCCGTCACGGTCACCGCGCCATCGGGCAGGCCGCTCACGTTGATGCCCGAGGCCGACCAGACACCACCGCCGCACAGCGCCGATGCGGACACGGAGCCCACCATGACAGCCACCGCTTCACCGTTGGCCGAGCAGGTGCCCGACACCGTGTAGGAGGCCTGGTTCGCTGCCGTGATCTGGGGCGCCGCAACGACAGCCACCACCGGCAGCTGCGGCACCGAGCCCGTGTCCTTGCTGGTCGACTGGCTCGCCGAGCTGCTTTGCCCGGAGGCCGTCTGCGTGGCGGTGATGGTCACCGTGCCATCGGGCAAGCCTTGTGCGTTGACTGCACCGGCATAGCTGCCGCCTGCGGAACAAGGCAGCGACTGGCTCACCCCTGCAGGGTTGGAGCTGATGGCCACATTGCCGCTGCCGGCGCTGCAGCTGCCGCTGATGGGCAGGGACGACTGGTTACTGGCAGTGATCGCTGGCAGCGGATTGAGCGTGACGGTGGGCTTGCAGTCGGGCATCGACGCGGTGGAGTTGCCCACGACGACGGACGCACTGAGCAAGGGAAGGGTCAGTGCCTTGGCCACCAACTCGATGCGCAGCGCCGTCACGCTCATGGTAGTGCCGCTTTGGCTTTGTTCATTGGTGTAGAGCTTGACGCCGACTTCGGTGCCCAAGCCCGGCACACCAACGGTCAGGTTGACCAGGCCGTTGACCGCAGCACTGACGCCGCTGAGCGCACCCGTTCCGCCCAGAATCTGGGCATCACCCGAGCCCACAGGCACACCGTTGACACAGGCCATGCGCGCTTGCGAGCTGATGGTATTGGCACCCAGGGACAGCATCGCCAGCGACAGGTTCAAGCCGTCCACGGAGGTGTCCGACACCACACTGTTTTGCGCCAGATTGCTTTGGGTGGAGGCGTTGATGACGCCCGTCCCCACGCTCAGAAGATTGACCCCGGCCGTCACCCCGACACTGGCAACCGACATGGGCGTGTTGAAATCCGGTGGTGCAGTCTTTGACCCGGTATCCGCAAATGGGATTCCCAGCCCGGCCCCGAGCACATCGGCCGTGACCTGCAGGCCATAGGCCCGCCCGGCGCCTGAGGATGCCGCAAGGGCGGCGGAGCTGCAGACCAGGGCCATGCTTGCGAGCCCTCCGTACAGCAGACGGCGTAGGGATCTCTGTGCACCAAGCGGGTTCATAGCGTCTCCTTCTGCACCTTGCCAGAACGCCAGATGTGGTGTGGTCGACGCAGACCCTACCAAACGACGGCCGAGGACCGGTGCCGCTGATTACTCATACAGACACAACTACTCACAAGGGCGAAGGTACTGCGAATCTTTGGTAAACGGTAAATTAATTTATTGAACTCACTTATAAGCACAGCTAGTTCTGGCCTATGGTCTGTTACAGCAACGCCGGTCGGCGGCTGCCCTATCGGCGGCGGCATAGGTCCCGGCCAAACCCGCGATTTCTGGCCGTATTTCCCCGTCCTTGGCCGCAGGTTTCAGAGGAGAAATCGCGGTTAAGTGCAGTTTTCTGTAAGGCGATCCAGCGGCGGCCGTTCACACAAAAAAACCCGCCACGGAGGGCGGGTAGGGTCGCTGGCACTCACCCAGGCAGGCCACAGGCTGTGCGCGATTCAGCGCTGTCTGACAGCACTGACAGCGCCGTCCACCTCCAAATCAAGGCCTCGGCTTACAGTGGGCCTGAGAACCTGTTCAAAGTCTCCTCGCGCCGCGACAGTGTCTTTGCGAGATGGGATGCGAGGCGCAATACCGCAGCAATAGCCCAGCTATTGCGAGGATTTGCAACGACGCAGACCGCTCGCAAAGCCACTGTCCCGAAGGGTTGGAGTGAAATCGGGCGATTTCTGCGCGCTGGCCCTTGCTTGCACCCCGGTGCAAGCTGCGTTCCATCCCTTCGAACTCATCCCGATTGCACTCCAACGCGGCTGCGTAGAGACTTTGAACAGGTTCTTAGCTGCCGGCATAGATGTCATGCCGATCAGGCAGCATCCCCGCGTCCGGTGATGCGGGGTCAGAGGCCGCCGCTGGGTCCGGCCGGGTGAGGTCCCGCCGGGTGAGGTCCGGCCGGTTCAGGACCGGCCGGCCCAGCGGTACCCCCTCCTCAGTCGCCTGCCTGCACCCTCTCGCCGTTTGGATCGGTCACCCGCACCACGGTGATGGCCGGTGCATCCTCGGCGTCTCCCACAATGCCGGTACTGGCGCCATAGAAGCCGGCCACAAAGCGGAAGGCCGGGGAGCCCGAGGGGCCGGTGCAGTGGAAGTTGAACTGGCGCAGCACTTGGGCAACACAGACATAGCCCGATTCGGTATCGATCACCGAGTTGGCGTCGCGCGTCTGGAAGCGGAAGCTGCGGCTGGGCATCGCATCCGTTTGCGACAGCAGCACCCAGGATCCGCGCAGCGACTGGGCCGAACCCTTGTTCACACCGTAGTAGAAGCGCTCGATCTGCACCGGATCTTCACCCGGGAAGGCCAGCGTCCCCACCGATGGCGCGCTGAAGTGGATCGCACTGGTCGGACCGGCATCGGCCTTGAAGCGGGCAATCGCAGCCGGTCCACCAAAGTAGCGCCCACCCTGGTACTGGACCGTGGACAGATCGGGCGTATGGGGCTCTGGCGTGGTGGATGCGTCATGCGCGCCCAACACACTGTGGAACGTGGCTTTGCCGTCGCTTTCATAGTCGTAGACCGACATGAACAACATATGGTCTTCGTTGTTGATGGGCTTTTGCAGCTCGATCGACAGACCGCGTCCAGGCAGGCCGCGCAGCTCGCTGCTGACCACCCAGGTACCCGACTCAGGGGCATAGCCTGGCGCGTAGTAGCTGGTGCGCACACTCTGGTTGTCCTGCCAGGTGTAGGCTGCACGCCCCACGCGGAAGCCCACCAGGCGCCGCACATCGCCACCACCCTCTTGCAGGGTGCCGCTGATCTGGTCCACCTCCCGCTGCATCGTCATCGCGATCACCGGGCCGCCGGTGGCACCGCGCCGGTTGCCCGAGCAGCGGAACACCAGCCCATTGCCTCCGTAGCTGCATTCCGCCACGACATGGTCCGTCAAGGTACCGCCAAAGCCGTGCACCGTCGTCGCCACGCCAGGCGGATAAGGCCAGCTCATCGCGGTCGCCGCCCAGTCCTCGCTCATGGAAACCTGCTCGCTCGTGCCGATATCGGCCCACCAGCTGCGCACCGGCTGGTTGCTGCTGTTGAGCTCGACCATGGCCCAGCGGTCGACAAAGGCCGGGTCAGAGAAGACACCCGCTGGCGTGCCTTCGTAGTCAAAGCGCTGCATGGGCTTGGCTGGCTCGCCCGGGAACTGGATCGTGCCGGTGGTGCGGCTGGTGAAAGTGATCACCACATTGCCGGGGCTGCCCGCCTCATGGCCATCGCGCTGCTCACCGCCAAAGAAGCGCCCGCCTTCGTAGTAGTACAGCGGCGCGGTCACGGCGTTGTCCCGCAAGCTACCCAGTGCCGTGAAGAAGGTGGGTTCACCCGATTCGCGGTAGCCGAAGAGTTGCATGAACAGCACGCCATCCTGGATATCGATGCCCATGCCGCGACCTGGCTCCCCATTGAGCTCGTCGCTGACGATCCAGGTGCCGCTCTGCGCCGCAATCCGGCCGGCAGGCGGCTCGGGCGGCTCGCCACCCGAGTCGGAGCTCTTGGTGACTTGGCGCGTGCTGCTGCCGGTATTGCCGGCCTCATCGGTCTGCGACGCCGTCACCGTCACCTGGCCATTGGGCAGGGCCCCTACCCGCATGCCAGGCGCTGTCCAGCTACCGCTGGCACAGGCCGCCGTCGCCGGGATGGATCCTACGCTCACCGTCACGATACCGTCACCGGTGCTGCAGGTACCTGCAGGGCTGTAGGCGTCCTGGTTCGCATTGTCGATGTTCGCTGCCGTGGTGATCGAGACCGCAGGCGCCGTCGTGTCCTTGACGGTATTGCGCGTGCCGGAGATGACCGTGCCAGCGACTGCCTGCGATGCCGTCACCACCACCGTGCCCTCGGGCAGGCTGCGCACATCGACAGCGCCCAAGGTCCAGTTGCCGCCCGTGCAGGCCACCGTGTTGCTGATGCTACCGATGGCCACCGTCACCGCGCCAGCTGCTGCGCTGCAGTTGCCGAAGACGCCACCATAGCTGGCCTGGTTGGCGCTGCTGATACGTGGCGCCGCAGTGACCGTCACAGAGGCAGTCGTGCCCTGCTTGCTGGTGACCAGGCTGCCCGAGCCGGTCAGGCTGCCCACCGTCTGTGCAGCCGTCACCGTGACCGCACCATCGGGCAAGCTGCTGACATCAATGCCCGATGCGGACCAGGCGCCAGCGTTGCACGGTGCCGATGCCGGTATGGATCCGACCAGAATGGCCACGTTGGTGCCAGCCGCCGAGCAACTGCCCGAGACGGTATAGGCCCCTTGGTTGGCCAAGGTGATCGCCGGGGCCGAGGTCACGGTCACCACAGGGACGCTGCCTGCCGAGTCCTTGCTGGTCACAAAACCACCGGTTCCGGTCTGGCCACCTGCCGTTTGCGACACCGTCACCGTGATGGGTCCATTGGGCAAGCCACTGACGTCCACAGGTCCGGTGGTCCAGGTGCCGTCATTGCAGGATGCGGTAACCGACAGCGAGCCGATCAGCACCACCACATTGCTGCCATTGACCGAGCAGCTGCCCGAGACGGTATAGGCCGTCTGGTTGGCTACCGTGATCGCCGGGGCCGACGTAATGGCCACCGATGGTTTGGTGCCAGCCGAATCCTTGCTGGTCACAAAGCCGCCGCTGCCCGTCTGACCGCCCGCCGTCTGCGAAGCGGTCACCGTGATCGGTCCATCAGGCAAGCCACTGACATCCACAGCCGGCGTCGCCCAGATGCCGCCGTTGCAAGTAGCGGAAACAGACAGCGAGCCAATCAGGACCGCCACATTGCTGCCGTCGGCCGTGCAAGTACCCGAGACGGTATAGCCCGTCTGGTTGGCTGCAGTGATCGCCGGGGCCGACGTGATGGCCACCGCAGGTGCGGCGCCGGCCGCGTCCTTGCTGGTCACAAAGCCGCCGGTGCCGGTCTGGCCACCCGCCGTCTGCGACACCGTCACGGAAACCGGTCCATCAGGCAAGCCACTGACATCGATGGGCGCGCTCGCCCAGATGCCACCATTGCACACTGCCGATGCCGCGATGGCGCCCACCAGCACGCTGACGTTGGCACCCTCTGCCGAGCAAGTACCCGAGACGGTATAGCCCGTCTGGTTGGCTGCAGTGATCGATGGAGCCGACGTGATCGCGACCACAGGGGCAGCTCCTGCCGAATCCTTGGTGGTCACCAGGCTACCCGATCCCGTTTGCCCCCCCGCAGTCTGCGACGCCATGACGGTGACTGCACCATCGGCCAGGCCACTGACATCCACACCCGCGCTAGCCCAGATGCCTGCATTGCACGGTGCCGATGCAGCAATGGAGCCGATCAGCACGGTCACGGTGGCGCCATCGGCCGAGCAGGTGCCCGAGACGGTGTAAGCCCCCTGGTTCAATGCGGTGATCGCAGGTGCCGAGCTAATGGCCACCACAGGTACCACGCCCGCAGCGTCCTTGCTGGTCGTGAAACCGCCGCTGCCCGTCTGGCCACCCACCGTCAGCGACGCCGACAAGGAGACCGGCCCGTTGGCCAAGCCACTGACATCGATCGCCGAGCTGGCCCAGATGCCGTTGTTGCAAACCGCCGATGCAGCGAGGCCGCCGATCAGCACATCCACATTGGCGCCATTGGCCGAGCAGGTGCCCGAGACGGTATAGGCCGACTGGTTGGCTGCCGTGATCGCAGGAGCCGAGGTGATGGCCACGGCGGGCGCAACCCCAGCGGCATCTTTGCTGGTCACAAAGTTGCCCAGCCCCGTCTGGCCGCCCACCGTTTGCGTCGCCGTCACCTCAACCGATCCATCCGCCAGACCGCTGACGTCCATGCCCTCGGTCGCCCAGATGCCGCCATTGCACAGCGCAGTGGCAGACACCGAGCCGACCTCCACATCCACATTGCTGCCGCCCACCGAGCAGGTGCCCGAGACGGAGTACGCCAACGCATTGGCTGCCGTGATGGCAGGTGCCGACGTAATGGTCACCACCGGTATGGCTCCACCCGTGGCCTTGTTGATGTCCACACTGTCCGACCCGGACTGTCCGCCAACCGTTTGCGCCGCCGTCACGGTCACCGTTCCATCGGGCAAAGTGCTGACATTCAACGCGGCGGTCGTCCAGCTGCCGCTGGTGCAGGGCACCGATGCAGACACCGAGCCGACCTCGACATCCACGTTGGTGCCGTTGACCGAGCAGGTGCCCGCGGCGGTATAGGCCGCTTGGTTGCTTGCCGTGATGTCGGGTGCCGAGGTGATGGTCACCACGGGTTGGACTGCGCCGGTGGTCTTGTTGGTCACCAGGCTGCCCGATCCCTGCAGGGCGCCAACCGTCTGCGCAGCGGTCACGGTCACCAGGCCATCGGGCAAGCTACTGACATCCACGCCGGGGATGGCCCAGTTGTTGCCAGCGCATGGCGCCGATGCAGCCACCGCGCCGACTTGAACCGCCACGGTGCTACCGTTGGCCGAGCAACTGCCCGAGACGATATACGAAGCCTGGTTGGCTGCGGTGATGCCGGGTGCCGAGGTCACGGTCACCACGGGGGCGACGCCTGCCGTGTCCTTGAGGGTCAGCAGGCTGCCCGATCCGATCACGTTGCCGACGGTCTGCGCCGCTGTCACGATGACGGATCCATCAGCCAGCGCAGTGACATTCAGGCCGGTAGCGGCCCAGTTGCCGCCCGCGCAGGAGGCCGTTGCAGCGACCGAGCCCACCTGAACCGCCACGGGGCTGCCATTGGCCGAGCAAGTACCGGAGACGGCATACGAGGCCTGGTTGGCCGCCGTGATCGTGGGAGCCACGGTCACGCTCACCACGGGGGCCGTGCCTGCGGTGTCCTTGCCAATCACCAGGCTGCCGGACCCTGTCAGGCCGCCAACCAGCTGCGAGGCCGTCACGGTGACCGAGCCATCGGCCAGGGCACTGACATCGATGGCTGGCGTGGCCCAGATGCCGAGGTTGCACTGCGCCGAAGTGGACAGCGAGCCAACCTGGACGGTCACCGCTTCCGCATAGGCCGAGCAGCTGCCCGAGACGGAGTACGCCGACACATTCAATGCCGTGATCGCAGGGGCGGACGTGATGGCCACCACAGGAGCGACGCCTGCCGAGTCCTTGGATGTCACCAAGCTGCCGGATCCCGATTGTCCATTGGCAGTTTGCGAGGCCATCACCGTGACCGCCCCATCGGGCAAGGCCGTGACATCCACGGCCGCCGAGGACCAGATGCCCGCGTTGCACAGTGCCGATGCCGATACCGAGCCCACCAGGACTGCCACGTTGCTGCCGTCCACCGAGCAGGTGCCCGAGACGGTATAGGCTGCTTGGTTCGCCGCCGAGATCGCCGGTGCCGAAGTCACGCTCACCACGGGTGTCACCCCAGCCGCGTCCTTGTTGGTCACCAGGCTGCCCGAGCCGGTTTGGCCGTTCAGCGTCTGCGAGGCCTTCACCGTGACCGGGCCATTGGGCAAGGCAGTGACATCCACGGCCGCGCTCGACCAGATGCCCGCATTGCACTGCGCCGATGCAGGCACCGTACCGATTTCAACCGCTACCGCTTCACCATGGGCCGAGCAGGTGCCCGAGACGGTGTAAGCCGATTGGTTGGCTGCCGTGATCGCGGGTGCCGAGGTCACGCTCACGGCAGGTGCTGCGCCAGCCGTGTCCTTGCTGATCACCAGGCTGACCCCTCCCGTTTGACCACCAGCATCTTGCGAGGCCTGCACCGTGATCTGTCCATCGTCCAGGCCGCTGACATCGATGGGAGCGGTGGCCCAGATGCCATCGCTGCACGGTGCCGTTGCAGGTAGCGTGCCGACAAGCACGCTCACAGCTTGGCCGTTGGCCGAGCAAGTGCCCGAGACGGTATAGGCGGCCTGATTCGAAGCGGTAATTGCAGGGGCTGAGGTGATGACCACCACAGGAACCACCACTGCCGTGGTCTTGGTGGTCTCCACGCTGTCGGAGCCAGACAGGCCGCCTACGATTTGCTCAGCCGTCACGACGACCACGCCATCTAGCAAGGCGCTGACATCCAGGCCCGACGCAGACCAGCTTCCGCCGTCACACAGGGGAGTGGCAGAGACATTGCCGACCTGGACCGCCACATTCGTACCGTTGGCCGAGCAACTGCCAAAGACGCTATAGGACGCCTGGTTGGCCAGCGTGATGGGGGGGGCCGAGCCAATGGTCACCACCGGCGCCGCGCCGGCCGCGTTTTTGCCGATGACCAGGCTGGCCGCCCCCGTTCCGCCGCCCACGGTTTGCGAGGCGGTCAGGGTCACCAAGCCGTCCGGCAAGGCACTGACATCCTGCGCTGCAGTGGTCCAACTGCCGCTGTTGCAGGCTGCCGACGCGGAGATGGTGCCAATCTGGACTGCGACGCCCGCCCCGTTGACCGAGCAGGTGCCCGAGACGGTATAGGCCGACTGGTTGGCCGCCGTGATCTCAGGCGCCGAGGTGATGCTCACCACCGGTGCACTACCCCCCGACTCCTTGGTGACGACCAGGCTGGCCGAGCCCGTTTGGCTACCGACTGATTGCGAGGCCATGACCGTCACCGCCCCAGCGGGCAAGCCACTGACATCCATGGCGGCGCTGGTCCAGGCGCCGTTGTTGCAGGGCGCCGTTGCCGCGACCTGGCCCACCAGAACGGAGACATCCGTGCCGTTGACCGAGCAGGTGCCCGATACGACATAGGCCGACTGGTTGGCCGCCGTGATCGCCGCTGCCGAGGTGATGGCCACCGAAGGGGCAACGCCTGCCGTGTCCTTGGCGGTCACCAAACTGCCCGATCCCGTCAGGCCACCGGCCGTTTGCGAGGCCGTCACCGTGACCGGCCCATCGGGCAAGCCACTGACATCCAACGCTGCACTGGTCCAGATGCCGCCACTGCATGGGGCCGAAGCCGCAACCGAGCCGACCAGTACCGCCACATTGCTGCCGTCCACCGTGCAGATGCCCGAGACGGTATAGGCCGATGCATTGGCTGCCGTGATGGCCGGTGCCGAGCTGATGGCCACCACCGGCGCAATGCCGGCCGTGTCCTTGGCCGTCACCACGCTGCCCGATCCGGTTTGGCCGTTCAGCGTCTGCGAGGCCGTCACCAGCACCATTTCATCGGGCAAGCCGCTGACATCCATCGCTGCGGTCGACCAGATGCCACCGCTGCACACAGGCTGCGGCACCGCTGCAACGTCACCGACATGCACCGTCAACACCACGCCGTTTTCCGAGCAGGTGCCCGAGACGGTATAGGCCGACTGGTTGGCCGCCGTGATCGCAGGCGCCGAGGTGATGGTGACCGCCGGGGCAAGTCCCTGCGAGTCCTTGGTGATCACCAAGCTCCCCGAGCCGGTCAGGCCGCCCACCGTCTGCGCGGCAACGACCGAAACAGCGCCATTGGCCAGGCCACTGACATTGAGGCCCGTGGTGGACCAGATGCCGCCACTGCAGGGCGCCGAGGCAGTGACGGTGCCGACCTGAACATCCACCCCCGTGCCATTGGCCGAGCAGGTGCCCGAGACGGTATAGGACGACTCGTTCGCTGCCGTGATCGCAGGCGCCGAGGTGATGCTCACCACCGGAGCAACCCCCGCCGAACTCTTGCTCGTCACCAGGCTGCCCGATCCCGTTTGGCCCCCGACGGTTTGCGTGGCCGTGACCGTGACCGCGCCATCGGGCAAGCCACTGACATCCAGGCCCGCCGTGGCCCAGACACCGCCGTCGCACATGGCCGATTCAGCGATGGAGCCGACCAGAACGGCCACGTTGCTGCCGTTGGCCGAGCAGGTGCCCGACACGACATAGGACGCCTGGTTGCCAGCGCTGATGGCGGGTGCCGAGGTGACGGCCACGGAAGGAGCGACCCCGGCCGTGTCCTTGGCGATCACCAGCGTGCCCGATCCGGTTTGGCCATTGGCGGTTTGCGAAGCGGTCACCGTGACCGCGCCATCCGGCAAGGCCGCGACATTCAGCGCCGAGGTGGTCCAGAGGCCGGCATCGCAGGCCGCTGATGCAGAGACGGAGCCGACCAGGACGCTGACGTTGGTACCGTTGACCGAGCAAGTGCCCGAGACCGTATAGGCTGCCTCGTTCAGCGCCGTGATGGCGGGTGCAGCGCTGATGGTCACCACGGGTGCGACACCCGCCGTGTCCTTGGCTGTCACCAGCGTGCCCGACCCGGTTTGCGTGCCTACCGTTTGCGAGGCCGAGACCAGCACCGGCCCATCCGCCAAGCCGCTGACATCGAGGCCCGAGCTGGACCAGATGTTGCCCGTACAGGGCGCCGCGGCCGCCACGGAGCCGACCAGCACAGCGACGTTCGTGCCATTGGCCGAGCAGGTGCCCGAGACCGTATAGGCGCCCTCATTGAGCGCCGTGATGGCAGGTGCCGAGCTAATGGTCACCACGGGGGCATCCACCACCGTGTTCTTGCTGGTCTGCAGGCTGCCCGATCCCGTCTGGCCGCCCACCGTCTGCGACGCCGTCACCGTGACCGCGCCATCGAGCAGGCCACTGACATCCACCGCTGCGGTGGACCAGAGGCCGCCATTACAAGGCGCTGCAGCAGCGACGGATCCGATCAGCACGGCCACGTTGCTGCCGCTGGCCGAACAGGTACCAGAGACCGTGTAGGAGCCCTGGTTCAGCGCCGTGATCGCGGGGGCCGAGGTCACCGCTACCACGGGTACGGCGCCCGTCACGTCCTTGCTGGTCACCAGGGTCGCGGATCCGGTCTGCGCGCCCACCGTTTGCGAAGCCATGACCGTGACGGCCCCATTGGGCAAGCCACTGACATCCAGGCCGGCCGTGGACCAGCTGCCATTCGTACACAGCGCAGAGGCAGCGACCGAGCCCACCAGCACGGCCACGTTGTTGCCATTGACCGAACAGCTGCCCGAAACGCTATAGGCAGCCTGGTTGGCCAGCGTGATGGCGGGAGCCAGGCTGATGGTCACCACCGGGATAGCCCCGGCCGAGTCCTTCGTGGTCCCCAGACTACCCGTTCCTGTTTGACCATTGGCGGTTTGCGTGGCCGTGACCGTGAGGGCGCCATCGAGCAAGCCACTGACATCCAGGCCTGCGGCAGCCCAGATATTGCCGGTACAAGGTACCGAGGCAGTGACGGTGTCGATCAACACAGTCACATTGCTGCCATTGACCGAGCAAGTGCCCGAGACAGTGTAGGAGGTCTGGTTTGTCGCCGTGATCGCCGGTGCCAAGGTCACCACCACCACGGGCACTCCCCCGGTCGAGTCCTTGCTGGTCAGCAGGCTGCCCGTGCCGGTCAGACCACTGACCGTTTGAGAAGCCGCAACGGTGACTGGCCCATTGGCCAGGCTGGCGACATTCAGGCCCGTAGAGGACCAAAGGCCGCCGCTGCACTGCGCAGTAGACGTAACTCCTCCGACGCCGCCGATGGTGATGGCAACACCCGCGCCATTCGCCGAGCAGGTGCCCGAGACGCCATAGGACGCCTGGTTGGCCAGGGTGATATGGGGCGCAGACACCACCGTCACAACCGGCGGTTGCAATACCGGGACCGTGTTCTTGGTCGTGGCCTGGCTCGCCGCGCTGGTGGGCCCTGCGGGGCTCTGTGATGCCGTGAGCGTCACGGGGCCGTCGGCCAGCGCTGTGGTGTTCACCGAACCGGAATAGCTGCCCGTGGCGGAGCAAGGCAGCGACTGGGTCACGCCGGCGGGCGTGGAGCTGATGGCCACATTGCCGCTGCCGGCGCTGCAGCTTCCGCTGACGGGGATAGCGGCCTGGTTGCTGGTGGTAATCAAGGGCAAGGAACCCAAGGTGACCGTGGGCGCGCAATCGGCCATCGTGGCCGTGGAGTTGCCTACGATGACCGATGCGCCGAGCAAGCGAATACCGAGCGCAGACGCCACGAGCTCCACACGCAGCCCATTGACGCTCAGGGTCTTGCCGTCTGGGCTCAGGGTTTGCTCATTGGTGTGGAGAACGACCCCGACCATGGTCCCAAGAGTGGGCACACCAATCGTCAGATCGACCCGGGTGTTTGCCGCCACACTGACGCCGGCGAGCGATCCCGAGGCACCCAGGATTTGCGCACTGCCCTCTGGCGTCAGCGTCCCATTGACGCAGGACATCTTGGCTTGCGAGCTGATCGTGTCTGCCCCCAGCGCCAGCCCGGCGAGCTTGAGGGCCAAGCCGCTGACGGACGATGAGGACACGACGCTGTTTTGCGCCAGCTTGCTTTGCGTGGCGGAGTTGAGAACGCCCGTACGCACGGTCAGCAAATTGCCGACGCCTGCAGCGACAGACGCATTGACGACCGAGGTGGGGGTATTGAAATCCGGTGGTGCCGTTTTCTGCCCGGTATCGGCAATCGGGACGCCGAGCCCCACCCCCACCACATCGGCGGTGACCTGCAGGCCATAGGCCCGGCCGGATCCGGCCGATGCCGCCGAAGCGTTAAAACTGCAGACGAGAGCCAGGCTCGCGAGCCCTCCAAACAGCAGACGGCGGAGTGTCCTCTGCGCACCAATCGGGTTCATAGCGTCTCCTTGTGCACCGTGCCAAGACGCCAGGATGGGGAGAGATCAACTCAGGCCATACCAACCGACGCGCGAGGAAAGGTGCCGCTGATTACTCATGCCAACACAACTATTCACAAGGGCAACCGTACTGCGAACCTTTGGTAAATCTAAAATTAATTTATTGAAATAACATATAACCGCGACTAGTTCCGGTCTATAAGCAAAGCCAGCTCCGCGCGCCTGTCCCACTGCCTGAGAAAGGCGTACCAATCTCCGCCCCAACTTCAGAATGCAAGCTAGATTTATCGGTTGTTATTGGCATTCCTTCAGAGGAGAAATTTGGGATAAGTGCTGGTTTCTGTAAGAGATTTCATGGCGTAGCGCTCAGACAAAAAAACCCGCCGATGAAGGCGGGTTGGGGTTATCTCAGTCACAAAAACCAAATACAGCAATCAATATATTCCGACAATACTGACGGTATCGTCCTGCATAAACTCCAGGCTTTTGCCTACAGAGATGGTTACATTTAGATATGTGTTTACTAGCCGCCGCGCACCATCGACAGGATCTTGGCGGTGTTCAGGCCGCTGGCCGTCTCCTGCATCTGCGCCTGGTAGCGCGACTGCAGCTGGCGGCCATCCTGCATCACATGCTGGTAGGCATTTTTCAGCATCTCGGTCGACAGCTGGCGCCCGCCGGCGTAGTACTGGTTGGCGACATGGCCCAGCGCATAGGTGGAGGCAAAGCTCATGCCGCTGCTGACCGCCTGCCGGCCCAGGCCCCCGAGCAGGCCCTTGCCGGCCTTGCCCAGCAAGCCGCCCAGCAGCTTGCGCCCGGCCTGCTCCAGGTACTGCGAGGTCAAGCCGACACCCAGCGCGCCCAGCAGGTCCTTGATATGGCCCTTGTCCAGCTCGTAGCCATAGTTCTGCCCGATCTGGTAGACCAGGCGCATCTGCAGCGGAATGATCGCCAACGTCGAGAGGTTCTCGGGCAGCAGCTCGATCGCACCATTGAGAATCGAGGCCTTGAGGATCTTCTGGTCCATGGCCTCGACCGACAAGCTCGAGGGCCGGCGCTCGGCCTGCGCCGGCACCAACGGGTCCGCCGCTGCCGGATGGGGCGCTGGCTCGGTCAGCGTCAGCGGGGCATCGGGCAAGGCGGCATTCAAAGGTGCATCGACCAGGTTGCCGGCCAGCGCCTGCGCGGGCGGCGTGGCCAGGGTGGCCGCAGCAGCCATTCCCGTTGCGGCAGCCGCTGCAGGAGCGGCGCTAGGACCGGGCGCCTGCCCTGCCGTAGCAAAAGCCTCGCGCAGCTGCGCCAAAAAGGCCGCCTCCTTGGGGCTGGTGCTGCCATCGGCTTCGCAGACGCACAGCGCCATCTCATAGGCGAGCTGGCGCGCCTCGGTGGTCTGCAGCTGGGCCAGTACATCGCCCAATTGCACGCGGCGCAGCAGCACATCCTGGTAGAGGTGGGGCAGGTTGATCTGCTGGTCGGCCGCCAGGCCCTCGGCGACCTGGCGGATCTGCTCGCGCTCACGCTCGTGCTTCTCGCCATCGGCAAACGAGGCGAGCAGGCACAGGGTCAAGGTGGCACGAATTTCTTCAGTCGTCATGGATCAGGGCTCCGCTATAAAAAGTGCACAAAGGAGGCACTTGGAGCCCATGGCGCCGCCGGGGTTCCGCACAAATGCAATACCACCGGCCAGCTGCGCGGTTGTCCTACGCCGCAGGCACTCAGCGGCAGCTGCTTTTCTGCAGCCACTCCCCCACCTGGGTCATCGTGCGCCGCTCCTGGTCGGCTTCCATCGCAAAACCTGGCTGCAGGCGGCCCTTGGCCAGGTAGCCGGCCAGCACCTCCAGGCTGTTGCCCAGTCCATAACCGCCATGGGTTTGGAACGGCACCAGGGATTTGCCTTGCCAGTCCTGCGCTGCCAAAAAGGCCCGCACCACCGGAGGCACGGTTTCACCCCATATCGGAAAACCCAGGTACACCGTGTCAAAGGCTGCCACATCGATACGGCGAGCCAGTGGCCTGGTTCGGCCCGTATCGCGCTCCTGACGCGCCTGCTCCACCGTTTCCAGGTAGTCCTCGGGGTACGGCGTGGCCGGCGCTATCTCGGCGATCTGCGCTTTGAGGCTGCGCTGGACCAGGCCGGCAATGACACGGGTGTTACCGGTGCGTGAAAAGTAGGCCACCAGCACCTGGCCCGCGCTGCTGCCGCAGCCCTGGCGCGGCTTGGCAGAGGCCGCGCCCACGACTGGCAAGCTGGCCAAGGTGCCCAAGAGCGCGCGCCGGGTGGAGCGGTTGGCCGCTGCCATTACAGCGTCTGGCTGTAGAACAGCGCCAGCTTGCCCATGGCGGCATCGACATACTTGGGCACCCAGTAGGTCTCGATGTGGGTGGCGCCCTCGATCTTGAACAGCTCCTTGTGCTGGGCGCCGGTGGCTTTGGCAAACGCGTCCTCGGTCATGTACAGGCTGTCGGCGGCAGTGCCTGCCACCATCAGCAAGGGCTGCTCGAGCAGCGCGATCTGGTCGGTCGCATCCCAGCGCATCAGGTCCAACAGGCTGCTGCTGGTGTACTTGAACGTCGAGTTCGGGTGCGCATGGCTGCGCCAGTAGTATTCATAGCCCTGGCGGTACATCTCGAACGGGAGCGCGGCAATCTGCGCATCGCTCATGTCGGCATCGCCGGCATAGACAATCTTACCGCCCGCCGCTTGCGCAGCCCGCGCATCGCTGGCCTGCTGCAGGCGCTGCTGCACGCTGGCCAGTTGCGAATCGGCAAAGCCATTGCGGCGCACCCGCCCGGAGTTGAACATGCTCAAGGTGGCGATCGACTTGAAACGCTTGTCCGACTTGGCCGCCGAGAGCGCATAGCCGCCTCCCCCGCAAATGCCCAACAGCCCCAGGCGCTGCGGGTCGACACCGGCAAAGCGCGTGATGAAGTCGGCCATGCCGTGGATATCTTCGACACGGAACTGCGGCTTGTCGGTGCTGCGCGGCTGCCCGCCGCTGCCGCCCTGGTAGGCGGCGTCTGCAGCAATCGTGATAAAGCCCTGCTCGGCCAGGCGCTGGGCGTAGAGGCCGGCAACCTGCTCCTTGACCCCGCCGTTGGGGTGCGCCACCACCACGGCCGGGTAGCGCTGCTGGGGGTTGTAGTGGGCGGGGGTGTAGACGTTGGCAACGATATCCAGGCCATTGAGCGGGTAGGTCACCGGATGGATATTGACCTTGCCCGGTTCGTTCTTGGCAATCGCACCCGCATAGACCAGGGTGAAGGGATTTTTAGGGGCATCGGCAGCGGCCGCTGTGGTGGTGGTCATCGTGGAAATTCCTAAGGTGCTGAGGGACAGGCCAAGCGCGGAATGCGTCATCACCGGGCGTCGGGTCAGGAGGGTCATAAAAGAAGGCCTTTCGGTAGGGGTGAAGAGGACGTTGCGCGCCGATCAGTCCAGCTGCTGCGCTGAGAGAAACTGCGCCACCAGCGCCGCGATCTCGCGGTTGTTGAGGTCGGACATCAGAAAGTGCGTATTGCCATGCACACCGATCTCGGGCAGATGCACCAGCTGCGCCTTGCCGCCATGCCGGTTGATCGCAGCGACCCAGCGCTGGGCCATCGCCAGCCTCACCCGCCAGTTGTCCTGCCCCCGTGCAGCCGTCGGTGTTGTCGGAAAGTTGTCGCCGTAGTAGATGACGATGGGAATGCGGGTCAGCTTCAAAAAATCGTCCAGCGGCACGATCTCGGGCGCCAGGGTGCCAGCTGCGCTGGGCATGGGCTCAGGGGCATCCTGCTGCGCAAAGATGAAACCGCTGCCCGGCTCGAAGGCCACGATGGCTTTCACATTCGGGTTGCGGATGGCGGTCAGCCAGCCGGGCCCGGCTCCTTGTGAATGCGTGAACAAGATGCCGGGCCCCACCTGGGAGAACAGCGCCGACATGGCATCGGCAATCACCGCTGCGTCATAGGGGCCGGTATTGGGCGTGATGGAGCGCAGGAACTGGTTCAAGGTTTCAGGCGCCGGGTCAAACTGCACGTTGTCGAATCGCCTGGGCCATTGCCCAATGCGAAACTGGTCAAAGAACAGCTGGTCATTCGGTGTGGGCTCCAGCATCGCGGCCACCGTGCTGTTGCCGGCCCGGCCACGGCGCGGTTGGTCGACCAGGTACACCGAGAAGCCGCGCCGCAAAAACAAGGTCTGGAAGCCCTCTCGGCCGTCTGGTGTGCTCTCCCAGCTGCGTGCAGATTGGAAAGCGCCGTGCAGCATGACAATCGGCAGCGGCTTGGGCTGCACCGGCACCTGGTAGAAGGCATACAGATGGTCGCCATGAAAACTCTGTCCTGCCGCCGTGGGCTGGTTGTTGTCATAGCGCCCGGGGGTCTGCTGCACCACACCGCCCACCGCAAAGCTGCCTTGGGACTGGATCTGCAGGGGCGCAGTAGCCGGGCCGGACTGCGTAGCGCAGCCGCTGAGCAGCGCCGTCGCGCACAAAAGTTGGGGGATGTTCATGGTTGTCCTTTCGTCGCGAGCGCCAGTGCCTGGGCCAGAGCGGTCTGCGCCCGCTCGGCACTTGCGGCCATGCCGCTGGCCGCCAATACCTGGCTAAGCTCACGCAGCTGCGAGGCACGCAGCCCCACGCGCAGGCTGGCGCGCATGTGCGAGCGCAGCTGGGCTTCGGCACCCGGGGTGGCAGCCAAGGCACCCACGGTGGCCAGCTCGCGGCTTTGCCAATCGAGGTTGTCGCGCTCAAAGATGTCGCCAAACAAATGCGCCTGCAAAAACTGGTTGATGACCGGTGCAAACGCCATCACCGGCCCTTGCACCGGGCCACCGGAGATTTCTGTCTGGTTTCTGCGGCCCACGGCAGTCAGGTCCTCACCGGTCACCACTGCGCGGCTGGGCGCCGCGCCGGCTGCATCCTGAATGCCTTGTTGCTGGCGGGCCTGCAGCACCTGCATCAACTGCGCGAGCGCATTCAGGCTTTTGGGAAAGCCGACATAGGCATACAGCTGCACCAGCACTTCCTTGCTCTCACTGATGCTCAGCCCGGCATCCAGGCCCTGGCGCAGCGCGGCATCGAGCTGCGCCATATCGCTGCTGGCGGCCAAAGCGGCGATCAAGGGGATCGCCCGTTGCCGGGCACTGAGGCTGTCTGCGCTGGGGTAGTGGCGTGTTGGCGGTTGCGTCGCAGCGGCCTGCTGCAGGCCCGCGCCTTGCCAGGCTGCCTGGTAGTCGTCGTCGCTGACCAGCTCCTGCCAGGTGACCGATTGGCCGTCCTGCTTCTCAGCGATGGCGACATGCACCATGGCCCCGCCCGGCCCCGCACCATGCCAGTGGCGCACATGGGCCGGAATGCTGACGACGTCGCCCACGCGCATCGCCAGCGCTGGCTGCCCCTGTTGCTGCACCAGACCAGCGCCCTGCGTCACGATCAGCGTCTGGCCCAGCGGATGGGTGTGCCAGGCCGTGCGCGCAGCGGCCTCAAAGGCGACGGTGCCACCACCAGCGCGGCCAGGCGTTGGCGCGCTGAACGGCGTGGTGATGCGCACGGCACCGCTAAAGCGGTCTGCCGCCC
The DNA here is from genome assembly GCF_037479395.1 of Comamonas sp. MYb21. Classification (NCBI taxonomy): domain Bacteria; kingdom Pseudomonadati; phylum Pseudomonadota; class Betaproteobacteria; order Burkholderiales; family Comamonadaceae; genus Comamonas; species Comamonas sp. MYb21. Next base: position 52,225 of record NZ_JBBGZC010000017.1, on the reverse strand, counting down.
CAGTAGATGCCGGCTGGGTCGCCGCAGCATGAACCTCCACCACGGCCGCGCGCGGCTCGCCGCCCTGTGGCTGCGCTGCGGCGCTGGTGGCGGCGCCAGCCAATGCGATGCAAAGCAAGGATTTCATGGTGCATAACTCCGGTGATGGGGGGCAGCGCTGCGAATTCCAGCGCGCATGGGGGGCCACTGTAAGCAAGGGCGTTGATACTGAATAGTGGTGAATAGGTTGATTTATTAGCACCGAATTGATGACAATAGGACTTCAAGAAAGCACAGCATGGCCCTCAACGAACTGCGATCTGTCACCACCTTCATCAAGGCGGCCGAGCTGGGCAGCCTGCGCAAGGCCGCGCTGGACCTGGGCATCAGCCCCCAGGCGGCCAGCAAGGCGCTGGCGCAGCTCGAAGCGCATCTGGATGCGCGCCTGTTCCACCGCACCACCCGAGTCATGTCGCTGACCGACGCCGGCCAGCGCTTGCTCGAAGAGGTGCAGCCGTCGGTGCAAGGCATGCAGCGGGCGCTGGACAATGCCCGCCAGCGCAAGGACGACTTCCAAGGCCCCTTGCGCATCGCAGGGCCGCGCAGCACCTTCGGGCCCATCCTGTGGCGCCTGGTCGAGGAGTTCTGTGACCTGCACCCCGGCATCCAGCCCGATGTGCTGCTCGAAGACCGGGTCGGCAACTGGGTCGAAGACCGCGTGGATGTGGGCTTTCGGCTCGGCGCATCGGCGCACGAGGGGGTGATTGCGCGCAAATTGCTGGCGCTGCAGATGGTGATCTGCGCCGCGCCCGCCTACCTGCAGCAGCACGGCGCGCCGCAGTCGCTCAGCGCGCTCGAAGCGCACCGCTGCAGTGCCTACCGCCACCCCGCAACGGGCAAGGTGCTGCCCTGGCATGTGCTGATCGACGGGCAGATCGTGGACATCCCCGTCGTGCCCGCCCTCTGCAGCAACGACGAAGCCTTTGAGCTCGATGCCGTGCTGGCCGGCAAGGTGCTGGGTCAACTGGCAGGGGTGACCGCCGCACCTTATATCCGCGACGGGCGCCTGGTGCCGCTGCTGGTCGAGCACACGCCCGAGTACATCCATTATTTTGTGTACTTTGGCAGCCGAAGCTCGCAGCCCGCCCGGGCACGCGCCTTTATCGATCTGGCGGTCGAGCGCCTGGTGGACAACCCCGCATTCATACTCAGCGATGAGGAGCTGCGCCGCTTGGCGCCATCCGCGCCCCAGCCCGCAGCCCGGCGCAGATCCAGAACGCCGCGCTAGGCGCTGCCCGTACTGCGCCCGCCGCAGGCCACCTGCGCAATGCCGGCCTGGGCCAGCTCCTCGCGCAGCACCTGCAGCGCCTGCGCCTGGTGCTGCGCATCCATCTGCGCATCGTGGTTGGCCACGCTGATGGCGGCCATGTGCGCGCTATGGGCGGTCTGGAACTCGATGGCCAGGCCCACGCCGGTGGCGCCCGAGGTGAGCAGGTTGACGCTGAGCGCATGGCCGCGTTTGCGTGTCTGGCGCACCATGTCCATCAGCCGCTCCTGGCTGATGCCGGCGGCCTCGTAGTCCAGCCGGCGGCGCTGGTAGATCTGCTCCAGTTCGGCATCGCGCAGGCTGGCAGCCAGCGCCAGGCTGGCCGTGCCCTGGCCCAGCAAGCGGATCTGGCCGGTCATCAGGCTGTGGGCATGCAGCACGGTGCTGCCCGGTTGCACATGCAGGCAGTGGGCAAAGTCGCCCACGCGGATGATCAGAAACACCGTGTCGCCGCTGCGCCGGGCCACGTTCACCATCACTGGGTGGCAGACCTCAAAGATGGGCGGCTTGGCCATCGCCGCCAGCCCCGTCAGCATGGCTTCAACACCCAAGCGGTAGCGGCCTGTGACCGCATCCTTGGCCGCATAGCCAGATTGGGCCAGCACCATCAGCAAGCGCCTTGCGGTCGAGCGGTCCAGCCCGGACTGCGCGGTCAATTCCGCAATCGACAGGCCTGGCACATGGTGGCGCGTCAGCAGCCGCAGCACCTTGACCAGGCGCGCAGGGCTCTGCGCCCCGGGAAAACCTGAGTTCATATCGTGAACATCCGTGCTGCCAGCTTTTGCCATCCCGGCACATCCCGTCTCATAGTTGCTCGGTACCTCTTGAGGTGCGCACAAGCTACGGCAGATCGCCGCTGCGCGCTGTCTCCCCCGTTATCTGGAAAACCCTATGAACGCCTACCGCCCTGTACATGCCCCGCACCTTGCCCCAGTTGTCGGCAGCGCCGGCTCGCCGCGCTGGACCCAGCGCCCCGCGCAATCGAACTGGGGCGACTTTGGCCCTGACGACCAGCTCGGCCGCCTGAACTACCTGACGGCGGACAAGGTCAAGGAAGCGGCGCAGGAGATACAGACGGGCGAGCGCTTTTGCCTGAGCCTGCCGCTGGACAAGCCCGGCGGCAACGCGCTCAACCCGCGCCGCCACCCGCCGGTCATCAAGCCCTCGCGCCGGCCGCTGGGCCCGGGGCTGAACTTTGCGCTCTCGCGTGAGAACCCGCTCTACACCGACGTGGTCAGCGACGACTACGCCGAGATCTACCTGCAGTACTCGACGCAGTGGGATGCGCTCTCGCACGTCGGCAGCCATTTCGACATCAATGGCGATGGCGTCGACGAGCTGGTCTACTACAACGGCTTCCAGGCCGGTATCGACATTCTGGCGCCCGATGACCTGCCGGACATGGGCGGCCAGTCCCGCGCCAAGGCGCTGGGCGTGGAGCGCCTGGCCGAGCAGGCCATCCAGGGCCGGGGCGTGCTGGTCAACCTGCGCCGCCACTTTGGCGACGGCCACACCCTCGTCTCGGGCAAGATGCTCAAGGAGGTGCTGAAGGCCGATGGCATCGAGGTCACCCGTGGCGACATCGTGGCGCTCTACACCGGCTTTAGCGAGTTGCTGCTTGCCTGCGATGGCCCGCCCAAGTCGGACATGCCCGAGACCGTCGGCGCGGTGCTCGATGGGCGCGATCCCGAGCTGCAGCAATGGATCATCGACAGCCACATCACCACCTTGGTGGCCGACAACTACGGCATCGAATCGGTACCCGGCCGGCCGGTCGACGGCAGCTGCGCCTTTCTTCCGCTGCATGAGCTCTGCCTGTTCAAGCTCGGCATGCCCTTTGGTGAGCTGTGGTACCTGCACCCGCTGGCGCAGTGGCTGGAGGCCCATGGCCGCTACCGCTTCATGCTGACCGCGCCGGCGCTGCGCCTGCCCGGTGCCGTAGGCTCACCCGTGACCCCGGTCGCCACCGTCTAAAGGCCGCCTATGACATCCCAACCCATGGCCAGCGCGCCCAGCAGCGCGCGGGCCAATGATGTGCGCAGCCTGCTGGCACTGGGCGCCGACGACGCGCCCGCGCTGCAGTTTGGCGCCAGCACCCACAGCTATGCCCAGCTGCGCAGCCAGGTGCAGCAATGCGCCCACGGCCTGCGCCAGCAAGGCCTGGTGGCCGGCGATGTGCTGGGCCTGTGGCTGCCCAACACCCCCCACTGGCTGCTGCTGCACCTGGCCTGCGCCGAGCTGGGCATCACGACCCTGAGCCTCAACCTGAAGCTCGGCGTCAAGGAGATCAGCAGCTTTATCGACCGCTCCGGCTGCAAGGCGCTGGCCTTTGACCGCGCCACCGCCAATGCGCTGGCCGTGATGAATGGCGCTGCCGCGAGTGCTGCCAGCCTGCTGCCCGGCAATAGCCTGGAGCAGATCCTGGCGCAGCAAGGCGGCAGCCTGCAGTGCCTGATCGATGCCAGCCTGGGCCCGGCCACCGCTGCCCCGCTGCAGGCCGGTAGCGGCGCGCTGCAGATCCAGCCCTGGCAGGCGCTGATGGCCGCAGCCGCAACGACGCCGCACCGCAGCGACTGCCAGGGCGCGCAGACCTGCATCATCCTGTCGTCCTCGGGCACCACCAGCCAGCCCAAGCTCATCGTGCACCGCCAGGCCAGCGTGGCCCAGCATGCGCAGGATGTGGCACCCGGCTTTGGCATCGGCACCAGCTGCCGCAGCCTGCTGGCCTTGCCGCTGTGCGGGGCCTTTGGCTACACAGCGGCGATGGCCACCCTGGCCGCTGGCGCATGCCTTGTGCTGCACGAGGTGTTTGATACCGCGCGCGCCGCAGCCTGCCTGCAGCACGAGCCCATCAGCCATATGTTTGGCACCAACGACATGGTCGACAAGCTCATCGCCGACCTGCCCGCCGGCTGGCAGCCGCAGGCGCTGCGCTTTTTTGGCCATGCCAACTTTGTGCCCGGGCTCGATGCGCTGCCCGCCCGTGCCTTGCAGTACGGCATACCGATGGTCGGCTGCTTTGGCATGAGCGAGACCTTTGCGCTGTTTGCCCACCAGGACCCGGCAGCGCCCCTGCCCCGGCGCGCCCAGTCCGGCGGTTTTCCGGTCTGCCCGCAGGCGCGGGTGCGCGTGCGCAACCTGGAGACCGGCGCCCTCGCCGAGGCGCAAGAGCCCGGCGAGCTGGAGTTCTACAGCCCCACCTTGATGCAGCAGTACCTGCACGACGCGCAGGCGAAGCAGCAGGCCTTCACCGACGACGGCTTCCTGCGCTCGGGCGATCTGGGCTACCTCAATGGCGATGGCGGCTTCACGCATATCTCGCGCCTGGGCGATGTGCTGCGCATCGGCGGCTTCCTGGTCAACCCGGCCGAGATCGAAGAGTCGGTGATGGCGCTGTGCGGCGCCAGTGCCTGCCAGGTGGTAGCGGTCAATGCCTCGGGCAGCTCGCGCCCGGTGGCCTTTGTGCTGGAGCCCAGCGATAGCGCTGACAGCCGCTGGGACGAAGAGGCGATCAAGGCCCAGCTGCAGCAGCAGATTGCGCGCTACAAGGTACCCATCCGCATCTTCCGGGTCGAGACCTTTCCCTACACCATGGGCCCCAATGGCAAGAAGGTCAAACGCAATGCGCTGCGCGACCTGGCGCAGCACCTGCTCGCCCAGGAGGCCAGCGTATGAAGCACAGCTGGACCCTGGCCGAGACGCCATTTTTTGACGCGCGGCATGCCGAGGTCATCGCCCGGCTCAACCACTGGATCAGCGACAACCGCGCGCTTCTGGCTGATGAAACCCCGCAGGACCTGCAGGCCGAATGCGCCCACTGGCTGCAGAGCCTGGCCCAGCATGGCCTGCTCGAATACGCAGCGCCGGCGATGGCCGAGGGCATGGCGCCCGCAGTGGACCTGCGTGCCATCTGCCTGGTGCGCGAATGCCTGGGCTACTACGCGCCGCTGGCCGATTTTGTCTTCAGCATGCAGGGCATTGGCAGTGCCGCGCTCTGGCAAAAGGGTGATGCGCAGCTGGTGGCGCCCTATGTGCACGCCTGCAGCCAGGGCCGCAAAGTGGCAGCCTTTGCGCTGACCGAGCCCGATGGCGGCTCGGACGTGGCCGCCACCAAAACGCGGGCCGTGCTGCAGGGCGACCACTACCTGCTCGATGGCGCCAAGTCCTATATCTCCAACGGTGGCATTGCGGACTTCTACGTCGTCATCGCCCGCACCGAAGAGGCCAGAGGCGCGAGCGGCCTGTCGGCCCTGCTGGTCGATGCCGACACCCCGGGCCTGCGCATTCACCGCAGCATCGACATCATTGCGCCCCACCCGCTGGCCGAGATCCATTTTGACGCGTGCAAGGTGCCGGCGGGCCGGCTGCTGGGCCAGCCCGGCGAGGGCTTCAAGGTGGCGATGGGCGTGCTCGATATCTTCCGCAGCTCGGTGGGGGCCGCAGCGCTGGGCATGGGCCAGCGCGCGCTCGATGAGACCTTGGTGCGGGTCAGCCAGCGCCAGCTCTATGGCCAGGCGATGGCCGAGATGCAGACCGTGCAGCACAAGCTGGCCGATATGGCCACGCAGCTGGAAGCCGCACGCCTGTTGGTGCACAAGGCCGCCTGGCTGCGCGATGTGCGCCAGCGCCGCATCAGCACCGAGGCGGCGATGGCCAAGATGCAGGGCACCGAGGCCGCCTTCCAGGTGGTCGATGCAGCGGTGCAGCTGTGGGGCGGCATGGGCATCACCTGCGGCAGCGTGGTCGAGCGCCTCTACCGCGAAGTGCGCCCCATGCGCATCTACGAAGGTGCCACCGAAGTGCAAAAGACCATCATCGGTCGGCAACTACTGAAAGGCCTGGCATGACAGACAGCTCCCGCCAACCCCGCGTCCTGGTCACCGGCGCCAGCCGGGGCATTGGCCGCGCCACGATGCGTTACCTCGCCGACAAGGGCTACCAGCCCATTGGCCTGGCCCGCAGCATCCCCGCCGATGCGCGGGCCGATGAGCAGTTCATCGCCTGTGACCTGATGGACCTCGACGGCACGCGGGCGCTGGTCAGCGACTTGGCCGCGCAGGCGCCGTTCTACGGCCTGGTCAACAACGCGGCGCTGGCCCACACCACCGACCTGGCGCACACCAGCGTGGCCGACATGAACGAGGCGATGGCGCTGAACGTGAACGCCTGCCTGGTCTGCATGCAGGCGCTGCTGCCGGGCATGCGCCAGGCGCGCGCCGGCCGCGTCGTCAATATCTCCTCGCGCGCCGCGCTGGGCAAGCCCAACCGCACCGCCTACAGCGCCACCAAGGCCGCCGTCATCGGCATGAGCCGCACCTGGGCGCTGGAGCTGGCGACGGACCAGATCACCGTCAATGTCATTGCCCCCGGCCCCGTGGCCACCGAGCTGTTCAAGACCGCCAGCCCGCCCGGCGCGCCGCAGACCGAGGCGCTGCTCGCCGCCGTGCCGCTGCAGCGGGTGTCCGAGCCGGTGGAGATCGCCCATGCGATCGACTTCTTGCTGCACCCGCTGGCTGGCTACATCACCGGCCAGACCTTGCACATCGACGGAGGGCTCACGATCAGCGCCACCCGGCTGTAGCGCCTCTCTCATCTCGCTTAGGACACGGCACACCACAAAAAACGGAACGGAGACAATGCCATGAACGACAAGCTTTCCCTGCAACAAGCGCCGGTCAATCCCGGCAGACGACGGTGGCTGGCACACAGCACCGCTTGGGGCGCAGCCAGCCTGCTGGCCGGCCACCAGGCCTGGGCGCAGAGCCCCTACCCGTCACGCCCGCTGCGGCTGGTGGTGCCCTTTGCCGCCGGCGGCGCCACCGATGTGCTCGGCCGCCTGTTGGCCAAGGCGCTGGAGCCCGGCCTGGGCCAGCCGGTGGTGGTCGACAACAAGGTGGGCGCAGCGGGCGCCATCGGCGCCACCCAGGTGGCGCATGCCGAACCCGATGGCTACAACGTGCTGATGGGCGGCGTGGGCACCAATATCGTGCTCGAGCACACCATGCCCGACCTGGGCTACCGGCCGCAGCGCGACTTTGCGGCGGTGGCCTCGATCTGCAATGTGGACTATGTGCTGGTGGTGGCGCAAGACAGCCCCTACCAGACCCTGGGCGAGCTGCTGGCCGATGCGAAGAAGACACCGGACAAGCTGCGCTATATGTCCACCGGGCCGCTGGGCCCGCTGCATGTGGCGATGGAGTACCTGGGCAAGCTGAGCGGCGCGCAGATGATCCATGCGCCCTACAAGGGCGAGGCCCCGGCCCTGCCGGACCTGCTGCAGCAGCGCGTGGACATGGGCATGATGACGGCGCTCTTCACCCGCCCGCAGGTGCAGTCGGGCAAGCTGCGCGTGCTGGCCACGTTGAGCGCGCAGCGCATGGCCTCCTGGCCCGAGATCCCCACCGTCGCCGAGCTGGGCTACCCCGGCTATGCCGCGCCGATCTGGAACGGCTTTTTTGTGCCGCGCAAGACCGGCGCCGAGGTCATCGACCGCCTGGGCTGCACCACCGTGGCCCAGCTACAGGCACCTGAGCTGAAGAACCTGCTGGAAAAGCAAGGCGTCTCGGTCACCGCCCAGGGCCCGGAGGCCTATGAAAAATTCCTGCAGGCCGAGCGCCTGCGCTGGCAGCAGATGATCCGCGAATCCCAGGTACTGACCAAAAGCTGAACAGGAGACACCACCATGCGTATTTCTCACCTCTTTGCGCTGCGCGCCCCCGTCAAACCACTGGGCCTGGCCGCAGCGCTGCTGTGCCTGTCGCTGGGCGCCAGCGCACAATCGGGCCCGCCGGTGCGCATCGGCCTGATCGTTGACCAGTCGGGCGTCTACTCGGCCATCACCGGCAAGGGCAGCATCACCGCCGCCCAGATGGCGCTGGACGAAGCCGGTGGCCAGGTGCTGGGCCGCAAGGTCGAGCTGCTGACCTTTGACCACCAGAGCAAGGCCGACTCGGCAGCGGCCAAGGCGCGCGAATGGTACGACAACGGCGTCGACGCGATCCAGGACGTGGGCGGCTCGGCGGCCGCGCTCGCGGTGCTCAACATCGCCAAGGAAAAAGGCAAGGTGCTGGTGATGAGCGGCCCGGCCAGCGACCGCATCACCGGTGACATGTGTGGCCCCACCGTCGCGCACTGGGCCTACAACTCCTATGCGCTGGCCAATACCGTGGGCAAGGCGGCGGCCGAGAAGATCGGCAAGCAGTGGTACTTTCTGACCGCCGACTACTCGGGCGGCTATGACATCGTCAAGGCCACCACCCAGGCCATTGGCACCGTGGGCGGCAAGGTGATTGGCGAGACCCGGCACCCGCTCAATGGCTCGGACTTCTCATCGGCTGTGGTGCAGGCCCAGGCCAGCAAGGCCGATGTGATCGGCCTGGCCAACTTTGGCAATGACCTGGTCAACTCGATCAAGGCTGCGCGTGAGTTCGGCATCACCCCCGAGAGCAAGCAAAAGCTCGCCTCGCTGCTGATGTACATCAACGATGTGCATTCGGTGGGCCTGCGCACTGCGCAGGGCATGCTGCTGTCCGAGGCCTTTTACTGGGACATGAATGACGAGACGCGCGCCTTCTCGAAGAAGTACTTCGCCAAGGTCAATGCCATGCCCAATATGAGCCAGATGGGCGCCTACTCTTCGGTCAAGCACTACCTGAAAGCGGTGGAGGCGGCCGGCAGCACGGACGCCAAGGCGGTGATGGCCAAGATGCGCGAGATGCCGATCAACGATGTGTTCACCAAGAACGGCCGTCTGCGCGAGGACGGCATGATGGTGCACGACATGTACCTGTTCCAGGTCAAGTCGCCGCAGGAGTCCAAGGCCCCTTGGGACTACTACAAGGTCATCAGCACGGTGCCGGCCGACAAGGCCTTCCTGCCGCTGTCCGAGTCGGCCTGCCCTCTCGTCAAGAAGTAGGCGGCAGCACCATGGCCCACAGCGAAACCCAGAACCAGCTTTTCCGCCCACTGCAGCTGCGCGATGTGGTGATCAAGAACCGCATCGTCGCCGCCCCCATGTGGCAGTACCAGGGCCGCCACGGCCAGGTGCAGGACTGGCATCTGATGCACCTGGGGCGCCTGGCCGCCGGCGGCAGCGGCCTGGTGTTCCAGGAAGGCACCGGTGTGGAGCGGCGCGGCTGCGGCACCTTGGGCGATATCGGGCTGTGGCAGGACGACATGGTCGCGCCCTTGCAGCGCATCGTGCAGCTGATGCGCGACTGCGGCACCACGCCAGGCATCCAGCTGATGCATGCCGGCCGCAAGGCCCGGCAGCTGACACCCGCGCAGGGCCGGGGGCCTCTGCCCTACCAGCCGGACATCGCCGACTGGGATGCCTGGATGCCGATGGGCCCGAGCGCGATCCCCGCAGGCAAGGGCCTCGATACGCCGACACCCATGTCGCTGCAGCAGATCCAGCAGGTGGTGGAGGCCTTTGCCGCCGCTGCCCGCCGCGCCGCGCGCGCGGGCTACCAGGTGCTGGAGCTGCATGCCGGCCATGGCTATCTGCTGCACAGCTTTCTGTCACCGCTGGCCAACCAGCGCGGCGATGCCTGGGGCGGCAGCTTTGACAACCGCTGCCGGCTGCTGCTGACCGTCGTCGATGCGGTGCGCGCCGTGTGGCCAGCAGGCCTGCCCCTCTTTGTGCGCCTGTCCTGCACCGACGGCGCGCCCGGTGGCTGGACGCTGGAGGACAGCATCGCGCTGGTCAAACGCCTGCTGCCGCTGGGTGTCGATGTGATCGACTGCTCCTCGGGCGGCATTGCCGGCTCGCCGCTGCGCGGCGGCGAGTCTGCCAGCTATGGCTACCAGGTCGAACTGGCATCGGCCATCCAGGCCGCCACCGGCGCGCGCACGATGGCCGTGGGCCTGATCGTGCATGCGCAGCAGGCCGAGGCCATTTTGCGCAACGGCGACGCGGACCTGGTGGCGTTGGCACGTGAGCTGATCTACAACCCGAACTGGCCGATGGATGCGGCGCAAAAGCTGCAGGATGCGCAGGACTTCCAGATGCTGACCAGGAACGAAGCATTCTGGCTGGAGCGGCGCAAGGCCACCACACCGGATCTGCAGCCCTCCACCTTTGTGCGCTGAAAGCGTTGATGGCACCGGAATGCCACAATGCGGCGATGCGCCTGTCCTCCACCGCCCTCCCCCTGGCATTGCTTGCGCTACTGGCCAGCGCCGGTTGCAAGCAAATCCCCTATGCGCCGCTGCCCGCCCCGCCGACCGGCATCCGCTATGAGCCCGGCGCCAACAGCGCCGGCATTGCCCGCATGTCGGAGTCTGAGCTGCTGCGCCAAAAGCGCCTGGCGCAGGCGGGCGACAAGCGCGCCGCCCTCAATGTCTACCAGCATCTGCGTTCCGTAGACAACGATGACGCACAGGCGCGGGACTGGCTGGTGCTGGCTGCGGACCTGGGCGATGGCGCCGCCGCCTACAACCTGGCGCAAATCGCCATCCACACCCAGGACGCTGCAGGCGCATGGTTCTGGGCCCGGCGGTCCAAGGCGGCGGGCTATGCGAATGCGGACGCGCTGCTGCAATCGCTGGAGGAGCAAGACCAACGCTCAGCGGCTTGCCACCGGCGGCAGCCGGGCCAGCTCGGCCGTGAGGGCCCGCACATCGGCCAGCGCGCGGCTCTTGTCTGCCGGTGCCGCACTGCCGGCTGAACCGCCCAGCGCCTGGGAGAAGCCCTGCAGCACCTGCTGGGCCTTTATCAGCTCGGTCTCCAGGATCAGGCGGCGCTCGTCCTGGCCAAAATCTGCGCGTTCACGCGGGCGCGGGCCTTGCGACGGGGTAGGCGCCGGGGCGGGTGCGGGTGCGGGTGCGGCCATGCGCAAGGTGCGGCGTGCTGGCGGTGCAGCGGCGGCTGCGGCCTTGCAGCCGGGTCCGCTCGCAGCGGCACCGCCCAGAATGTATTCAACCCCCTCGCTCTTGCACACCGTCTGCGCCCAGGCCGGGGCGGCGCCCAGCACGGCAGTCAACAGCAGCGCGGCCGCAGCAGCCAATCGCCCATTAAGGCGCCGCATCGAATGGATTGGGCACATTCTCCACCCCCATCGGATTGGCCCAGATCGCCGGGCAGAAGGCATTGCGCAGGCCCACCACGTCCTTGAGGCCATCCATGGCCGCATTGCCGACATGGGAGGTCACCCACTGCGCTCCGTTGCGGATATTACCGACCAGATCCGGCACCAGGGTGGCGTAGTCACCCAGGCCGCTGTTGCCGTCGGCCACGTCCCATTTGAAGCTGGCATTGAGGTCCGAGGTATCGCGCGCCGGCCCAAAGGCATAGAACGGATGCCAGTACAGCGAGGACTGCATGCCCACCGAGGCCTCCTGCGTCAGCGGAAAGCGGTCGCTCGCCAGAAAGAAGGCATTGATGGCCGAGAGGTCAGTGGCTTCTGCACTGAGCACATCGTCGCCGGTCGTCAGCACCGAGCCGATGTGCTTGGAGACATAGCGGTAGCCCTGCATGGCCTTGATGATGATGGGCCCGGCAATCGGCACACTGAGCTTGTAGCCATAGTGCACGCGCAGGTGCAGGATATTGGTCTCGCCCAAGGTCTTGTTGGAGACGGCACCGCGCAGCCGCGTGTCTTCCAGGTTCGGCGTATCGCCGTTGTAGGTGTCGGTGGCCCCCGTGCGGGCATCGCGCTCATAGGGCAGCGGCTTGCGGTAGCGCAGGCTGTCGTTGGGGATGCGCACAATGCCGCGCGACTCGCCATAGTTCTCCACCATCGCCCAGTCCAGGAAGGTGTTTTGCGTGGGGTTGACGTACTCGATGCAGCTGCCCTGGATCAGGTCGGTATTGGTGTTGACCCAGCCCTTGAGCAGGCCAGAGACGCTGGACTCGGACACATAAAGCGGCATCATGCCGCGCACAAAGCCTTGCCAGACGCTGCCCTTGGTGAGCGCCGATTTGACATTGCCCAGGCTCACATCGGCCAGCATGCCCTTCTTGGCCAGCGGAATGCGCAGGTCATAGGGCAGCGGCAGCGCATTGTTGAGCGAGCCCACGCGCGCGGCCTCATTGGCGGCGTACTGCAAGGTGAGCCTTGCGCGGTAGATCAGCGCAAACTGGATCAGCGACAGCGTGAACACCAGCACCACCGGCAGCGCGATCAAGGTCTCGGTCATCGACACCCCGCTTTGCCGCGCTGGCTTGGTTTTCTTCAAGAACATGGCAAAGCTCCTTCAACACAGTTGCAGCCGCTGGCCCGGCGCCAGGCCCAGGCGCGCGGCCTCGCCGCTGCGCAGCTCCAGCACGCGCTTGGCGCCCCGGCACCAGGCCATGCGCCAAGGCGCAAGGCCCGCACTGATGCGCAGCACCTGCTGCTGCGCATCGACAAACACCACATCGATCGCATAGCGCATGAAGCAGGTGTGCACGGCCGCGCAGCGATCGAACGCCAGCGCCTCGCCGCTGGCCGGAGGCGGGCGAAAAATGAGGCCAAAGGCGCGCTCGGAAAAGCGCCGGGCCAGCTGTACTTTGAGCGCGGGCATGCCTGGCCCCTTCATTTCAAGGTCTGGTACATCTGCACCGCGAGTGGAAAAAAGATCACCATGAAGGTGACCGGAAAGATAAAGATCACCAGCGGGCCGAGCATTTTCACGGGCGCTTCCATCGCCAGCTTCTCGGCGTGCTGGAAGCGCTCGGTACGGCGCTGCTCGGAGATGGCGACCAGGGTATCGGTGACGCTGGCACCCAGCGACTCGGCCTGGGTCAGGTTGGAGACCAGGCCGCGCACATGCTTGTTGTCCATGCGCTCGGCCATGGCGTTGAAGGCGTCCATCCGGCTCATGCCGGTGCGCATCTCGCGCAGCAGGCGTTCGAGCTCTTCGTGCATTGCGCCACGCGGGCCCTTTTGCACCGCCTGCGAGATCGCCGCCGTCAAGCCCAGACCCGCCTGGCAGCACAGCGTGATCAGGTCGAGGTAGCCGGGCAAGGTGCGCAGCACTTCCTTGTCGCGGCGCTTCTTGCGGTCATTGACCCAGATCGCCGGCAGCATCCAGCCCAGCAGCAGGCCTGCCAGGCAGGCCAGCCGCACCCACTGGCCATCGATCTTCAGCGCCATCGCAGCGCCCGTGAAGGCCAGCGCCACCACGGCCATCGCGATCACGCGCACGGCGATGATCTCCTCGGCCTTGAGCACATATTCCAGGCCGGCCAGTTGCAGTTTGCGCTTCCAGCGCAGCAGGCTCGAGGTGGGCGCAATCTCCGAGACATGGAACTGCAGCACGTTGACGGCCGGCCAGATGAGGCGAATGCCCCAGGGCAGCGGATCCATGTGCTCGCGCACCGATGGCCGGGCCTTGCGCACAATGGCGACGAAGTACAGCAAGATGATGCCGGCCATCACAGCGGACAGAAAGATGGCGGCAAGCAGAATGGCGTTTTTCATGGCTCAGATGTCGATGGCGACAATTTTCTTGATGGACATGTAGCCCAAGGCGAGCATCACAACCATCACGGCCAGCACCCCCCAGCCGATGGGCGTGACAAACAGCAGGTGCATGGTCGGCTGCATCAGGTACAGAATGCCGCCCAGCACGACCGGGAACATGGTCATCACCAGGCCCTGGATGCGGCCCTGGGCCGTGAGCGCCTTGATGCGCCCTTCCAGCATCGCTTTCTTGCGCAGGGTCTCGGCCAGCAGCTGCAGCGGCTCGGACAGGTTGCCGCCCACTTCCTTGGCCACCCGCAAGGCCACCACCACCAGCATGAAGTCCGGAATCTGGATGCGCCGCGACATGTTCTGCACCGCGTCGTCAAAGGACAGGCCAATGCGCTGCTCCTTGAGCACGATCGCGAACTCATCGCCCAGCGGGCCTTTCTGGTCACGCACCAGAATCTGCAACGCCACCGACAGCGCACTGCCCGCGCGCAATGCGCTGGCAATGAAGAGCAAGGCATCGGGCAGCTCGGCCTCGATGCGCTCGCGCCGCTTCTTGCGCTGCCAGGCAAACCAGCGTGCCGGCAAAAAGTACACGGCACCGCAAACCACCACCACCAGCAACCAGTTGCGCGCAATCAGGTAGGTGATGATGCCGGCCACGACCACCATGGCCACATGGCCGGTCGCCAGGGTCAGCGCCTTTTGCGCATGGAACTCCGAGATGCCCAGAATCCGGAGGCCACGGCCGCGCAGGTAGACATTGGACTTGTCGCGCCACTCGCCCATGCGGCTGTAGACCAGCCAGCCCGAGAGCACCACAAAGCCGGCGGCGGCCAGCAAAAAGCCGAGGAACTGCCAGTTCTTCATGCCGGCTCTCCCTGGAAGAACAATTCCTCCATGTTCACCGGCACGCCGTGCTCAACCAGCTTGGCAACAAAGTCCGGGATCACCCCGGTCGCCTCAAAGCGGCCCTGGGTGCGAAACTCGGCATCCAGCCCGGTTTTGCGGAACACAAAAATATCCTGCATCTGGATCACGCCATCGGTGCAGTTGAGCACCTCGGTGATCTGGGTGATCTTGCGGCTGCCGCAGGGAAAGCGGGTGAGCTGCACCATCAGGTGGATGGCCGAGGCAATCTGCTCGCGGATCGCGGTGACGGGGATGTTCATGCCCGCCATGGTCACCAGCACCTCCATACGGGCTGCGGCATCGCGCGGCGAGTTCGCGTGCAAGGTGGTGAGCGAGCCATCGTGGCCGGTGTTCATCGCCTGCAGCATGTCCAGTGCTTCGCCGCTTCGGCACTCACCGACGACGATGCGGTCCGGGCGCATCCGCAGCGAGTTCTTGACCAGGTCGCGGATCGATACGGCCCCCTTGCCTTCGACGTTGGCCGGGCGCGCTTCGAGCGACACCAGGTTGGGCTGGTTCAGCGAGAGTTCGGCGGCATCCTCCACCGTCAGGATGCGCTCGTCGTTGGGGATGAAGTTGGACATCATGTTCAGCAAGGTGGTCTTGCCGGTGCCGGTACCGCCCGAGACCACGATGTTGAGCTTGTTCTCGACGGCCAGCTGCAGAAAATCGACCATGGCCTGCGAGATCGACTGGTACTGCACCATGCCCTCGGCGCCCATGCGCTTCTTCGGAAACTTACGGATGGTGATGCTGGGGCCGCGAATCGCCAGCGGCGGGATGATGGCGTTCACCCGCGAGCCGTCTTTGAGGCGCGCATCAACCATCGGCGAGCTCTCGTCGATGCGCCGGCCCAGCGGCGTCACGATGCGCTCGATGGCGCCATTGACCGCCAGGTCGCTGGTGAAGGACACATCGGTGCGCTCCAGGCGCCCGCGCCGCTCGATCCAGATCTCGTCAAAACGGTTGACCATCACTTCGGTCACCGAATCGTCCTGCAGCAGCACTTCCAGCGGGCCTAGGCCAATGGCTTCGTCGAGCAGCTGCTGGCTCAGCTCGGCGCGGTCAATGGTCTCGGGCAGGTTGGGCGTGTCGCGGATGATTTCGGCAATCAGCGCGCGCACGTTGGAGCGCAGCTCATCGTCCTTCATCTTGATGGTGTCGATGCGGCGCGCTTCCAATTGCTCGAGCAACTGGCGGTGCAGCAGGCGGCGCCACTGCAGCATCGGGTCCTCGGGACGGGGCTCGTTGCGCGTGGGGCGCTGGTGCTCCAGTAATGGCTGGGAAGTCTGGCCCGGGCTCTGCGCTTCTTCGCGCTGTCCGCCCAGTTTGTCATCGAGCACGACGATGATCGAGTGCCCACCGACCACCACTTCCTCACCCCCTCGGCAGGGGCCATAGCGGGTCACGCGCTCGTTGTTGACCCAGGTGCCAAACAGGCTGCCCCGGTCTTCGATGAAGACATCGCCGTCATGCAGCATCACCACCGCATGGTCGCGGGCCACGTTCCAGCCGGTCAGGTGCAAGGAGCGGTCGCTGGATTTGCCGATGGTGAAAGTCTCGGCGCCGAGCTCGAACTCCTGCGCCTTCTGGCGGGGCGAATTGACTAGTAACTTATGCACGGTCTTCTCCGGGATCAGCGGCCGCAGCCATCAGTTGTGCGAATAGCTCTCGGGGTCCAGACCGCGCTCGGGCATCGGCGGCTCGGCCTTTTTGGAGTTGCGGTAGAGGTCTTCGGTCAGGTCGGTAAAGCCGTTGGAGATCTGCTCTTCCATCTGCTGCGTGCGCTCCAGGCGGGGGCGCGAATCGCGGGCGGTCACCACACGCGGGGTGATGAACACCACGGTCTCGATCTGGGTGTCGCTGTCGTTGTTGTTCTTGAAGGCCCAGCCCAGTACCGGCACATTGCGCAGGCCCGGCAGGCCATCGGTGGCGCGCGAGGACTGGCGGCTGAGCAGGCCCGAGAGGATGATGGTGTCGCCGTCATCGACATTGAACTCGCTCTCGGTGCGGCGCGTCAGCAGCCCCGGGATGCCATCAACCGAGACCGACTGGTCGATGTTGCTGACCTCGGCCAGGATCGAGCCGGAGATGTTGCCCGCGCCATCGGCCATCGGCTTGACATGCAGGCGCAGGCCATAGGGCTTGTAGTTGACCGAGCCGGTGCCCAGCGCGCTCATCGCGGGCAAGGGAATTTCACCGCCCGAGAGGAAGCGCGCTTCGCCGCCGCTGCGGGTGGTGAGCTTGGGCGAGGCCAGCAGCATCGCATTGCCACGCTGCACCTGCAAGTTGATGGCCGAGGTCAGCGCCGTGCTCAGGCCAAAGTAGTAGCGCGCCTTGCGCCGGCGCTGGTCCAAAAAGCCCTGGCCGTAGCCGCTGTCCAGGTTCAGAAAGGGCGAGTTCTCCGGCAGGATGCGGTAGCCGCCGTTGGAGGCGATATCGGAGAACAGGCCAAAGTTGAAGCCACCGCCGGTCGTATCCCACTTCATGCCCAGGTCGTCCAGCGCCGAGCGCGAGAACTCGACAATGCGCACGTCCATCTCGATCATGCGGTCCACGCGCAGGCGCTCGGAGGTGGCGAAGGACACCACGGCCGGGCCGTACATGCGCGCAATCTCCCGCAGCCGCGAGACTGCCGCCGGGTCAAGGTTGGCGCCATCAAGAATGATCTTCTCGCCCACGCGGGAGACGCTCACACCGGTGATGCCGGCCGTCAGCATCGATATCTCGCCTTCGATGCGGTCCAGATCGACCACGTTGACGCGCGCCTTGAGGCTGCTGACCTGGCCGTCCTTGCGCCAGATATGGACCGTGCTTTCGCCAGCGTCCAGCGCCGTCAGCAGCAGGCTCTTTTGGTCCACCACCCGCGCCTCCATCACCTTGCCATTGCCGACGGCCACCCGCACCACGTCGCGCAGCTCGATCAAGGTCATCTGCCCCACATAGAGCGACAGTGACGTGGGCAGGTGCTTGATGACCAAGGGCTGCACACCGCCGATGCCCGATATATCGGAGGCGGGCTGGGTGTTGACGCTGACAGTGGGCAAGGTGCGAAAGCCCGGCGATGCGGAAGGCGCCGCGCCCCCTTCGGTATCGCGGGCGAAATCACCGCCATCGCCGTCACGCTGCTCGGCCTCGGCCTGCAGCGACGCTCGCTGCGCGGCGCGCAGCATATCGCCCAGTGCGCCGCCCGCGGTGGGCGAGGTGCTGCCCGAGGAGGCCTGCGCGGCCAGCAACGGAGCCATGGGCAGGGCCAGGGCGAGCGCAACGCAAGCCCTTGCCCCCAAAGTCGGGAGGGCTGGGCGGGGACGAGGCATACAGATCATCGAGGAATTCATGGTCTACCAACTCTATGGAGCGAATGGCGCAGCGTGGCCGGGGAAGAATGCAGGACGGGGCGGAAATCAGTAGGAACCGGTGACGGCAGGCGCCTGGGGCGCGGGCACCGTAGCGCCAGGCACGGCCGCAGCGCCCAGCAAGGCCGCCAGCGGGGTTTGCATCTGGGTCTTGACCCCGCCACCGCCCACGATGTACTCGACCATCGCCGGGGCGCGGGTAGGCGCTGCGCGCACGACGGGCTGCTGGGGACGGAAGCTGTCGATATAGCTGGCCAGCTGCTGGGCGTTGGTGCCGGTGTCGAGCTTCTGGCGGTCATCGGCATTGCGCAGGGCCGCAACGATCTTGCCGAGCTTCTGCGCCAGGATGAGGCGCTGGGCATCGACCGGCGGCAGGCCCACGGTCACCGTGGTGTAGCTGCGCTGGCGGTAGGGATCGACGGTGTTGGCAATATCAGGGCGCTTGCGCAGCTCGGAGAACTGCTCGGAGGTGATCTGGCCGGTCGCACGCACCACCACGTCCTGCAACAGCGGCACGACGATGGCGTCCTCGGCCTGGGTGCCGCCATCCTTGTCGGCAATGAACAGAAAGTCGATATGGTCGCCCGCGCGCAGCATGCCCGAGATGGTGCTGACCTCATCGACCGGAATGGTCACGGCGCGCACGCCCGCTTCGAGCTCTTCGGAGAACAGCTTGCGCGGCGTGACAAAAAAGTTGGCCAGCAGCGGCTTGCCGGCACTGATGTCCACCGACAGCTGGCGCCCCAGAAAGCCGTCGATCATGTCCGGCGTCAGCACATCGGCATGCACATAGGCCGAGGGCACGCTGCGCTTGGCCACCATCTCGGGCAAGAGCGCGGTGCCAGCGGGAATGTTCTGGATCGGCACCACCACATCGGTGCGCAGGCGCTCGGCTTCGGACTCCAGGTTGGCCTGGATCTCGGCCTCGGAGGTCTTGAGGTAGTACCAGCCCAGGCCCGCGGCCACCACACCCAGGGTAATGGCGGCGATCAGCGGGGCGGCACGGCGCGAGCCATTGGCCAGCCGTGAGAAACGATTCGGTTTGGGAGAGTTTGGGGTCACCATGGCAAAGAGATCGTGTAGGAATAGGAAGCCCAGGCTGCGCGAAAGGCATCAATCAGCAGCTGAAACAAAGACTTGTCGGCACCCGGCATCGGTGCAAAGAAAACGGCGGCCAGCACACCGGCGACGATCACGTACTCGGTCATGATCTGCCCGGATTGCCGGCTGGCGCGAGGAACAGGGGTGGGGTGCTTGGGTATCGGCATGGGGGACGCGGCTAGGCCTGCGGCAAGGTGTTGCTGATGACGATGGAGCAACCCACGCCGTTGTGGGCGATGGCGATCACCGCCTCCTGCCCGCCACGCCGCAGCACCACCTGGGCACGCGTGCCGCCCTTGATGGTCTTGCGGCTCAACACCGTCCAGCCCGCCACCAGCGCCTGCTCGCGGATGTAGAGCTCATTGGCCTCGACGCTCAAGGTATTGCCCCAGACGCTGGTGCGGTTGACCCGGTCTGCATCGAACGAAAAGGTGTCGGAGAACTCATCGCTGCCCATCGGCACGGCCAGGTGGCTGCGGCGCTGCAGCTGGTCGCTGACCAGTTGCGGCACGGCGCCGTGCAGCCAGGCCGAGGAGATGCGCACCTGCTGCTTGCCGCTGGGCAGGGGCCGGAATTCCACCGTGATGCGGAAATTGCCGTCACGCGCGCCGAGGATCGGAATGCCGTCGAGCGTGGTCTCTGAAAAATCGGCCTTGCCGCCCAGCCATTCCTGGTAGAAACGCTGGGCCTTGCGCGTGTCGCCATCGACATCAAAGGCCTGGATCTGCATCGGTATCTTGTTCTGTACGATCAACTCAGCCACCCAGTAGGGCGACAGGTTCTTGTCGGGGAACAGGATGGCCGGCCAGGCAATGGCGCTGGCGGGTGCAGCGCGCGCTGCCAGCGGCATGGCGGCCGCCAGCGCGGCCAACAGCAACCAGGCCAGCGGCCCCCACAGCCCTGCTGGCCGGCGGGCAGCCAACGCTCCCCGCCTGGGCCGGTGCAACAGCATCATTGTCATGGCAAGGTGTTGACGACCGGCGGCGGCGGGAACGCGCGGTAGAAGCGGAAGCAGTCCTTGCCGTCGGGCTTCTCCAGCGGTCCGCACTCATGCTCGCCCGGGTTGTCGTTGTAATGCTCATTCGCAGGCACCTTCTGCAGCCACTCGTAGCGGTCCAGCGGTACCGACTTCTCCTGCGCATCGCCTGGCGCCAGGCCCATGGTGAGCAGGTTGTGGTCAAAGGTGGGCCAGAGCCACTTGAGCGTGCTGCCCAGCTGCCCCAGCGGCGCGCGGAAGTCCTGGTACTCGGGCCGGTCCAGCAGCTTCATCGGCACCAGGCCCTGGATCTTGGACTCCTCGCGGTTGGTGCCGCCGGCGCTCCAGGGCTCGGACAGCATGGTCACATGGTCCTTGATCTGCAGCTTGAGCGGCAGCGGCATGTCGTTCTTGTGCAAGGCCGATGCGACCTTGCCGAACTCGGTAGGAAAGCGCTCGGCAGAAAAACCGGCACCGCGCTCCAGCGCCACCTCGGTGCGCATATAGCCCTGGGTGACAAAGCGGAACTTGGCAATCGACTCGCCCTTGGCCAGGTTCTGCACCTCACCGACCTTGGAGAAGATGGTGTCCATGAAGGCGGCGACCGAGGGCAGCGGCGCGGCCGTGGTCTTGGCCGTGAGCGACTCGTTGAAATCAGGCATGCGCGCCTGGCCCGACGTGAACTCGGACACGGTCTCGCCATGCACGCCGGTGTCGGTGTCCTGCGCCGGATCACGGAACACATGGCGGCGCAAATCATTGCTCAGCTCGGCATCGGACTTGCGGATGGACCCGCTCGCGCCCTTGTACTGGTCGGCCGACATGACCTCGGTCTCCGTCGCTGCAGGAAACCAGACCGAGCGCTGCCAGGCATTGAGCTTGGCCGCTGCGGTGACCTGCATGCGCGCCTGGCCGTAATCGGCGATCAAGGGGATAGCCGCCATCAGCAATGCCGCAAAGCCGCTGATCAAGGTCACCTCGACCAACGCGCTGCCCTGCTGCGCGCGGCGCCGGGCACGGCGGCGCAGGGTCTTCATCGGGGGAGTCTGGGACATCATTGCGCCGCATCCTGGTTGTCGGGCTCGCCGCCCCCGAACAGGCCATCCGACCCGCCCAGGGCCGATCCGGCCACGGCCACGCCACGCGCCCAGATGGAGGGCTCGACATGGTGGACCTGCCAGTACGGGGAGAAAAGGTTCTTGTGCTCGATATAGCCGCCGGTAAAGCCGACCTTGATCGTGCGCCCGGCAATCTGCAGCGACTTGTACTGGTCCTTGGTCATGTCGCGGCGTTGCCAGCGGTCCTGCGGCCGCTTGAAATACAGCTGGGCCGACGACAGCGCGCTCATATCACCGCCAAACATGCGGTCGCGCAGGCCAATGCTGTAGTCGTCCTTGGCATAGCCAAAGCCCGCCTGCTCGCCGGTGCGAACATCGCTGCCCTTGCGCGCAACCATCACCGAGATCGTGGGCCCCTTGTCGGTCAGGCTGCCCCACTTGCGCGGGTTGATGCTGGTCATCGACAGGTCGCCGTACCACTTGTCCTGGTCCCGGCCCTTGAGCGTGCGCAGCTGGCGCACATCCCAGTAGCGGGGCAAGGAGAAATTCTTGGTGACCAGGCCAATGTCGGTGCGCGGCTTGTACTTGTAGGCCGAGTTGAACTGCAGCACGGCGAAAGGCACGAGCAGTGTATTGCCATCGCGGTCGCGGCCCGCCGCATAGATGGCGCTGTCGGACAGGCCGTCCTTGGTCAGCTTGCCGTAGTCGCGCTTTTCATCGCTCTGGTATTCGGGGTCCACATTGCGCGGCTTGAAGTTCTTGTCGTAGGAGCGCAAGGCCAGGCGGTTGCCGGACCAGCCCTTGTCCGCATAGCCGGAGCCGCCCGTGGCGGTGGCCGCGCCCAGACCGAAGTCGCCAACAAAGCGCTCGGCCAGCAGCACGCCAGCGCCGGCCACGTTCACCGAGTCAGCCGATTGCCAACGGATGCGGCCACGCTCGTCCAGCACATCCGAGCCCCGGGTGGCGACTAGCTCGGTGCCGCCCTTCCAGGACACCGTGCCTTTGAGCAGCTCTTGCATGGCCGTGGCAATCGGGCCGCTGGAGAGGTCAAAACTGTCGCCCTCGTTTTGCATGCCGGTGATGCCCTGCTTGATAAAGCCCGGGAAAATGCGCCGGTCCTTGGTGAAGTCATCGCGTGTGGCCTGCGCCGCATGGGCAAAGCGCATCGCGTCAAAAAAATCGTCCTCGTCGTTGCGGCGGTCCGACGTGGTGCTGTAGAGCTTGATGAAGTTGAGAAACTCCAGCGACGAGCTGGCAATCAGCGGTGCATTGGCCGCCACCGGCAAATAGGCCTTGTCGTCGTTGTCGTTGAGCACATCCTTGGCGACCACGATGGCCTCGGGAATGCTGACGCCAGTCGTTGCCGCCTGGGCCAGCGAAATGGCGGTGTTGAGCACCCGCAGTGCATCGACCATGATCTGGAACGGCCGGGCCGAGGGCTCAATCGCCTTGGCGATATTGTTGGCCTGGCGCTGGTACTTGGCAGCGGCCTGTACATTGCGGCCCCACTTGACCAGGTAATTGATGGCGCTGATGAAGTCATAACGCGCAGCTGCCGCCGATGCCTGGGCCAGGTTCCACACGCCCTTCTGCCCTTCGATCTCCACCCGCGCCACTTGAATATTGGCCGCCGTGCTGACCACCATGCCAATCGATGTCTGAAAGCTGGCCAGCATCGCCACGCCCGCTTCATTCGCGGCCATGGCCCGGTTGGTATAGGCCAGAAAATTCAATTGCCGCGCAAATACCGTGGACGCGCTATAGGTCATCGCATCGGCATTGTTTTGCAGCTTCATTTTGTCTCGCGCAACAATGGCCGTGTTATAGACCAAGAATATGCTGAGACAAACCACCGGAATCATGGCCAACAAATAGACAATCACCTGCCCTTTTTGTACGCGATCGCCAGACCGATACGAAGATGGTTTATGCATGATTGCCACTATTATGTAATTCGTTGAATTCCGGAGGCCCTCCCTCCCATGGATAACTTCAAACCATTATCTCAACCTGGCATACCCCAAGGGTTTGCACTGAGTACCCAGCCTAAGCCGCAGACATTACCACCGTACGACAGAGGCCAAGGCCTGCGACTTTGCAGCAAGGTACCCAGGGTTGCGACAACGGCTCTTACTTGGCGCCGTCGTTACCGCCTTCGGTATAGGTCGACATATTCATATTCTTCTGGGCATTGGTCAGCGCCTTACCCGAAGCAGCCTGTGCGGCAGTAATACCTTCCTTGCCCGATTCACCACCCACTTCCTTGGCCATACCTGCGACCTGGCTGCGAACGGTTTGGCCAAAAAAGCTGAAAGCAGCAATCGCGGCAATCGCAATCAGGCCCAAGATAATGATGTATTCCGTCATACCCTGGCCGCGCGATTTGCGCTGGGCGACAGGCTTGGCAATAGTTGCACTATGGGAATTGGTGTGATTTGTCATATTCAAGGCTAGCTCCTCATTCATGGATCATTCAGATGAAAATTCAGTGATTTCAGAAACCATGCCATGCGACCGCGCAGCGCAATTACTGAACGGCGCAATGGTATCTATCTGTTTTGTCAATGTACATGCCATTTTCATTAAAATGTTAACAAAGTGTTTCTTGCTCTAAATAGACCGAATAAGCTTATTTGTCAAAATTAATTTGTTGCGAGATGAAATTTTTCAACTGTCATATTGATGACATCCATGGGTTATTGAACAATCCTAGGCAGAGATGCACAGATCCCACAATAATTCCATAGAAATCATGACCCAAGCTATCCACATGAAGCCCCGTCCCATAACTACACAACATATATATGCAATCGATATTCGATACTGTCCCAAAATAAATTACCATAATTAGCTGGTAATCATTTCATCTGTCCATTAAATAAGCAGCATTAAAGGCTGCCTCAACACATAGCAAGGAATCTTCTGGAAAACCCTGGGGTCGGCTGGATGCAGGCTCGGGCGACTCGCTGCTCGTTCTTCCTTGTCAATAGCTGTCTGTTGACTTGCGAAAACGCCTTACGCTGCGTCCCAACTCCTAGCCGCTCCCCTCAGCAAAGGCTTCGCAGAAGATTCCGAGAGACGGAGAAATCACGATGGAAAAAGGCAGACCCAAGTCAGGGATCACACTGACTGCGCGTGAACGAGAACAGCTCGAACACTTAGCCAATAAGCCCGGCCAGCCCGCCCATATCGCCACCCGCGCCAGGATCATCCTGCGCAGCGTGGAAGGCGACAGCAATGTCAGCATTGCCAACAGCATGGCGCTGACCCAGGCGACAGTGGGCAAATGGCGCCGCCGGTTTGCGAGCCATCGCATCCTGGGTCTGTACGACAGCATGCGAACCGGCAAACCCCGCACCATCGATGACCGCCAGCTGCAAGCTATCACCACCACCGCCAAAGCAGCACTGGCGTCTGAGGACACCGCATCCGACAGCGTACGTGCCCTGGCTGCACGCACGGGCATGTCCAAAAGCAGCGTGGCCCGCTATCTGCAGCTGCTGGGCAAGACCAAGTCCCGCCCCCACTTTGCACTCTTCAGCGACCCACTGCTGCTGGAGCAATTGCAGGCGCCCGCCGCGATCTACCTGAGCGGCAGCGACAAGGCGCTGGTCATCTGCCTGGATACCAAGAGCCCACTCAGCCTGCCGGCAGCCCCCGCAACACCTCGCAAAGTCTCAACCCTGCCGGGCAGCGAAGGCTGCCAGCATCCGTTATCAGCCGCACTTTGCAAGGCACTGAACAGCGTCTGCAAAAGCCCCGCCGCGCAGTGCAAACCACGCCTGCGGCACCAGGAGTTTCTGGTGTTTCTGCGCGAAGTTGAAGCAATGTTCCCCCCGCATGTCGATGTGCATTGCATCCTCGACACCAGCGCGCTGAGCCAGCACCCCAGCATTAAGGCCTGGCTGGGCATGCGCCCGCACTGGTGCACCCATGGCTGCGGCGACTATGCCTCTTGGCACGAGGAACTGGGCCGCTTTCTGGGCCGTTTGGGTGCGCAGCGCAGCGCCACCATGCGGGCCGAAGAACTCACCCAGTGGCTGCAATCGGTCGATGCGCTGGCGCGCCAACAAAGCCCCAACCGCAGGCCGTTCCGGTGGATGGGGCCGCTGCATCCGTTGGAAGAGGACGAATCGACTGATCGCGAAGGGATCCAGGCCAGCGGGGAAAAACAACATTTGCAGGACCGCTAAGCACAAAGCGCAGATGCAGTGAGGGCCGCCTCTGAAATGCGCTGGCATTTGCTGTCTGCCAAGGCCTACAGCCGATGCCCTCTGCCGACCGTCATTCCTCCGTACTAGCAGGTTCTACGATCTTGCTGGATGTCGAATGAATACAACAAATCTCCCCCTCCCCACACCCCACTAGACGGTCATTTGTCAGAGCGCATCATCCGAATCCTGGCCAAAAATGGCGTGCATTCGGTGGAAGCCGTCAAACAAGCCTATCCACTGCGATTGCTGCGCATGCATGGCATCGGCATGCTGCGCTTTCGCAAGATCGAGATGGCCTTCTTCCCGGACCAGTGCTTTGAGCCGGACTTTGCCCCGCCATCCATCCGGTTTGCCCAGGATTCGGCCTTGAACGACAGGCTGCCGCTGGTGACCGTGCGCACACTTGCCCGCGCCGGCATCAAGACGCCTGAGCAACTGCGTGAGGCCTATCCGCATAAGCTATTGAAGATCCACACGATTGGTGCACGCACGCTGCGAGAGATTGAGCGCGTGTTCTTTCCGGGTCAGCGTTTTCCGCTGAAGGATGAACGTTAGGCTCCCTGCAGCGGCACAGTTGAGGCTGCATTGCTGATGGGTTTGCTTGAGTTCTGCGATGTGTCCGCAGGAGATGCCCGTGAATTCTTGGAGCTTCACGGGGCTCTGTGTGGCGAGTGAATTCCTGTTGGAATTCATCATGTTGATGGTGCCTCGAGCCGGGATCGAACCGGCACGCCACTTTCGCGGCACGGGATTTTAAGTCCCGGGTGTCTACCAATTTCACCATCGAGGCACGCAGCCTGCCATTCTAGCTGCTCCAGCTACGCTGTTGGAGGAAGACAGCGGCAGATCGTGGCTGAGCGCAACGCTGCAGCGATGATTGCAAGCGCTGGTGTAGCGCATGAAGACAGAGAAGAAGGAAGCTGCGAATCCTGCGCGACTCGCAGGCTCGCGGTGGCAGCGAGCTCCGGCAAGCAAAAGGCTGGCGCTGAAAAGCAAAAAAGAGCCCTGAGGCTCTTTTTCGCAATGTGTTGGAGCGGGAAAACGGGTTCGAACCGTCGACCTATACCTTGGCAAGGTATCGCTCTACCAACTGAGCTATTCCCGCATACAT
>NZ_JBBGZC010000017.1:0-25705 GCF_037479395.1 Comamonas sp. MYb21 | reverse complement strand
TACTGGAGCGGGAAAACGGGTTCGAACCGTCGACCTATACCTTGGCAAGGTATCGCTCTACCAACTGAGCTATTCCCGCATATCCGCTTTACCGGAAGTCCGCTATTATATACCGGGCTCCGCGATGGTATGCATTGTAACGCATATTTTTTGGTCTTTTTGGCAAACCGGCCCGTTTTTGATGACGGGCCGGTTTTCCGTGCTGACCAGCAGCCGATCAGTGCTTGACGGCACGCGAGCGGCGCGCAGGTGCCGCCTTGGCGGCAGTCGCCGCCACAGCCACGGCAGGCACCACGGGCACCGGCTCGGCGGCAGGCGTATCGCTGTCGCTCAAGGGCGTGGGTTTGACTTCCAGCGCCACTTCCAGCACCTTGTCGATCCAGCGCACCGGCACGATCTCCAGACCGCTCTTGACGTTGTCGGGGATCTCGGCCAGGTCCTTGACATTCTCTTCCGGGATCATCACGGTCTTGATACCGCCGCGCAGCGCAGCGAGCAGCTTTTCCTTCAAGCCACCGATGGCGGTGACTTCACCGCGCAAGGTTATCTCGCCGGTCATCGCCACATCGGCACGCACGGGGATGCCCGTCAGCACCGACACCAGCGCGGTCGTCATCGCAGCACCAGCACTGGGGCCATCCTTGGGGGTGGCGCCATCGGGCACGTGGATGTGGATGTCGCGCTTCTCGAACACGTCGTCGCGGATACCCAGTGAACGGGCCCGGCTGCGCACCACGGTGCGGGCTGCTTCGACCGATTCCTTCATCACATCGCCCAGCGAGCCGGTGCGGTTGATGACGCCCTTGCCGGGCATGGCAGCCGCTTCGATGGTCAGCAGATCGCCGCCCACCTCGGTCCAGGCCAGGCCCACGACCTGGCCGACCTGGTTCTTCTGCTCGGCATGGCCGTAGCTGAACTTGCGCACACCCAGGTAGTCAGGCAGGTTGTCTGCTGTGACCTGCACCGGTGCCTGCGCCTTGCCCAGCTGGATGTTCTTGACCACCTTGCGGCAGATCTTGGACAGCTCACGTTCGAGCGAACGCACACCGGCTTCGCGGGTGTAGTAGCGCACGATGTCGCGCACGGCGTCCTCGCGCAGTTCGAGCTCGCCGGCCTTGACGCCGTTGTTCTCGATCTGCTTGGGCAGCAGGTAGCGCATCGCGATATTGGTCTTCTCGTCCTCGGTGTAACCGGCCAGGCGGATCACTTCCATCCGGTCCAGCAAGGCGGGCGGGATGTTCATCGAGTTCGAGGTCGCCACAAACATCACATCGCTGAGGTCGAAGTCAACTTCCACATAGTGGTCGCCAAACTTGCTGTTCTGCTCGGGGTCGAGCACCTCCAGCAAGGCGCTGGATGGGTCGCCCCGGAAGTCCATGCCCAGCTTGTCGATTTCGTCGAGCAGGAACAGCGGATTGCGCGTGCCGACCTTGGACAGGTTCTGCAGCACCTTGCCCGGCATCGCGCCGATGTAGGTACGGCGGTGACCGCGGATCTCGGCCTCGTCACGCATGCCGCCCAGCGCCATGCGCACATACTTGCGCCCGGTGGCCTTGGCGATCGACTGGCCCAGCGAGGTCTTGCCTACGCCAGGCGGGCCGACCAGGCACAGGATGGGTGCCTTGACCTTGTCCACGCGCTGCTGCACCGCGAGGTACTCAAGAATGCGGTCCTTGACCTTGTCGAGGCCGTAGTGGTCTTCGTTGAGCACATCCTCGGCGACGACCAGGTCCTTCTTGACCTTGGTCTTCTTGCCCCAGGGCAGGTTCACCAGCGTTTCGATGTAGTTGCGCACCACCGAGGCTTCGGCCGACATCGGCGACATCAGCTTGAGCTTCTTGAGCTCGCCCTCGGCCTTCTTGCGCGCATCCTGCGTCATCTTGGCCAGCTTGATCTTCTTTTCCAGGTCTTCCAGGTCGGCGCCGTCTTCGCCCTCGCCCAGCTCCTTCTGGATGGCCTTGACCTGCTCGTTCAGGTAGAAGTCGCGCTGGCTCTTTTCCATCTGCTTTTTGACGCGGCCACGGATCTTCTTGTCGACATTGAGGATGTCGACTTCGCGCTCGAGCTGGTCGTAGAGGTTTTCCAGGCGGTCCTGCACCTTTTGCAGCTCCAGCACGGCCTGCTTGTTCTCCAGCTTGAGCGGCAGGTGGGCAGCGATGGTGTCGGCCAGGCGGCCTGCGTCATCGATGCCGGAGATGGAGGTCAGGATCTCGGATGGGATCTTCTTGTTGAGCTTGACGTACTGGTCAAACTGCTGCATCACAGCGCGGCGCAGCGCCTCGATCTCGCTGGCCTTGTCGGCGCTGTCGCCGGGCTCCACGGGCACGATCTGCGCGGTGAAGTAGTCCTCGCCTTCGGCGATTTCCTGCACCTGGGCACGCTGCACGCCTTCGACCAGCACCTTGACGGTGCCATCGGGCAGCTTGAGCATCTGCAGGATGGTCGAGACGCAGCCGACGCTGAACATGTCGTTGACCGTCGGATCGTCCTTGGCGGCCGTCTTCTGGGCCACCAGCATGATCTTGCGGTCGCCTTCCATCGCCGTCTCCAGCGCCTTGATGCTCTTGGGGCGGCCGACGAACAGCGGGATCACCATGTGCGGAAAAACGACCACGTCCCGCAGCGGGAGCATGGGCAATTCCAGGGGGTGGGAGGATTGGGTTTGGTTGTCGGACATGAAAATCCTTTTGAAACTTGTACGAAGATGATTCGTAAAAGCGATATTTCAACCCTTGGCCATGAAAAACCAGGGGCCAGGGCGGGTGCAGGCCAGCAAATGCACCCTCAAGCCCATGGGACACAGCCCGGCGGCGCCAAGCGGTCCTCGTAAAACACCGATGGCAGAGCCCCAGCGGTCTCTGCCATCGCAGCCTGTCAGGCCTTTTTCGCCGCTTCCCGGTACACCAGGAGGGGCGGCTTGCCTTCGTTGATCGTCGCCTCTTCGACCACGACCTTGGCCACGTTGTCGGTGGTGGGCAGGTCAAACATGGTCGTCATCAGCGACTGCTCCAGTATCGAGCGCAGCCCCCGGGCGCCGGTCTTGCGGGCCAGCGCCTTCTTGGCAATGGCGGTCAAGGCATCCGGGCGCACTTCCAGCTCCACGCCTTCCATGCCCAGCAGCTTGTTGTACTGCTTGACCAGCGCATTCTTGGGCTGGGTCAGGATCTGCACCAGCGCGTCTTCCGACAGCTCGGCCAGCGCGGTGACCACCGGCAGACGCCCCACCAGCTCGGGGATGATGCCGAACTTGATCAGGTCTTCGGGCTCGATGTCGCGGAAAGCCTCGGAGATGGAGCGCTGCTGCTTGCTCTTGACGGTGGCACCAAAACCGATGCCCGAGGCCTCGGAGCGGTTCTCGATGACCTTCTCGAGCCCGGCAAAGGCGCCGCCGCAGATGAACAGGATATTGGTCGTGTCGACCTGCAGGAAATCCTGGTTCGGGTGCTTGCGGCCGCCCTGGGGCGGGATCGAGGCCATCGTGCCTTCGATCAGCTTGAGCAGCGCCTGCTGCACGCCTTCGCCCGACACGTCGCGGGTGATCGAGGGGTTGTCCGCCTTGCGGGTGATCTTGTCGATTTCGTCGATGTAGACAATGCCGCGCTGGGCCCGCTCGACATCGTAGTTGCAGCTTTGCAGCAGCTTTTGCACGATGTTCTCGACGTCCTCGCCGACATAGCCCGCTTCCGTCAACGTGGTGGCATCAGCCATCACGAAGGGCACGTTCAGCTGGCGGGCCAGCGTCTGGGCGAGCAAGGTCTTGCCTGAGCCGGTGGGGCCGATCAGCAAGATATTGCTCTTGGCCAGCTCCACATCGTCCTTACCAGCCTTGTCCTTGTGCGCCAGGCGCTTGTAGTGGTTGTACACCGCCACGGCCAGGGTGCGTTTGGCGGGATCCTGACCGATGACATAGTTGTCCAGGGTGGCCTTGATCTCGGCCGGTGTCGGCAGATCATTGCCCTTGGCCTTCTCGCCCTCCTTGCCTTCTGCTGCCACTTCGTCGCGCACGATGTCATTGCAGAGGTTGATGCACTCATCGCAGATGAACACGGACGGTCCGGCAATGAGTTTCTTCACCTCGTGCTGGCTCTTGCCGCAGAAGGAGCAGTACAGGGTTTTTTCGCTGGATGAGCCTTTTTTCTCGGCCATGGGGGCAATGCCTTCAATCGAATCTATGTGGAAACAATGATAACCAACTACAAAGCGGCCTCAACCGGTAGGGTTGCGGCCGCTTCACCGGAAAAGCCTACTTATGGGCGCTTTTCTACCACAGTATCGACCAAACCGTACTCCTGGGCTTCTGGTGCCGTCATGAAGTAGTCGCGCTCGGTATCGGCCTTGACCTTGTCATAAGGCTGGCCGGTGCGGTCTGCCAGGATGCGGTTCATCTGCTCCTTGGTGCGGATGATGTCGCGGGCATGGATTTCGATGTCCGTGGCCTGGCCACGGGCGCCGCCCAGCACCTGGTGGATCATGATCTTGGAGTTGGGCAGCGAGTAGCGCTTGCCCTTCTCGCCAGCGGCCAGCAGGAAAGCGCCCATGCTGGCAGCAAAGCCCAGGCACATGGTCGAGACCTGCGGCTTGATGAACTGCATCGTGTCATAGATGGCCATGCCGGCCGTCACGCTGCCGCCAGGCGAGTTGATGTAGAGCGAAATCTCCTTGTCGGGGTTTTCGCTTTCCAGGAACAGCAACTGGGCCACCACCAGGTTGGCGGTCTGGTCATTGACTTCACCGACCAGAAAAATCACGCGGTCCTTGAGCAGGCGCGAGTAAATGTCAAACGAGCGCTCACCACGGCCCGATTGCTCGATCACCATCGGGATCAAACCCAAGTTCTGAATATCTTGTGCGCTCATTACATCTCCGTTCAGGATTGGTGGAAGCTAGCGTCAATGCACTGTGACTGCGCTAACTGTACCCCAATAAAATGGGGCCTGCGCCCAAAAGCACAAGCCCCTGATTTTGGCTGGCAAGCGCTGGCGGCCATGGCCGCCCAGCGCACCTGGCTATCAGCCTTGTTGACCCATCAGTTCGTCGAAGGACACGGTCTTGTCGCTGACCTTGGCCTTGCCCAGCACGAATTCGGTCACGTTGTTTTCGATCACAACGGCTTCGACTTCGGCCAGACGCTGGCGGTCACCAAAGTACCAACGCACGACGTCTTCTGGCTTCTCGTAGCTCGATGCCAGCTCGTCGATGTGGGCCTTGATTTGCTCAGGCGTGGCTTCCAGCTTGTTGGCCTTGACCAGCTCGGCCACCACCAGGCCCAGGCGCACGCGGCGCTCGGCTTGGGGCAGGAACACGTCAGCAGGGATTTCCGCCTTGTCAGCGTCCTTGATGCCGCGTTGCTTCAGCTCTTCACGGGCGCCTTCGAGCAGACGGCCGACTTCGGCGTCGATGCTGGCCTTGGGCAGGTCCAGCTCAGCCTTGGAAACCAGGGCTTCCATCACGGCTTGCTTGTTGCGCGACTGAACGCGGAACTTGACTTCACGCTCCAGGTTCTTCTTGATGTCAGCGCGCAGGCCTTCGACGGAGCCGTCAGCAATGCCCAGGGACTTGGCCAGTGCTTCGTTCACTTCGGGCAGGTTGGCCGCTTCCACCTTCTTGACGGTCACCAGGAAGTCGGCGGTCTTGCCAGCCACTTCCTTGCCGTGGTAGTCCTCTGGGAATGCCAGGGGGAAAGTCTTGGATTCGCCGGTCTTCATGCCGCGCACGGCGTCTTCGAATTCCTTGAGCATCTGGCCTTCGCCGATCAGGAACTGGAAGGCTTCAGCCTTGCCGCCAGCGAAGGGTTCGCCGTCGATCTTGCCTTCGAAGTCCACGGTCACGCGGTCGCCATCCACGGCAGCCGTGTCGGCTGGGCGCTGGGCGAAGGTGCGACGCTGCTTGCGCAGGATGTCGATGGTCTTTTCGATGGCAGCGTCGTCCACGTCGGCAGCCAGCTTCTCGACTTCGGCGGAAGCCAGGTCACCGATCTTGACTTCGGGGAACACTTCGAACACGGCGTCAAATGCCAGCTCACCCTCAGGTGCGCCTTCTTTCTCAGTGATCTTGGGCTGACCGGCCACGCGCAGCTCGGCTTCGTTGGCGGCCTTGGCAAAAGCCTCGCCGACCTTCTCGTTGAGCACTTCGTACTGCACGGAATAGCCATAGCGCTGTGCCACCACGTTCATCGGCACCTTGCCTGGACGGAAGCCGTCCATCTTCACGGTGCGGGCCAAGCGCTTGAGGCGGCTGTCCACTTCGGTTTGCACGGATGCGAGAGGCAAGCTCAGCGAAATTTTGCGCTCGAGCTTTTCAAGGGTTTCAACATTCACTGCCATGGTTAATCCTAGTTAGGCACGAACCCTTCCGGCCACGGTGTGCAAACGCCATTCAAGCCAGCCTGCAAGCGGCAAAGCTTGCGTCCGATGCGAGGACTGTCCGTGTCACATCGGGGATGGCATCAACGGGGATTGGCACCGTTTTACAACCTGGGGTCCCAGTAGATAGGCGACTGGCCCTAAGCCCAGCACACCCAAAAATCAAACGATGACAGCGCATTCAGTAGCAAGCAACACCTGGCGTGACGCGGCAAAAACCAGCGTTGTCACGAAAGCGGTGCAGCGCAAGGCGCCATCGACCGAAACCGAACATTATATATAAAGCCAGCTCTTTTCTTGGCTGCCAATACCGTCTTGCTGCAGGGTCAGAACCCGGATGCGGGCAGCCGCCAATGCAAATCACCAAGAAAAAAGCCGAATCTCCTGCGGGAAATTCGGCTCATATTCAGCAAAAAAGCAGACGGCGCTTATACCTTCTGCTATTAAATTTTGGTGCGCGGGGGGGGACTCGAACCCCCACACCATTGCTGGCGTCAGGACCTAAACCTGGTGCGTCTACCAATTTCGCCACCCGCGCGGTTGCGGCTGCAGCCAGCTTGTGAGCCAACCCGCCTGTTTTAGGTCAATCCAAGATTCTAATGCAAGCCATTGGCGCCTTGGGCAAACCGGGGCAAAAACTGCCCGCGCCATGGCCTGGCATCGCAGGCCGCTCAAACCGCCGCCGACAGTGGCACCTCGCTGTGCTCCTTCTTCACGCGGAACCAGGCCGCATACATCGCCGGCAGCGCCAGCAAGGTCAGCACCGTGGCAACGACCAGGCCGCCCATGATGGCCACAGCCATCGGCCCCCAGAAGATGCTGCGCGACAGCGGAATCATCGCCAGCACGGCAGCAGCGGCGGTCAGTGCAATTGGGCGCAGCCGGTGGGTGGCGGCCTCGACAATCGCATCCCAGGTCGAGAGGCCCGCCGCATGGTTGGCCTCGATCTGGTCGATCAGGATCACCGAGTTGCGCTGGATCATGCCCATCAGTGCGATCACGCCCAGCAAGGCGACAAAGCCAAAGGGCCGGTTCAGCAGCAGCAAGGCCGCCGTCACGCCCGCGATGCCCAGGAAGCCGGTGATATAGACCAGCACCGAGCGGCTGAAGCTGTGCAGCTGCAGCATCAACAGGGTAAAGACAATGAACACCATGATCGGCATGCCTGCCATGATCGAGTCCGAGCCCTTGGCGCTCTCCTCCACCGCACCGGCAATCTCGATGCGGTACTGGTTCAGGCCCTTGTCGGCCCAGCCCTGCTGCAGCTTTTGCAGATCGGGCCAGAGCTTTTGCGTCACCGTCGGGCCTTGCAGGCCGGCAGCCACATCGCCTTGTACGGTGATCGCATACTCCCGGCCCTGGCGCCAGAGAATGCCTGGCTCCCAGACAAAGCTGGGCTTGGCAATCTGCGACAGCAAGATGGCCTGGCCGCTGCTCGAGGCCACATAGGCATTGCCCACGTCGGTCACGGCCTGGCGCTCGTCAACCGGCTGGCGCAGCACCATGTCGATCAGCTTGTCGCCTTCGCGGAACTGGCCGATGGTGTTGCCCGACAGCTGGGTGCGCGTGGCCTGGGCAATGCTCTGGTTGCTCACGCCCAGCGCACGCGCCTTGCTCTGGTCCACCTCCAGGCGCAGCACCTTGATGGACTCGTTCCAGTTGTCGTTGACGCCGCGCATATCGGGCGATGCCTCCAGCTTGGCACGCACTTCGCTCGCCAGCGTGCGCAGCAGTTGGGGGTCCTGGCCCATCACGCGGAACTGCACCGGGTAAGGCACCGGCGGGCCGCTGGGCAGCAGCTTGACGCGGGCCCGCACTTCCGGGAACTCCTGGGCCAGCAAGGTCGGCAGCCGCTTCATCAGGCTGTCGCGGTCGGCCAGGTTGTGGGGCAACAGGATCAGCTGCGACACATTGGACTGCGGGAAGATCTGGTCCAGCGGCAGGTAAAAGCGCGGCACGCCCGAGCCGATCCAGGAGGTGACGGACTCGATGCCGTCCTGCGCCTGCATGCGCTGCTCGATGCGCCGCGTTACCTCTTCATTGGCGGCCATGCTCGAGCCCTCGGGCAGCCAGACATCCATCAGGATCTCGGTGCGGTTGGAATCGGGGAAGAACTGCTGCTGGACCCGGCTCATGCCAAACAGGCCCAGCGCAAACACCAGCACCGTGGCGCCAATCGTCAGCCAGCGGTGCTCCACGCACCAGGAGACGGTGCGGCGGAAGCGGTTGTAGAAGGGAGTGTCGAACATCGCATGCTCCCCGCCCTCCTCTTGGGGCGCATGCTTGGGCTTCTTGAGGAACACCGTGCCCAGGTAGGGTACAAAGTAGACCGAAGCCACCCAGCTGATGACCAGCGCAATCACCGTCACCGCAAAGATCGCAAAGGTGTACTCACCAGTGGTGGACTTGGCGATACCAATCGGCATGAAGCCCGCCGCCGTGATCAAGGTGCCCGTCAGCATCGGCTTGGCAGTGATGTCATAGGCGGCGGTGGCCGCGCTCAGCTTGTCATAGCCCTCTTCCATCTTGCGCACCATCATCTCGACCGCAATGATGGCGTCGTCCACCAAGAGGCCCAGCGCAATGATCAGCGAGCCCAGCGACACCTTGTGCAGGCCAATGCCCCAGTACCACATCGCCAAAAAGGTGGCGCAAAGCACCAGCGGAATGGTGATACCCACCACCAGCCCCGGGCGTGGATCCAGAGTGATGCGGCGCCACAGCGGGTCCTTGCCCTTGCGGATGTGCATGCCCAGGCTCACAAAGCTCACGGCCAGCACAATCACCACCGCCTCGATCAGCACGCGCACAAACTCGTTGACCGAGGTGGACACGGCCTTGGGCTGGTCCTGCACGTTCTCCAGGCTCAGGCCGGCCGGCAAGGTGGGCACAATCTTGTCCACCGCCTCATGCAGGTGCTTGCCCAGTGCGATCACATCGCCACCCTTGCGCATCGAGATACCCAAGGCCACCGTGGGCTGGCCCTGGAAATGCACCTTGGTCTTGGCCGGGTCCAGGTAGCTGCGGTAGATATCGGCGATATCGCCCAGCTTGAGCTGGTTGCCGTTGGGCCCCCGGATCGGCATGGCCTTGACGTCGTCGA
The DNA here is from genome assembly GCF_037479395.1 of Comamonas sp. MYb21. NCBI lineage: Bacteria > Pseudomonadati > Pseudomonadota > Betaproteobacteria > Burkholderiales > Comamonadaceae > Comamonas > Comamonas sp. MYb21. The sequence continues at coordinate 16,240 of NZ_JBBGZC010000017.1, read as the reverse complement.
GCTGGCGGAACTCGCCCGTCACCTCGACCTGCACCCGGTCGGCGCCGGCCTGCACCTCGCCACCGCTTTGCACCGCATTTTGCTGGCCGAGCTGGGCAATGACCTGGTTCATGTCCAGCCCCAGTTGGGCCAGCTTGCTGCGCGAGATCTCGATATAGAGCTTCTCGTCCTGCACGCCAAAGAGTTCGACCTTGGCGACATCCTTCACCCGCAGCAGGCTCTGGCGCACGCTGTCGGCATATTCCTTGAGTTCGGCGTAGCTATAGCCCTCGCCCTGCAGCGCATAGATCACGCCGTAGACATCGCCAAAGTCATCGTTGTAGAAGGGGCCGAGCACACCCTGGGGCAAGCTGGCGCGCATATCGCCCACCTTTTTGCGCACGGCCAGCCAGGTCTGCGGCACATCCTGCGGGCGCGTGTCTTCGCGCAGGTTCAGGATGACCAGCATCTCGCCGGGCTTGGAGTAGCTGACGATCTTGTCGGCATTGGGCACATCCTGCAAGGTGCGCTCGACCTTGTCAGTCACCTGCTCGGCCATCTGCTGGGCCGTGGCGCCTGGCCATGCGGCCGAGACCACCATCGCGCGGAAGGTGAACGGCGGGTCTTCATCCTGGCCCAGCTGAAAATAGGCGCCGATGCCCAGCACCAGCAGCATGATGAGCAGGTAGCGCGTCAGCGGCACATGCTGCAGTGCCCAGCGCGAGAGGTTGAAGCCCTTGCTGCTGCCGTGCTTCTCGCCATCGGGCTCCGGGGCCGAGGATGGCGGCGTGCCAGCGCCTTGCGGCTTGTTCTGAGGTGTTTGCATGGCCACCTCTTATTGCTTGGATGCAGGTGCAGGCGCCGCAGCATCTGCCGCGGCGGGCGCATTCACCACCGGTGCATCGGCCTGGGTTTGCGAAGGCGCTGCAGCGGCGTACTTGGACTGGAACACCGTCACCTTCTGGCCGGCATTGAGCACATGCACGCCGGCAATCACCACCTGCTGCCCCGCCTGCAGACCGCTTTGGATCACGGCGTCATTGCCGTCCATGCGCGCCACAGCCACTGCCTGGGGCTGCACGGTGGAGCTGACCGGGTCAAACACCCAGACCTGGCTGCTGCCGGCCTTGTCCCACAGCGCCGACAAAGGCAGCTTGATCACCTCGCTCGCCTTGTCGGCACCGGCAGGGCGCTCGGGCGGCAGCACGGTCACGGTGGCGCCCAGCTTGGGCAGCACATCATTGGGCGCCGCATCCAGCGAGGCCTTGACTTGGTAGGTGCGCGTGGCAGCATCGGCGCTGGCGGCCACTTCGCGGATATGGGCGCCCAGCAACTGCTCCTCGGGCCAGACCTTGACCTGCACCGGCTGGCCGGGCTTGAGCTGGGCAATGCGGTCCTCGGGCACGGCAAACACGGCATCGCGCGCGCCATCCTTGGCCACACGCAGCACCGGGGTGCCGGCCGATACGACCTGGCCGGGCTCCACATTCACGGCGGTCACGACGCCCGCCACATCGGACACCAGGCGGGTGTAGGCCGTCTGGTTGCTTTGGCTGGCCGCATTGGCCTTGGCCTGGTCGAGCTGGGCCTGGGCCGATTTCAGCGCTGCCGCATGGCGCTCCATCTCCGCGGCGCTGATGAAATTCTTGTCGCGCAGCTCCTTGAAGCGGCGGTAGTTCGCCGCTTCCAAGTCACGCTGCGTGGTCGCTGCCTGCACCTGGGCCTGCGCGCCTTGCGCGGCCAGCGCGTAATCGGCGCCATCCAACTGCGCCAGCAACTGCCCGGGCTTGATGGCCTGGCCCAGCTCCACGTTGCGGCTCAGCACCTTGCCGGCCACCCGAAAGCCCAGCTGCGCCTCGGTGCGGGCGCGGATATCACCGGCAAACGCCGTCTGCGCCTGCAGCGGCGCCGCGCCCACCGTTTGCAGCTTGACCGCCCGGATCGGCTCGGGCGGGGATTCCTGGCGTGAACAGGCCGCCAAGGTGGCGATGGACAGCAGCAGCACTGCGGCACGCGCACTGGGCGCTCGAAGAGGTAGGAACATGGTGTGCATGCGGGCGGTAAGGCCAAGATGGCCCTGGCCCGGCAGATGAAAAAGAGGGGAACGCACCAAGGACCCTCAGCACAACACCCGGACGCGCGCTGTGCCGAAGGCCCTTAATGACCAAACGGTCACTAATCTAGACAGTTCGCTCCCGGCTGTCAATGCTTGGCAGCCACACCCAGTGGGATGCGCTAGCATCGGCGCTGTGAAAGATTCCACGCCCTCCCCTTCTGCGCCTATCGGCTCGTCAACGCCGGCCGTGGCCACGCCCGTCACCCACTACGAGAATTTTCCGGTGGCCTCCTGGCTGTGCCCACCGGCGCTGCGCCCGCCCATTGCCGCCATCTACCACTTTGCGCGCACGGCCGATGACATTGCCGACGAGGGCGACGCCGATGCCCCCGCCCGCCTGGCCGAGCTGCAGGCCTACCGCGATGCGCTCGCCCATATCGCCCAGGGCAAACCGCCGCAGGAGCGCTGGCAGGCCGTGTTTGCGCCGCTGCAGGCAGCCATCGTGCAGTGGCAGCTGCCGGTGGCGCTGCTCGATGATTTGATCAGTGCCTTTATGCAGGACATCGACAAGACCGCCCAAGGCGCGCGCTATGCCGACCGCAGCGAGCTGCTCGACTACTGCCGCCGCTCGGCCAACCCAGTGGGCCGCTTGCTGCTGCATCTGTATGGCGTGAACGATGCCCCGTCCCTCGCCCAGAGCGATGCCATCTGCAGCGCGCTGCAGCTGATTAACTTCTGGCAGGACTTGAGCGTGGATATTCCGCGCGGCCGCTACTACCTCAATGATGCCGACTGCCAGGCCGCCGGTATCACCACGGCCGCGATGCAACAGCGCCAGGACAGCCCGGCGCTGCGCCAGCTGGTGATGCAGCAAGCCGCCTGGGCGCGCCGCCTGATGGAAGAAGGCGCGCCGCTGGTGCACCGCGTGCCCGGCCGCGCCGGCTGGGAGCTGCGCCTGGTGGTGCAAGGGGGTTTGCGTATTCTCGATAAGGTGGAAGCCCTGCAAGGCCAGAGCCTGTGGCAGCGCCGCACCATTGGCAAGGGCGATGTACCGCTGATGCTGTGGCGCGCCTGGCGCATGTGAGCCGCTTTCCGCCCGCAAAAAAAAGGCCGAATCCTGCGATCCGGCCTAAAGGGGTTATGGGAACCCCCGAGGAGAGTGTTTACGGGCCTTGCGGCCAGGCGGCTCAGTGCTCAGCCATCCTTTGCCCAAGTGGGGAATGTGTTTGACATGGTCTAGACTTTCTTAACCCAGCTGCACCGGCACAAAAATCTTCTGGCCATTGCGCTCGATCAGCAGCGCCACCGACTTGTCGGACTGGGCGACCTGCTTACGCAGATCCTCAATCCCTTTCACCGCCGTCCCATTGACAGACAGCACCACGTCACCGGGCTGCACGCCGGCGAGCGCCGCAGGCCCGGCCGCTTGCTCGACGATCAAGCCCTGCTGGCTGCCGCTGGCCTGCTTTTCCTGGGGCGTCAGCTCGCGCAGCGCCAGGCCCAGCTTGCCCTTGCCGACCTTCTCATTGCCGGCCACCTGCTCGCCCTTGCTGACATTGCCGCCCAGGGTGGCTTGCAAGGTCGTGGCCTTGCCACCGCGCCAGACCTGCAGTTCGGCTTGGCTGCCGGGGCGCGCTGTGGCAATGGCCGCAGGCAGGTCGTTGGACGAGACAATCGCCTGGCCGTTGTAGCCGGTGATCACGTCGCCGGGTTGCAGGCCGGCCTTGTCGGCAGGGCCGCCTTTTTCCACACTGGCCACCAGGGCGCCTTCGGGCTTGGGCAGCTTGAAGGAATCGGCAAAGGCCTGGTTGACCTCCTGGATCACGACACCCAGGCGCGCATGGTCGACCTTGCCGTGCGAGACGATCTGGTCCTTGATGTTGACCGCCAGGTCGATCGGGATCGCAAAGGACAGGCCCTGGTAGCCGCCGCTCTTGCTGTAGATCTGCGAGTTGATGCCGACCACCTCGCCCCGCGCATTGATCAGGGGCCCGCCGGAATTGCCGGGGTTGATCGCCACATCGGTCTGGATGAAGGGCACCGAGCTGTCATCGGGCAGCGCGCGGCCCTTGGCACTGACGACACCGGCGGTCACCGAGTTCTCGAAGCCAAAGGGCGAGCCAATGGCCAGCACCCATTCGCCTTGCTGGATGGCCTTGGAGTCACCGATCTTGGCGACCGGCAAATCCTTGGCATCGATCTTGATGACCGCGATATCGGTCTTGGGGTCCGAGCCCAGCACCTTGGCCTTGAACTCGCGCCGGTCGGTGAGCTTGACCGTCACCGTCTTGGCGCCCTTGACCACGTGGGCATTGGTCAGGATCGTGCCATCGGGGCTGATGATAAAGCCCGAGCCCTCGCCGGCCATCGGCACCTCTTGCGGCACCTGGCGGCCAAAGCCGCGCGGCATGCCTTGCTGGGGCACGCCAAAGCCGAACTGGCGGAAGAACTGCAGCATCGGGTCATTGGGGTCGATCTGCTGGCCCCGGTTGGCCGAGGGTGCGGCATCGGCATCGTCACCGTCGTCCTCATCGTCCGAGACCTTGCGCGTGCCGCGCACACTGATATTGACCACTGCAGGCCCGGCCTGCTGGGTGATGGCGCTGAAATTGGGCAGGCTCACCATGGGCGCGGAAGCCGGCGCCGCTTGCGCCATGACCGCAGGCGCGCCCTGGGCATGGGCGCTCCACTGCACATGCTGCAGCGCAGAGGCACCCACGCCGCCCAACACCCCTGCCGTCAGCAAGGCAGCTACCAGTTTGCGCGAACCGAGTTGAAAAGAAGGAACAGACATTTTGTACTCCTGAATACCACTTGCATGAGGCCGATGGAGCTAATGTGCCTGCCCAGACTTAGAGGAAACTTAGACGCGCATCACTTTCGGCCTCAAGACTTTTGGTAGGGGAAATACGGCGGTGCCTCGCCAATGGCCAGCATATCGACCTCCAGCAATGCCAGCCCGGGTTGGCTCGCCAGCTGCGCCACCGCCTCTGCCAAGCCATGGGCCTGGCTGAGCTTGCGGTAGGCGATGCCGGCCGACTGGGCCAGCAGCGCGAAGTCCGGCGGTGCCAGATCGCCATAGACGCGCCGGCCGCCAAAGTTCGCATCCTGCATGTGCTTGATGACGCCGTAGCCGGCGTCATTCATGACGATGAACAGCATGTCCAGCCGCTCCTGCATCGCGGTCCAGAGCTCGCAGACATTCATCATGAAGCCGGCATCGCCGCTCAGCACCACGGTCTTGGCACCTTCAGCGGCAAAGGCCGCGCCGATTCCCAGCGGCAGGCCCTGGCCAATGCCGGCGCCCACCGGGTGCATGGCATCGCGGGGGCCATAGACCTCGAACAAACGGTTGCCCCAGGTCGAGTTGGCCACGGTGATATCACGGGCCCAGACGGCATTGCGCGGCAGCTGGCTTCTGAGCTGCTCGGCAAAGCCGGCATAGGGCCCCAGCGTGGCGGCAAAGGCCTGGCGCGCGCGCTGCTTCATACCGGCAAATTGCGCGCGGTAGCCGGGCTCGGCCTGGTAATTGCCCAGCGCCACCACCAGGCGTTCGAGCACATCGCGGGCATCGCCACAGACAAACTGCGCGCAGTCATAGCTGCGCCCTTCGGCGGCGGGGTCCAGGTCGATCTGCACCCGCAGGCCGGGCAAGGCCAGGCTTTGGTCCACGGTCTCCTGGCCGCGCAGCCGCGAGCCCACCACGAGCATCAGATCCACGGTCTTGTAGAAGTCAATCACCTCCGGCGCGCCGGTGCCGTTGAGGCCGCCCAGATTGCAAGGGTGGTCCTCGGGCACGATGCCGCGCCCGGCCCAGCTCGATGCCATGCCAAAGCCCCTGTACAGCAGCTGCTGCAGCGCTGCGCCGCCATCGATGGCGCCGCGCCCCACCCAGAGCATGGGCCGCCGCGCAGCCCGCACGCGCTCGGCCAGCTGCGCAATGTCGGCATCGCTGGCCCGGGGGCGCGCGGGCAGGGGCGGCAGCGCCAGGCTTGTGCCCGCATCGGCCTGCGGCATAGGCTGCTTTTGCACATCGATCGGAATCTCGATGCTGACCGGCCCCATCGGCGCCGTCAGCGCCTCGCTGGCTGCCTGCTGCAAGATGCGCAGCGCGTCTTCGGCCCGCTCAATGCGGTAGCTGGCCTTGCAGACCGATTGCAGCATGCCCAGCTGGTCGCGCACATTGTGGGTGGCGCCGGTGTCGCGCCCCAGAAACTTGCGCGGCACCTGGCCGGTGATATGCAAAAGCGGGCTGGAGGCAAACGAGGCCTCCAGCAAGCCCGACACGGTATTGGCCGCGCCCGGCCCGGTGCTGGAGACCAGCACGCCCAGCTTGCCGCTGCGCCGGGCATAGCCATCGGCCATATGCGACGCGCCCATCTCGCCGCGCGTCATTACCACACGGATGCCGCCCTGGCGCGCGATGCCGTCCATGATGGGGATGTTGTGCACGGAGATGATGCCAAAGACTAGCTCGGTATCGATGGCGTGCAGGAACTGGGCGACCAGGTCGCCGATATTGAAGGTGTGGGACATGGTGGCGTTACTGGCTGGCCTGAACGTCCGGGGCCAATGGCTTGAAGAAGGCGTAGTCACTGGCAATGCGTTTTTTCAGATCAGCGGTGCTGACCGGGTCGATCGCATAGCCCGAGCGCTCCATGTCGGCGACAAAGCGGGCATCGGCCAGGATTTTCTGGTTGGCCTGGGCCAGCGCCTCAACCACCTCGGGCGCGGTCTTGGCCGGTGCCAAGAGGCCAATCCAGCCCTCGAAATTGAAGTCGGGGTAGCCGGACTCGGCCATCGTCGGCGTCTGGGGCAGCTGCGGGTTGCGCTGCGGCGATGTCAGTGCCAGCGCGCGCACGCTGCCGCCCTGCACTTGCGTGACCGCCGTCGTGTTCAGGTCAAACAGGATGGAGACGCGGTTGGCCATCAGCTCGGCCATCGCCGGCGCATTGCCCTTGAAGGGCACATGCGTCATCGTGATGCCCGCGTACTTGGCCAGCAGCACACCCGAGAGGTGGTTGGACGAGCCATTGCCCGCCGAGGCATACGTCAGCTGGCCGGGATGGTCCTTGCCAAAGGCCAGCAGCTCCTGCAGCGACTTGAACGGCGACTGCGCGCCCACCAGCAGCACATTGGTGTACTTGACGACCGAGCCGACCGGCGAAAAATCGGCCACCGGGTCAAAGCTGGTGCTGGTCACCGCCGGCGTGATGCTGATCGTGGGGCTGGCGACAAAGTACAGGGTGTAGCCATTGGGCGCCGCGTTTTTGACCGCATGGGCGGCCAGGGTGCCGCTGGCGCCCGCCTTGTTCTCGACAATCACGCTCTGGCCTAGCAGCTCGGAGAGCTTTTGCCCGTACTGCCGCGCCACGATATCGACCGAGCCGCCCGGTGAGTAACCCACCACCAGCTTGATGGGCTGCTGCGGAAAAGCCTTGGACTGGGCCTGCGCTGCAGCGCCCCACACCCCCAACAGCGCTGCACTGAGCGCGATGCTCCATGGGTTCATGCCGGTCTCCTAAAGGTTCTTGTGCGCTCCTTTATCCCCTAGGTACCGACAGCCCCCTCCCCCTGCTAACCCTAGAAGTTCGCAGATTGAATAAGCTGATATTTACAACGAATCAGTTTGCGCCGTGTGGGCTCAGAAAATCACCCGCACGCGCAGGCCACCCAAGCTGGGAGATGCATCCAGCAGCAACTCGGCCGCATGCTGGCGTGCCACCGCGCTGACAATGGCCAGCCCCAGCCCGCTGCCATGCGCAGTGGTGCCGGGCACGCGGTAGAAGCGGTCCAGCACCCGCTCGCGCTCTTCGGGGGCGATACCGGGCCCGCTGTCTTCAACGCTGAGCACACGCTGGCCTTCGGCATCGGCGTACCAGCGGCACAGTACCTGGCCACCTGCGGGGGTGTAGCGCAGCGCGTTTTCCAGCAGATTGCGCAGCAGCAGTCCGAGCGCATCGGCCTGGCCCTGCACGGGCTCCAGGGTCTCGTCCAACTGGTGCTGCAAGGTCAAGCCGGCCTGCTGGGCCAGCGGCTGCAGCTCATCGACCGCCATCTCGCACAGCGCAGCCACCGCAACCGGCTGCGCAGGCGCTGCCTGCATCTGCCCGGCCTCCTGCCGCGCCAGGTGCAGCAGCTGCTCGACCATGCGCGTGGCCCGGTCAATGCCGGCCATCACCCGCTCGCTGGCCACGCGCCGCGCGGCATCATCGGGCGCGCGGGCCAGGCCCTGCACCTGCAGCCGCAGCGCCGCCAGCGGTGTACGCAGCTCATGGGCGGCGTCGCCGACAAAGCGCTGCAGCGCATCAAAGGCCGCCTGCAAGCGCGCCAGCAGCAGGTTCATCTCCTGCACCAGGGGCTGCACTTCCAACGGCAGATCGGCATCGGCCAGCGGAGACAAATCATCGGCCTGGCGCGCCGCCAGCTGCTCGCGGGTACGCGCCAACGGCGCCAGGGCATGGGCCACCACCCACCACACCACCAGCATGATCAGCGGGGCCAGCAGCAGCACCGGCACGATGGAGCGCAGGGCCACATTGCCGGCCATCTGGCCGCGCGATGCCGCCTCTTGCGCCACCTGGATCACCTGGGTCGGCGTCTGCAGCGCATAGATGCGAAAGGCCACGCCGTGCGCCCGCGCATCGCTGAAACCCAGCACGGCGACCTGGGGCAGCAAGCGCGAGTTGCTGGAGCGGTAGAGCATGATGCCGTCGGCGCGCCAGATCTGCACGATCATGTCCTGGGCCTTGGCCTGCGGATCGGCCAGCGCATCAGACGCAACTTCGGAGGCCAAGCCGGCCGACAGCGCCAGCGCAATGCGCTGCATCTGCACATCGAACAGCGCCTCGGTCTCCGCCCGCGCCGTGCGGTAGATGCTGACAGCCTGCAAGCCCGCGGCCACCACCACCACAGCCAGCAGCGCCCAGATGAGCCGCGCGCGCAGCGAAAAAGGCCGCCCGGCCCACAGCGCATGGCTCAAGGTGCCACCCCGCTTGGCAGCGACTCGACCGGCACCAGGTAGCCCAGGCCGCGCACATTCTGGATCAGATCGGCGCCCAGCTTTTTGCGCACGCCGTGGATGTAGACTTCAACCGCATTGCTGCTGATGTCATCGCGCCAGGAGTAGAGCTTTTCTTCCAGCTGCGCACGCGAGAGCACGCGGCCGGGCCGGGCGATCAAGGGCTCGAGCACCGCCCACTCACGGGCCGACAGCTGCACCGGCTGGCCGGCCACAAAGGCCTCGCGCGAGGCGGGCACCAGGCGCACCTGGCCCCAGCAGTACTCGGGTTCGGCCCGGCCGCTGGCACGGCGCAGCAGCGCCCGGATACGCGCCAGCAGCTCATCGAGGTCATAGGGTTTGATGATGTAGTCGTCGGCACCGGCGTCGAGCCCCGCCACCCGCTCGGCAATGGCATCGCGCGCCGTGGCCACCAGCACCGGAATGCGGACCTGGCGCGCGCGCATCTCGCGCAGCACCTGCAGTCCATCCACCTTGGGCAGGCCCAGGTCCAGCAGCACCAGGTCGTAGCCGGCCGTCGCCAGCGCCGTCTGCGCCATCGCCCCGTCTTTGACCCAATCGACCGCCCAGGATTCGGCACGCAGTGCATCGAGCACCACTTCGCCAATCATCTGATCATCTTCTACCAGGAGTATGCGCATGGCAGCATTATGCAAGCGGCCCGTCACGCGATGGCTCAGAGGCCCAGAAGGAAAACGGGCTGAACCCCTCAATGGTGTTCAGCCCGTACCCGCTAGATCCACGACAGAAAGATCCGCCACAGGCACCCCGTCAATCGTGGTGCCTGCAGCGTCCCTCCGCACATGCCGCCGTCAGTGTGGAAACCCGGACTTGTTGTTGGCTTTGGTCCTGGTGCCCGGGCGGCATGTATCTCCCCTTGTGCTCAATGGCGACCGCGATTATATGGAGGGCGACATGTCAATACCCAACAACTATTGCAACAAAAGACTTCGATACGCCCTCCCGTCGACCGACGCCTGCATGCCATAACACCAAAGATCTTTGAATTTATTTATATTTTTTCCTTTGATCAGCAGCCCCAGTCACCCCAGCAGGCATTGTCAACAAAGCTGTGCAAGCGCTCACCCCCGCCATCGTGGCAGTGCAGCCCGGTTTGCGCGGTCATGCAGAGGAGCCTGGCAAGGCGCCGTGATGACTTGCATCTCTGTCGCTGGGGTAATCCCTCCCGGGCCTCCGGCCCATGGGACAATACGGCGCTTATGACCACGCCCCAGCAGTATGTTCAAAACAAGGCCGCAGCCTCAGGCAGCAGCTTTTACTATGCCTTTCTCTTCCTGCCTAAAGACCGGCGTGCAGCGATCACCGCCTTCTACGCCTTTTGCAGAGAGGTCGACGATGTCGTCGACGAGGTGAGCGACCCGGGCGTGGCGGCCACCAAGCTGGCCTGGTGGCAGAGCGAAGTGCGCAAGAGCTTTGCCGGCCAGCCCAGCCACCCGGTGATGCAGGCGCTGATGCCCCATGCCAGCGCCTTTTCCATCCAGGCCGAGCACCTGCTGGCGGTGATCGAGGGCTGTCAGATGGACCTGGAGCAGACCCGCTATCTGGATTTTCCCGGCCTGCAGCGCTACTGCCATCTGGTGGCAGGCGTGGTGGGCGAGGTGGCGGCCCGCATCTTTGGCCAGACCAGCCCGCAAACCACGCAGTACGCCCACAAGCTGGGCCTGGCGTTCCAGCTCACCAACATCATCCGCGATGTGGGCGAGGACGCGATGCGCGGCCGCATCTACCTGCCCGTCAATGAGCTCCAGCAGTTCGATGTCAAGGCGCATGAGATTCTCAACCGCAAGTACTCGGAGCGCTTCGAGGCGCTGATGCGCTTTCAGGCCCAGCGCGCCCACCAGCTCTATGACGAGGCGCTGGCCCTGCTGCCGCAGGCCGATTACCGCGCCCAGAAGCCCGGCCTGATGATGGCCAGCATCTACCGCACCTTGCTGCGCGAGATCGAGCAGGACAAGTTCCAGGTGCTGCACCAGCGCGTGAGCCTGACCCCTCTGCGCAAGCTCTGGCTGGCCTGGCGCATGCAAGCACTGGGCCGCATGTAACGTGGCCAGCAGCCAACGTATCGCCGTGATCGGCGGCGGCTGGGCTGGCATGGCCGCCGCCGTTGAGCTCGCCGCAGTCAGTGCCCACCAGGTCACGGTCTGGGAATCCTCCGCCCACTGGGGCGGCCGCGCGCGCGGCCTGGCCTTGGCCTTGCCCGGCGGCGATGAGATCACGGTTGACAACGGCCAGCACATTCTGATTGGCGCCTACACCGCCTGCCGCGCGCTGATGGAGCGCGTGGGCGTCAGCACCGATGCGTCCTTTATCAAGCGGCCACTGGCCATGCGCTACCCCGATGGCCGGGGCATTCAGTTTCCCGATACTGCGCCGCCCTGGGATGCGCTGATCGGCATTGCCACGGCCAGGGGCTGGTCACTGGTCGAACGCCTGCAACTGCTGCGCCGCGCTGCCGCCTGGCAACGCCAGGGTTTTCGCTGCGCACCGCAGGCCAGCGTGGCCGATCTCTGCGCCGGTCTGCCCCAGCGCCTGCTGGCGGAGTTTTTTGACCCGCTGTGCATCTCGGCGCTGAACACGCCCCTGCACCAGGCCAGCGGCCAGGTCTTTCTGCGCGTGCTGCAAGACAGCCTGTTTGCCACCCACAAAGGCTCGCATTTCTGGCTGCCGCTGGTGGATCTGGGCCGGCTCTTCCCCGATGCCGCCGCCAGCTGGCTGCAAGCCCGGGGCCACGACTGCCACCTGAGCGGGCGGGTGCAGCAGCTGGCCAGGTCCGAGTCCGGCTGGCGGGTGAACGGACAGCGCTATGACCAGGTGCTGCTGGCCTGCCCGGCATGGGAGGCCGCGCGTCTGGTGCAAGCGGCCTTTGCAGATTCATCAGCGCCCGAGCAGGCAGAGGCGCAGGCCTGGGCGGACGACGCCCAGCGCCTGGCACACACCGCCATTGCCACCGTCTACGCCTGGAACCCGGCCCCCAACGCCCAAGGCCACAGCCTGGCCGCGCCCTGGCTGGCGCTGGAGAGCAGCCCCCAGCAGCCCGCGCAGTTTGTGTTTGACCGCGCCCAGCTGGGCGATCCGGCGGGCCTCTTGGCTTTTGTCATCAGTACTAGCGAGGGCGACCGCGCCGAGATCGAGCAGCAGGTCATCGCCCAGGCGCAGGCCCAGCTGGGCCTGGCCTTGCTGCCCCTCAAAACCATTGTGGAAAAGCGCGCCACCTTTGCCTCTACGCCTGCCCTGCAGCGCCCCGGCATGGCCATTGCACCCGGCCTGCTGGCCTGCGGCGACTATATCGACGGGCCCTACCCCGCGACCCTGGAAGGCGCCGTGCGCAGCGGCATTGCCGCCGCCCACGCGCTGGCCTGACTCTTCCTCAAGCAGCGCCTTCTGGCTGGCGCCAGGGCGCGCCCTGCGCAAAATGCGCCATCACCCAGTCGCGCCAGGCGCTGGATGCGGCACTGCGCCACTGGCTGGAAGGCCGCACCAGGTAGATGCCGGCATCGGCCTGCAGCTGCCACTGCGGCAGCACCTCCTGCAGATGGCCCGCTGCCACCTCGGGGCCCAGCAACCAGTCGCCACCCGCCATGATGCCCAGCCCTTGGCGCGCGGCCACCAGCAAGGCCTCGTTGTCATTGCTCACCATGCTGGCGCGGATGCTGACCGTGCAGGATTCCCCCACGCGCGAGAACTGCCACTGCGGGTAGCTGCGCAGCCCGGTAAAGCCCAGGCAGCGGTGGCTGGCCAGGTCCTGCGGCGTTCGCGGCCAGCCTTGCGCGGCCAGGTAGCTGGGCGCGGCACAGACCAGGCGCCGGTGGTCACACAGCCGGGTCGCCACCAGGCTGCTGTCGGCCAGCGAGCCGATGCGGATCGCCGCATCAAAACGCTCGCCGATGATGTCCACAAAGCGCTCGGCATACTCCACATCCAGCACCACCTGCGGATGGGCTTTGGCAAACCCCGCCACCATGGGGCTGAGCCAGCGCCGCCCCATGCTGGCCGGTAGCGACAGCCGCAGCGATCCGCGCACAACGGCGGCGGCCTCGCTGGCCTGGCGCTGGGCCTGGTCCAGCAAGGCCAGGGCCTCGCGCACCTGGGCTACAAAATGCTGGCCCTCGCTGGTAAACCGCAGCTGGCGCGTGGACCGCTCCAGCAACCGAATCCCCAGCCGCGCCTCCAGCGCGCTCAGCCGGCGCGACAGCACCGTCGGGTGGCGCTGCAGCTGCGCGGCCGCTGCAACAAACGAGCCGGCATCAAACACCGCCAGCAAGGCGCTGAGTTCATCGGCGTGTTGGCTGTCGAGCAGGGGCATGGTCGCTGGCGGAGTGGCTGGTGTCCGCACTATAGGCGAAGACGCGGTGAACGAGGCGCAACGCCGTCATCGCAGCCCTCGCATTGCATCAAGGGATCAGCGCAGCCACCCTTGGTCTGCCCAGGCCAGCTAACTCTGCTGGTACAGCTCACTCAGGATGTATTCCACTCGCCCCCCCTTCTGCTCAATGTCGCTTGCCGGTGACCACGGAGGTCGTGGCGGATCTCGAATTTTTGAGCCGCTTATTGATTGCTGACCGCTTATGAAAAATTATAACGAAATTAAATAAAAACGGAAGGCAATAGAGAGTCACAAATATTTTTCCACTGCCTTCTTTGAAGAAGATTTTGCATCCATGCTCATAAACCAAGCACATTTGCATTACAATAGCAAAAATGATTCAAATTAAGTTACTTTCTATATCCAAAATGTCAATAAAAATACCAAAGAATAATGTCAAACCAAATACAATTAAGAAAACCCCAACAGACATTCCCATTTAACAAATAAATATCCAATACATCAATAGAACAACGAGCAGATAAGATTATTCACAGGCATTCATTAGCACTACAACTCGCAATTGCAAAAAATCTAAATTTTAGTAGACTTTTCAATATAAGCTTCGCAAATCATTTCGAATGAATATACAGAAAACTAAAATGCATGGGAAAACATAAAAATCATAAATATTTTTCTTTTCATTTTTATAATAAATCTTAAAATCATGCTCACATATTATACAAAGCAGCATCACAACTTGAAAAATGTTACCAGCAATATTGTATTGGTGGCTATAAATATTCAAAGAACCATATGACGAGAAGAATAGAAAATTAACACTAGGAAAATTTTCACTTCGCAGACTCCAGTTCGCATTGCCATGATGCGATCAGTGTTCAAAATTTTCATTTATTTATAGATAGTATTTAACTCTAAAGTCTAAAAATACTTCTATTCAAATCAAATACTTGATATGCAATAGGTGATTATTACGAATGTTAGTGCAAAAGGCAGGCAATAGAAAATCATAAATATTTTTTTGTAACCTTTTTTGAGGAAGATTTTGTAGCCGTGCTCATAAAGTAAGCAAAATTGCATCATGGTAAGAAAAATTGCTCCAATTATTCTTTCTCTAAATTCAGGAATGTGCAAATATATGAAAAAGCATGCTATTAAATTGATAAATATTGCATAGATTTTCATTTTGTCGCCTCCCGCCATATTGGTTTATTGAGAGAATCGAAGCGTTCCTGCTGGTAAATTTAAGTCATTTGACAAGATGGCAGAATAGGTTGTATGTGAAGTTGCTGCTACCTATTTCTCGATGGCTTGTTGGATTTCTCAAATAGCCGCTGATGTTATTTCTGAAGTCGGTGGATTGTTACATGCATACCCAGTTTGGATGTAATTTTTTTGGGATATAAGTCACATGTCATGAGCGTAATTTTTGCCTGTAGATGATGTTTTTAAATTTCCTAATTAACAATATTCCATGGACTGATGCTGAGAAAATAGAAAATAGTGCGATGAATAGACTGTAATAAATCTCATTGGGATCTAATATGTAAACTGATTCTTTGGGATTTTTGGGGTTGAATCTTATTTCAATTATTTTTTTGTATTTTTTTTGCGCTATTAATTCTAATGCTTGTTTGGAGTCAATTTCAGCTTTATTAAGCATTTTTGAGTTTATTTTAGAGTTTGTATAATCTGCGCCATCTACCACGTAGTTATACTGAATTTCTAAGATATTCTTATCGATTGCCAGTTTTTGTATATAAGCGCTATTTGAATTCCAGTGATAAATTTTTCTATGATAATTCAATTCTCTAAAAGAAAAATTTAACAGGAGAAGTGTTGAAAATGATCCTATTAGGAAAATTACTATGCCTGTGATGTTATTAGGCCAAAGGAGTTCCGTGATGAGATCAACTTGATATCTATGTTTATTCACATTTAAACTCGCATGTGAGGCAAGGTAGTTCAGTTTGATTGCCTAGTTGCGCTCCAGCAGCACCTTGGCCAATCGACTTTGCTGATAAATTTGAACGTAATGTGTCCTTTAGAGCCGCATCAAAAACTAGCTGAGGCATTGGTTGGTCATCATACGGTCTGACCCCCATCCATCCTTTTGGTGGATTCCAAGGCATTTTATTTATAAATGTTCCTCCCACAGAACCGCCAGCGGCACCCATTGCTCCGTTAATAATTGCGCTTTGCATATTTATGGATTCATTATTAATGATTCCACCGCTGACATACTGACCGACTCCCGCCACACCGCCTACCCCCATGGCACCTATGACACTTGCACCGACAAATGGCATTGCCGCGCCTCCAGCTGCTCCCCATAAAATTCCATTAATAATATCTTTTTGATTAACGTTGCACTTTTTATCTATAAATTTCTGTTTTATGTAACTTGCCGCTCCACCAGTTCCAGCTCCAATGGCTGTTAAATACGCGATGACGATCAATGGTGGAATTAGTCCTGTAGGGTCATAAACCTCAATGGGGTTATTCAATGAGTAGTTATATGTGTTTGGACCGCTGCTCAGGCCAATCGGATCCTTATTTATATAAACTCCTAACCATGAATCATAATACCGATACCGGTTGTAATAAAGCCCCGTATCTCCATCCGCATGCTGCCCCGGTAGCCTGATCGGCTGGTACAAATTCCCGGGGTTATGCTCCACCCGCACATTGCCCCAGGCATCCAGTTGCACCGCCCACTCCACCCGGGTGTCTTCCCGGATCAGTGCATGGGGCGTTCCCAGGTGGTCACACAGGTAATGCCGTATCTCGATGCTTTGCGCCGCTTCCTCGCGCTGGCTGGTCACCGTCTGCTCCAGCT